>JAIQFZ010000188.1 GCA_020073015.1 Terriglobia bacterium | reverse complement strand
GCTGCGCTCCTTGAATCCCATCAGTGCATAGTTAAGATCGATCAGGCTCTGTTTCGAGAGATCTCCATAAAGTGTCGAGCCGATATTGTCTGCATACAGCGCCATCCGCTCGCCGCCGCAATTGTTGTACATAACGATCTTTATAAAATCCGAATAATTCGAGAGCTCATGAAGGTCCTGTTCCGCACGGTAGATCGGATTGAAGGAATTGTTGTGCCAGATGTGCCAACCTACCGGCACCGTCTGCTCCGCTGCCTTTACCGTTCTATATATCGCGGCGTAGGTCTCTCGAAGGCTGTCAGTCCAGAGCATTTCCCAAGCGGCCAGTTCGGGATACCGTAATAGGAGCCGCCAGAACTGAACGTAGTAGCCGTCCACGGGGCGTTTGCCGCTCCGCGCCGAGCGAACGAATTTTTCCAACTGCAGGAATCCCTGCCTGGCGCGCTCCACATTGATACCGCGCTCTTTCGCTTTGCTCTGACAAAACCCGCAGAAGCAAGTTACGTTACCCGGATCGATCGGCGGTACGTCATGCGTGGCTCCCAAGCCATCCGAAAGTGCACCCTGCCGCTCGGACCCCCACATAATTCCGTCGATGTCATAGGAGCGGGCATAGTCCTCGACCAGACCGGTCAGGAAATTCCGGTAGTCCGGATTGTTGACGCACAGCGTCTCGGCGTTCCGCCCGTACAGATCCCGCTCCTGGACTTTCTCGATGTTCGGCAAGTCGGTGCGAAACACGTCCTCAAGCCAACAGATGACCTTCATGCCGCGCTTTTTAGCCGCGGGCAGCACTTCGGCCAGGATATCCAGGTCGCCGTGGTCGGGAGCGCGCGTGTCCTTGAGAACCGTGTTCTTGTAGTACTGGGGATGAGGGATGGCGAAGTTCCCGCCGTGAAAATTGAGATCGTACTCCTGCTTGCCGTGATCGGGCAGCGGTTGGCCCGGAATCTGTCTTCCGGCGATACCGCGACCATAGGTGAATACCGCAAGAAACAGCGTATTCACGCAGGCACGTTCCTGAAGCACATCAAGGACTTTCTCGGTACCTTCATCCACAAACGAAACTGCTCCGACCTGGATGCCGATCATTTTGGAGGAGACAGCAGTATGTCCTGAAGTTGGCATGGCCAAGGCGGCGCCGGCCCCAGCAGCGATCTTCAGGAATTCGCGGCGATTCACGTCCAATCTCAACGGATTACTCCTATTGTCTCGGTAGCAGTCGATGTCTACGTTTCAGGATTTTGACTCGCGGCGAGCCTTCAAGATTCAGTTCTCCCACCGGCACTCCGTCATTCGTGCCCGCAGCAATCGCGGGACTGTCAGTTGCTGGGGTCGAAGTGCGCCGTGTAAAGCAGGTGACATTCCGACAAGTCCTACGCCTCTACACCAACGGCTGATCAGGGTTGTAATTGTGGCGCAGCGTCAATGAGCCATCCGAATTGACCTTCTGCCGGCACGCCCATCGGACCGGATAACGCACGCCCTTAACTTCGAGCTCAGCTTTCAGCCGCAGACCCTCCCATTGGACGCCTGTAGGCAGCATCAGCATCGCTTGATGAACGCCCGTCGGTTTCGGATACCCCGGGTCGATGCAGCCTGATACGTTGATCTTGTTGTCCTCACTCAGCACGCTCAGGCGAAGCACTCCAGGAACAGGCGTGATTCCATCGTTTGCGAGTCCGATCACCAGACCAGTAACTCCGTCCCGCATGAAGGTCCAGATAAACGACGGGCGGATGCGGTAGCCGATCTGGCGGGCCATCTCGTCGATTGGCCCGGGGAACTTATCGTAGTAGCTCAAGATGCTGCCGGCGGACTGATTGTGCCAACTCCAAAGCGATAGATAGTTGACGCCGACATCGGCTGCGTGGGAAATGATTTGCTCGTTGTAAGTAATTCCGTCTTCGTCGCTGCGAAGTTCCTGCGGATCGCCGGTGGTGAAACCAACCTCACAGATCGCAGCGGCCCAAGGTGGACGGTAGCTCAGCGCCTCGATCTGAGTGTTCTCAATGAAGATCGTATCGGTACGCAGCCAGTTGCCAGTACGGATCGTGCGATCAAGCAGGTCGGAGTTGCCGACGGAACTGAAGTCGGGCTGCGTGTTCGTGGCCAGCGGGACTTTGGTCCAGTGTTCGAGCTGCATCTCGAACATTGCCGCCCAGGTCTGTTCCGCAACCAACTGGCTTGGGAAGGGATTGCCCTCGAATGGCCACGTATGCCCTTCACCCCAAAAACCGTACATCATCGTGTCCACGAACTCGACCAGTGGATGACCGTTGAGTTCGGCGGCAAGCAGCCCATTCAACTCGCGAAACGCAGCTTGATACGCCGGGTGATCGTAACGCGGCACGCGGTTATCTTTCCGGTAGCGCATTTCCGCGGGGTTGCCCTTCCACTCACCTTTGAGCTTTACGTAGGGAACCTTGTTGAGGAGAAAATCCGGGACACCAGGATCCGGAAAGTCGGGATTCTCCAGCATGACTCGGAAACCGATTCGCTTGTCGTAGCGGCGAGCCAGATCGAACGTGATCTTCCACCAGTCCGGGAAGTCGAGGCGGCCAGGCTGTTTCTGGACATCGCGCCAGTTGGGGCGGATGTAGATCTTCTGCGCGAAGGGTAGCTTGATCAGATCTTCGAGCGTTCGTTCCAGCGTTTGACCGGGGACATGAAGTGGTCCGGTGTCGTCGGAGACATAGACGATGAGGCCCATGCCGTAATTGCTGACGATGTCCTTGGATGGCGAAGTGATCATCGTGACATCGCTGTCGGGAACAACCGCACCGGGACCATACTGTGGGAACGGGCCCTGATAAAGCCGGTCGGGAACCGGAAGCCCCGATCCCCAATCGTATTTGTCCCAGTTGTGTTCAGGCATGGAGGCGTTGGCACTGGCCTTGTACAGACCGACTGTGAGTCCTGTTGCGGTGGCGGACTTCAAGAAGCTGCGTCGATCCACTAGCGCTCCTGCAAGGGCGAAGTTCGGCAACTAGCGCGCGATACCGGAGATAGTACATCAGAGTCGAAATAACACGAAAGTGTAAGAAATAATTCGTAAGAATTGGCTGGTGGACGGTGAGGCTGAAATCGGCATTTCGGGCGATGACGAGCAACTTGCCCGCTGACAATAGCTGAGATTCCTACCGAGCGACGGGCAATACAGAAGTTGGCTGCGTTTTCAGGATTCGTACCGACAAACGATAGATCCCTATCGGGACTGCCCCGAAGCAGAAGTGCGGGGATGACAGGTCCGTGTGGTCGGGGCAGTTTCGATAGGGTCGTTTGAACTGAGCCGCTAGCGTTTGCGGCGGATGCGGTGAGATCTATGGGATTTCGATTGGGCTGTGCAGGTTACTAACCGTCTTTGCAGCAAAAAACCGGAACGAAAAGAGTCGTGGACCTGTTCCTGTAAGCGGCCGCGGAGTCTCAGACTGCAGAAGAAGAGTTCGTATCGGTGGGCAAAACCGCCGGTTGAGCACACGAGGGCGTGGCGTGTTTGAACACACCTGCGACCGACGATGATCGAAGCAAGTTGTGTCATCGATATCTCAGGAGGAATCAAGGCTGCGCCTCTGTGGATCAGACAGGATCAGGCCCAAGCGGAAATGAAGCTGGCTACTGGTCATCCGTTCGACGACGAGCATGGGACCGCAGCAAACCGGACAGCGCAGCTGGGCTGTGATCTCGGGATCAGTTGCACAGTCGTCTGCGCCAAGCAGAGCACGGCAGCGTACGAGCATACTGCCACGCCTGCGGTTTGCGAAAAAGCCGAAGTGGCGGATGCGTACCAAGCCCTTGGGCAGAACGTGGACCAGGAAGCGGCGCAGGAACTCATCTGCGGAGACCGTCATGATTTTCTGCTTGCCGCCGTGCGCATAGTCTTTCCAGCGAAACGAGACTCGATCATTCTGAAACGACACCAGCCGATGGTTGGAGATGGCGACGCGGTGCGTATAGCGGGCGAGATAGTTCAGAACATGCTCGGGACCGCCGAAGGGTGGCTTGGCATAGACGACCCAGTCTTGGTGGAAGAGCTGTCGGAGAAACTGGCGAAAGCGACGTGGCTCAGCAAGACTCTGGAGTGAGCCGTGAAACTGGAGCTTGTGCTGAAGAAAGAGTTGCTTCAGTCCGGCTGCGAACTTGCCCCGGAAGATGCAACTCAGCGCGGCGACGGGCAGGAAGAATCGTCTCGAGGAGGGGATCCATCGGGAACCGTCGGGTGCAAGACCGCCAGCAGGAACCACGTAGTGTATGTGCGGATGATGGTGAAGGTTCTGTCCCCAAGTGTGGAGCACGCCAAGAAACCCGATATCTGCACCCAGATGTTTCGGGTCGCCGGCGAGTTCGAGCAGCGTCGCTGCACTAGCTCGGAACAGTAGATCGTAAAGCAGTCGCTTGTTCTGCAGGGCTAGAGCGGAGAGTTCGTGCGGCAGCGTGAAGACGATGTGAAAGTGAGAGACGGGCAACAGTTCAGTCCTGCGCTTGGCGAGCCATCGGGAGCGGGCGTTCCCCTGACATCTGGGGCAGTGCCGGTTACGGCATGAGTTGTAAGAGATAGCCTGGTGTCCGCAGCGGGTGCACTGATCACGATGAGCGCCCAAGGCCGCAGTGCGGCAGCGGACGATGGCATCGAGCACCTTGCGATGCTGCCACGCAAGGTGTGATCCGTAGTGCTCCCAAAATCTGTTGCCGGATGCACGAACGATGTCGGCCACCTCAAGGGTGGACCGACTCATCGCTTGATCAGCCTCCTGGAACGCTTCACCTGGTCGGGACCAGACACCTCGATCGCTTCCAGCGGGCTGGGAACTGCTTGCAGATGACGCCGGGACAAGTGCAGGTAGACAGTGGTGTCGGCGAGCTTGGCATGACCCAGCAGAACCTGGATCGTGCGCAGATCGGCGCCGGCTTCGAGCATGTGGGTGGCGAAACTGTGCCTGAGGGTGTGAGGAGACACATGCTTGGTCACCCCAGCATGTTTCGCGGCCTCAGCCACAGCGGTCCAGACAATCTTCTCTGTGATGGGCACGTCGGCCCGCCAGTTGTTGACGGTGCCGGGAAACAGATATGTCTTCGGCTTCATCCAGCGCCAATACTCGCGCAGGGTCTCCAGCAGCTTCGGGGTCAACAGGACGTCGCGGTCACGGCCGCCCTTGCCCTGGCGAACATGAATGACCATGCGTTCGCTGTCGATATCACAGACCTTGAGCTGGCATAGTTCAGCCCGTCGCAGGCCGGTCGCATACAGCATCATCAGCATGGTGCGGTGCATCAGGTTCTGCGCGGAAGCAATGAGCCGCGCCACTTCCTCTTGACTCAGTACTGTGGGCATCCGCCTCTGACGCTTGGGAAACGGTATGTGATCGGGAAGATACGGCCGTCTGAGTGTCTTGACGAAGAGAAAACGTAGAGCAGCGGTACGACCTTCGATGGTTCCCGCCGAGAGTTTGCAGTCGCGAAACAGGTGAACCTGGTACTCGCGAATATGTTCTGGGCCGAGGCGATCTGGCGAACGGTGGAAGTACTTCGCGAAATCCTCTATGGCGTGGATATAGGCACGGACGGTGTTCTGAGCGTAGTTGCGACGCTGGAGTTCGTCCAGCATCAGCTTCCTGAGTCGGGTCACAGTAACCTCCTTGTGACCCAAAACCTTACACCGGCAACAATGCTGGCGACGACCACGCGGTAGCGTCCGCCGCGCTAGCGGCTTCGTTGTGTGCTGGGCATGCTCAGTAACTTGGAGGTGAAAGTCCTCTGGCCGACCTGATGGAGGTGAAGGCCTAGTGATGATGCAAGGGCTATCGCCGCGAGGCGGAGTCCGAAGGAAGCATGGAACAAACGTGCGAGTCG
>JAIQFZ010000044.1 GCA_020073015.1 Terriglobia bacterium | reverse complement strand
GCATGCCCGGAATCATGCCCGGATAAATGGTATGCGGCCACTGGTCCTTCTGCGCCGCGGCGCCGAGCATGACGGGAGGAACCTTGATGAAGTCCTCGTCGTCCTTAGGGAACTTGAAACCCGCATCCTTGAACGCCTTCCCGAAATCATTCAACTTCGGAAAATCATTGTGACACGTGCTGCACGACGTCCCATACTGGCGGGCAAACGGTGGAATGGCATGACTGTATGGCACCAGGGCCAAAGCCACTGCCACGATCGAAAACCATACCGCCCAACTCTTGAGCCGCATACACTCTCCTCTTAGAAACTTAGGATCATGAAAACTTGTCTACCCCAAACCGATTGGCGACATTGTCAGGTCCACGTGAACATCGGGGCTGTGTTTTAGGTCACTTCTAACTGTGACATTCGTCACAAAACCGGAAACAGCAACCGGAAGGTTTGTAGCTGCAAAGAGATAGCGCACTTGGTTTTAGATCCGCACGGGAGCCGCCGTCTCCCGCGGAATGAATGGGAATCCCCGGGACGAATGAATAGGCGGCGACTTCTTCACCCTTTGTCATGATCGCTGGACAATTTCCACGCGATCTGCCGCAACATCCCCAGCCACACCTCGGCATCACTCGCGTCCAATTGCATGCGCCGGACCATCCGCCGCACATTCTCCTCGGTGGCGGAATCCAGCCGAGGCTTTACGTACCCGCTTGAGCGCAGGACGCCGAACAACAGCTGCGTGATCATTTCCACTTTTCCCGCCTCAGCGGAAGTGGATCGGGACTTCTCCGCCGACGTCTTTCCCTCACGCACCAGCTCATACAGACAAAGCGCAACCGCCTGTCCCAGATTCATCGATCCATGCTGGGCCCGCGTCGGAATTCGCATCAGCCAATCGCAGTAGCTGAGATCGGTATTGGAAAGCCCGACCTTCTCCGAGCCAAACAGCAAGGCCACCGGCCCCGATGCCAGGCGCTGGCGGATCGCTCGCCCGCCCTGCTCCAGCCGCCTGAGTTCATGCCGTAAGTCCCGCCGTCCCGCCGCGGTTGTACCGACCACCAAACGGCAGTCCGCCACGGCCTCCGCAACGCTCCCCAACTCTTCCGCGTTCGACAGCAATTCCGCAGCATCAACCGCCGACCGCGCCTCCCGGAACGCCACCTTATAAGCATTGACGACCCGCAAATGCTTGACCCCAAAGTTGCTCATCGCGCGTGCGGCCGCTCCAATATTGAGGGGATTCCGCGTCCCGACGAGCACGACTCTCAAATTGTCCAGATGGGCGTTCACAAAATCTCGTCCTGTCTTAAAGATCAGCCATTCTACGACTCCTGGCCCTCCCGGTAACTCCGCGGCACCCCTGCGACTTCTGCTCTTGCCGAGCATCTAAGAGGCAGTGCTAGGATAGAAGTCTAGGACCCACCGCGACCATTGATACGTCCGGCCCGGTGCCGCCAAACGGCGGAGAACTGAGAACCCCTGGAGGATTAATGGCAAGCAACGCCATCGTCGAAGTCACAGACGCGAATTTCGATTCGGATGTGCTGAAGTCAGACAAACCTGTGCTGGTTGATTTTTGGGCTGCCTGGTGTGGCCCGTGCCGCGCCATCGCCCCCATCGTCGACGAGCTCGCCACTGAGTATCAGGGCAAAGTCAAAGTTGGCAAAATGGATGTCGACCGCAACGGTGCCACGCCCATGCGCTACAAAGTCACTGGTATCCCCACCCTGCTGGTCTTCAAGAACGGGCAGGTCGTCGAACAACTCGTCGGCTACCGCTCGAAAGAAGACATCCAGAAGGCGCTGGATCGTCACTCGAGCTAAATCGATTCTTAGTGGAGGGACGAGCGTCCTCGCCCGTCCAGGTCTCCCGGCGGCTCGAGTCCCATTACTTGCTTGTGTCAAATAAATACTCGACACAGGCAAGCGTGTTCGCAAGGGAAATTGAAACTCTGAGTTCGATGGGAGGGGGCAGCAGAGGCTGCCATCCGTCAATCTTCAGTACTTCCTGAGCACCCCGATCACCCGTCCCTGGATCTCGACCGAGGCCGCCGGAACGATAATCGGTTTCATGGTCGCATTCGAGGGCTGCAGCCGGATATTGTCTCCCTCGCGATAGAACCGTTTGAGCGTCGCATCCGTTGTATCGACCAGCGCCACGACGATATCGCCGTTATGCGCGGTCTTGGTCTTCTCGACCAGCACATAGTCGCCGTCCAGAATCGCTTCGTCTTGCATGGACTCGCCGCGCACTTCGAGCACGAACACTTCCTTGGAGCGCACGAAATCCGCCAGCGAGATCGTTTCGTTATTCTGCACCGCCTCAATCGGTTGCCCGGCCGCGATCCGGCCCACCAGCGGCAGCACCATCGCCGTATTCACCGCCATCGACTGTTTCAGCTTTCCCTTGGGCGGCAAAAGATCAATCGACCGGCTGCGGTTATAGTCGCGGGTAATCAGGCCCTTCTTTTCGAGATTTGTGACGTGCTTGTGCACCGTGGCCAGCGAACTCAGGCCCATCCCTTCCTTGATCTCTTCAAACGAAGGGGAGTAACCCTTTTCGTTCACAAAGCGCGAAAGGAAGTCATACAACTCGTGTTGACGCCGAGTGATCGCCATGCGCGCAGCATAGGCGAAAGTAAAGCGAATGTCAACAAGAGAAGCCGTCAGCCTTCAGCCGTCAGCCAAATCCTTAGGCCTTCAATCCTTGGTCACGGCCTTAAGAAACTGATAATAAAAATCCACTCCGCGATAAAACCCATCTACCCCTTCCCGCTCATCCTTGCCGTGTGCGCGGATATCGTCGCGATCGTAGGCAACTCCGGAGACCGCATACGTCGGCATGCCCGCCGCGTTCGTGTAGACGCCGTCGGAAGCGCCGGTGCTCATGGCGGGCAGCACCGGAATCCCCGGCCACATGGCAGAGACGACTTTGTCGAGCGGACCAAAGACCTCTTCGCGCGGCGCCGGCGGCACGTAGCTGTGCCGGTCGCTACCGTGATCGAGAAGTTCTCCATTGTTCTCCCGGAACTGCACACTGATCTTCGGGTCAGCCACTGCCTTCTCAATCATCTGGCGGACCTCTTCCAGCGAATGGCCGGGTTCGATTCTGCAATTCACATTCGACTGTGCTCGTTGCGGAAGCGCATTGTTTGCGTGACCTCCGCTCAATCGCGTAGCCACGCACGTCGTGTGCAAAGTCGAGTTGTCGATCGGATCCTTCGACAGTCGTGCCACCGCATCCAGATCGGGAGGCGTATTTAAGATCGCCCTCATGTCCGCGGCGCGCTGGCCGGGCTCGAATTGCGCCATGCGCTGGTAATAAGCCCGCGTGATGTTGTTCAGTTCGAACGGAAACTGAAAATGGGCCAACCGGGTGAGCGCGTCCGCCAGTTCATAGATGGCGTTGTCGGGCACGGGCAGGGAACTGTGCCCGCCCGGATTCGTGGCGGTCAACACGAAATCCCCGTACAACTTCTCTGTGGCATCAACTTCCATCATGGTCGGTTTACCGTGTTCCATCAGCACACCACCGCCGTCATGGTTCAGCACGAATTCCGCATCCACCAGATCGCGATGGTTCTTGATCAGCCAATCCACGCCATTCGAAGTCCCGCCTTCTTCATCCGCCGTCATCGCGAGAATGATGTCGCGGCTGGGCACGAATCCTTCTTTCTTCAGCCGGATTAGCGTGGCCGTCATGATGGCATCGCCATCCTTCATGTCGGTCGTGCCGCGCCCATAGAAGTAGCCGTCTTTCTCGACGAACTGAAACGGATCGGTGGTCCAGTCCTCGCGGCGGGCTTCCACCACGTCGAGGTGCCCGATCAACAGCACTGGCCGGTGTTTCCCTGAGCCGCGGAGCCGGACGACCACGTTCTTCTTCCGGTCATTCGGACCGAGCACGTGAATATCGCTCTCCGCAAATCCCGCATCACGCAGCCGATGCACCATGGCTTCGGACGCCGCCGTCACACTGCCCACCGAATCGGTCGTGTTGATCTCAACCAGTTGCTTGAAAATGTCGTGCGCGAGCCGCTGTGTAGCCTCATCTGGCTGCGTTGCTTGCTGCGCCTGAACGAAAACGGAAAGCCCGAGACAACCCACCACCAGCATCATCCACTTACGAGATCTCACACCCATCCTCCGCGGCGATTTCACCGCGCTGAAAACTAACAGATTCCGATGGGAAAACCAACCTGCCGTGATCTCGAAAGCAAGATCTCGAATTCAGGTTGCAAACCGACAATCAGGGCGCTACCTTGCCTGTGAGCCAAGCGCGCATGGAAAGTCTGACGGGTGGGCAAACGAGACTGACAACGGCCAGACTCGCGGGTCTCTTCTGCCTTTTTTTCCTGATTTCGTGGGGGCTCGGCTACCCGATTCTCAACCGGTATGACCCGCGCCAGACTCCCGGGCTCGCCGACACCAAAACCTACGCAGCGCTGGTCACCGGAACCGCAAACGTTGAAGCAGGTCACGTTCGTTTCCGGGTGCTCGTGCCTTGGCTAGCAAGGCCCTTCTACCAGCTTGCAAGGGGGTGCGTCGTCAGTTGGGATCCAGCCATGTTCGGACTCCTGGCCGTTGACTCTCTGTTCGTGGCAGCAACCGCGCTGCTCATGGTGCTCCTCGGCACACGCCAATTCGGCAGTTACGCCGTTTCTCTGGTTGCGGCCCTGCTGTACTTGGTCAACTTCGCGGTCCCAAACCTTCGGCTGCAGGGCTTGGTCGATGCCGGCGAAGGCTTCTTCCTGCTCGCTCTTCTCTGGAGCTTATGCGAACGTCGGTGGTGGGCGTTACCCGTGATCGGGGTGCTCGGCGCAATGACAAAAGAGTCGTTCATTCCATTCAGCATCGTGTTCACAGCCGCCTGGTGGTTTGCCGTCCGCAAGGACTCCAGCTCGCCGGTGCGAAGCGCCGTGTGGAACCTGACCAGTTGGGCCTCCAGCTTCGCTACGATGATGGGTCTGCAATGGTGGGTTGGCGGCAGTTTCGTAAGTCCAATCCATTTTGCAGCGACACTTCATGGGAATCATGAGTATGTGCGCCACTTTGCCTCGTCGCTGTGGGATCGGAATTTCTGGTACATCTTTTTGTGGCTGCTGCCGGCGGCCATTCCAAACCTGAAACGATTTCCGAGATCGTGGCTGATCCCCACCGGGGCAACCTCCGTGGTGGTATTTGTTCTTGACGGATACTACGGCGGTGCACCCGGCACGGTCGGCAGGGCGCTGTTCAGCGTGGCGGGCCCGCTTCTGAGCTTATCCTCGGCCTTGCTGTTACTCGGAATCTCAGATCGGAGGCCCGACAACCACGGCGACTTCAGCCAGAGAGCGACGCACTAGCATTTTTCGTCATCGAATCCACAAAAAAATCTCGTTTTCCTCTTGCGCAAAAATCAAAGTCATGGCATCTTCAGAATATCTTCTACGAAAGGACGCCCAGAATGGCGATTCTTAGCACAACCCATAACGTGCTGCGGCCGCCAAAGCGACCCAAACAAGGTCGATTTTGGCTCAGGGCGTCGTTCGACTGCGTCAGTTACTAAGTCCCCGACGCTCGTAACGCAGACTCAACCATAATTTTGCTGGGTGGCCCAGGCCGCGGTTCCTTCGACTGTGAATCGACTATACCGCTGCCGCTAGCCGGATCCTAATTTCATTGGGATTTCTGCTGTTTCCCCCAGCTTTAACTTCACAGGGTCGGTGGCGAAAGGCCACGGATACTTCTTCGGTGAACGGCTCGGTTTGGAGCCGGGAGGTTCGAACCCTCCAGGGCGCAAGCCTAACCGTGGCCCCCTGTACCCCGACCATAATGAAAGTGTGGAGCTGGCTTTTAGCCCGCGATCGAAAGCATGAGTAGAGACGCGGCTTGCCGCGTCTCAAGCTTTTCGCCGGTGGTGATAGAGAAGAGTTACTTCGCGCCTAACGAAGACGTGCAGGGTGGCGAACCCTGCCGAGGTGCAGTACCCGCGGGACGAGGGCGTAGTCCTGAATCACAAGGTACCGCGGGCAAGCGGCCTCGAGTCACTCTCTTCTCGCATGTTCCCCGGCGTTGATGTTGTTGGGCACGGCAGAGACATTGTTGGCCGGTGGTGAAGATAAGGGTTACTTCGCCTATCACGCGGGTATTCACAGGTTCGAATCCTGTCACGAGAAAACACTCTCGTGGTGGCTGAGTGGCTCAAAGCACCCTAATGTACCTTTGTCGCCTGTTCCCCGGCCGATTGACCTCAACCACTAACTCCGGCTTAGCGCCGGTTAGAAAAAACGACTTATGCAGACCATCGTAATGAAGAAAGCTGCGCTCAGAGACGAAGAGTCCCTGTGCCGGGCATGCTACTGGGCGCATATCCAGAAGGGCTTTCGCGAGAGCGAGGAGGCCGTGTACTGCTGCTTTAGCAGATTTCGTGCTGTCCCGTTCAAGGTCGCGGACTGCACGGATTTCAGCAACAAGAACGTACCCACGCGCGAGCAGATGGAGAACATCGCCCTGATCATTCCGACCAAGCCCGTGCGCAAACCCTCGGGCTTTGCCGGGATCGGCTTCTCGGGCGAACAGGAAGCGGAAGAGGAGGAATCAAACTCCGTGACGGAATGAATATGGGCGAGATTCTCAAAAGTATACTGAGCGGCCACAACCAGTTCGCCTCCGGCGGCTTGCTGCTCATGATCATCGGTGGCCTCGGGGTTTACCTGCGTGCCGTTCCAGAGACGCTGTGGGGTTGGCTCGTGAGTCAGACCACGATGATGATCACGGTCAATGACGAAGGCGCAGCCTTCGTGTGGGTGAAGGAATGGCTTCTCGAGCAAGAATTCCTGAAGCGCATTCGGCGCGTGGATGTGGATACAAAGCTCCGAGGCGAGAACGTGGCCCTGATCCCAGCTCCAGGCAGGCATTGGTTCTGGCGTGCGGGCAGGCCGTTCATCGTGTACTTCTATCGAAGCGATGAGAAGAAGCAGGTGTCGCACCGGCGCAGCGAATCGTTGACGTTCCGAACGATTGGTCGGAACCAGCGATTCCTGAAGCGCTTTGTGGACGAGGTTGCCGCCTGCCACGAGCGCAAGATTGGAGTTCAGTCGTCGCTGTACACCTATGAGGAGTACTGGACGAGGGTAGAAGGTTACGTGCCCAGGCTGCTGGAATCGGTCGTCTTGAAGCCGGGCGAGAAGGAAAAGCTGCTGCAGGATATTGGGAAATTCAAGGCGTCCTGGCCACGATATCGCCAGCTGGGAGTGCCGTATCACAGGGGATATCTGTTGTACGGCCCTCCCGGAACCGGGAAAACTTCGCTGGTGTCGGCGATTGCCGCAAAGTTCGAAATGTCAATCTATGCGGTCAATCTTACGGACTTCAACGATCGCACGCTGATGCGGGCCATCAATGACGTCCCACCCAACTCGATCGTTCTCTTTGAGGACATCGATTGCATGAAGAGCGGCAAGGCGCGAACAACTCCGCCAGACTGGGCCCAGAAGACACCGGGTGCGCCGGGGGAGAAGAGTGACGCACCGCCACAACTGGGAGTTACGCTCTCGGGTCTTTTGAATGTGTTGGATGGGTTCAACGCACCCGAGAACGTGCTCTTCGTGATGACCAGCAACATCGTCGAGACCCTGGATCCAGCGCTGCTGAGGCCCGGGCGCATCGACTTCAAGCTTTACATGGGACAGGCCAGTGAGGGGCAGAAGATCGAGCTGTACCGCAGGTTCTTCCCGCTCGCGTCGGAGGTCGAGGCGGAACTCTTCGTCGAGACCCATCGCTCGGCAGAGACAATGGCCGAGTTCCAGGGGGGGCTGCTGCGGTTGGAGCAGGATGAAGCCTTGCCAGAGTTGGTTGAAGCTTAGCGTGACTTGGACGAACTCTTGGCCGCGTCGGCTGGAAGTACGAACCCGATGCGGCCGCCGCTGGCTGGCGGCGGCTCCATCAACTCGCGGATGGCTTCGATGAGTTCCTGGATATTGGTGTCGTGGCTTTCGACCCGGTGCTCGAGTTCCGCCAGCTTGGACATGATTTGCTGGTTGGCGGCCAGGGCTTCGCGCATGCGCACGAAAGCGCGCACGACGAAGATACTCATCTCGACGGCGCGTCCGGAGTTCAGAACGGACGCAGCCATGATCGCCCCGTGTTCAGTGAAAGCGTACGGCAGGGATCGCCGCCCGCCGCGGCTGGAACTTGAGGTCGCAATTTGCGACCTCAAGTCTGCGGCCTCTTCAACCGAGAGTCGCATGACGAAATCGTCAGGAAAGCGACGGGCATTCCGTTTGACTTGCTCGTTGAGGCGCTTGACTTCGACCCCATAGAGTTCAGCAAGGTCGGTGTCGAGAATTACGCGATAGCCTCGAATCAGGAGAATCCTGGATTCAACGCGTTTGGCAAGAACTGCGATTGGCTTGCTCATATGCTTTATTTTTGAGGTTGCATTTTGCAACCTCAAAGTTCCGGCCGCAGAGCGTCTGGATTGGGTAAGTATATCGTGGCCGGACGCGACATCGGAGTCGTTGGTGCAAGGTTGCCGATTGCGGTGGCGAACGGCTTGAGAGGAGAGTATGACGGATTCGACTTACAAGGTGATCAAACCCGAGGTCGGTGTTCCCATTAAGGCGTGGACCAGGGGCGGTCCCCCTGGAGGATGCAGCGCTCCGCTCGGGATGACTAGAACAAAAATGAGGTGTAACTCATGGCACGTTTGAATATGCTCAACCTCAACTTCGGCCCGCGCACCCACGAGGGCGCACCGGCCCGCAACCTGACGCCTGAGCACCAACTTCGCCGCTCGGTGCTCGCCTGCCTGCTTTGGGAGACGCAGTTCTATGAGGACGGCGTCGAGATCGCCGGCCGCATCGCCGAACTAGTCCCCAAGGTCCAGTCCGAGAAGGTCGCCGCGCTCGCCGTCGAAGCGCGTGAGCAGATGAAGCTGCGTCATGCCCCGCTGTTCCTGGTCCGCGAGATGGCGCGTCACGCGACGCACCGGCGCCTGGTTGCCGAGACGCTGGAGCGCGTCATTCAGCGTGCCGATGAACTCGCCGAGTTCGTCGCCATTTACTGGAAGGACGGACGTGTGCCGCTCTCCGCGCAGGTGAAGAAGGGGTTGGCTGCGGCGTTCCCGAAGTTTGATGAGTACCAGCTCGCCAAGTACGATCGCGGCGGGCCCATCAAGCTGCGCGACGTGCTCTTTCTCTCGCACGCCAAGCCGCGCGATGCGGCCCAGGCGGGCGTCTGGAAGAAGCTCGTCTGGGGACGCCTGGCGACGCCCGACACCTGGGAGGTTGCACTCTCGTCCGGTGCCGACAAGCGTGAGGCCTGGGAGCGCTTGCTGCGTGAAAAGAAGCTGGGTGCGCTCGCCCTGCTCCGCAACCTCCGCAACCTGCGCGAGGCCGCAGTGGACGAGACGCTCGTGCTCGAAGCGCTCAGCGCGATGAGCACTGTGCGCGTGCTGCCGTTCCGTTTTCTTGCCGCTGCGCGTTACGCGCCGCAGTGGGAAGCACAGCTTGAGCAGACGATGCTCAAGTCCGTTGCGGGACAGCCGAAGATCACCGGCCGCACGATCGTACTGGTCGACGTCTCCGGCTCCATGACCGCTGCGCTCTCCCGTCGTTCGGAGATGCAGCGCACCGACGCGGCCTACGGTCTGGCGGTGCTTTTGCGTGAAATCGCCGAGAAGGTGAGCGTGTTCTCTTTCTCGGACAACTTGGTCGAAGTGCCGGCGCGTCGAGGTTTTGCTCTGCGCGACGCGATCGACGCGTCGCAGCGCCACAACGGGACGTATCTCGGCAAGGCGGTAGAAGAGCTGAATCGGCGTGCCGACAGTAATCCGAGCGAGCGCTACGATCGTTTGATCGTCATTACCGACGAGCAGACACACGATTCGGTACCCAAGCCGAAAGGGACGGGATACGTGATCAACGTGGCGTCTTACAAGAACGGCGTTGGCTATGGCGCCTGGACGCACATCGATGGCTGGTCCGAGTCCGTCATCGAATACATCCGGGCGCTGGAGACGGCGACGAACAACTGGGTGAACTGACTCAGTTGCAGCCATAACTGTAGAGACGCGGCGCGCCGCGTCTCTACACTAACGCTGGTTTTCTCTCGAGGACCACGAACGTTCCGGTCAAGTTTCGAAAGCGCCGCTGAGTTTTGCCGGGACTGGATATGGAGAGAGGCTAGGCCTTCAATCGAGCCGCAGGAAGGAGAGTTTCGAACCGGGCGCGTTTCAACTCCGACTCTAGTTCTCGAAAACAACGCGAGCTTTTTTCACCTTGGCATGCTCTTTTCGAAGGATGCGGGCCGTCTCCCCAAGAGACGGGACGGGCGCCTGGGGCAGTTCCCAGGTCGGTTTTTCGCCTTGCGCGGAAGTATAGGCCGTGCCCCCGAGGACGTATTGTTCCGCCGCGAGGGGCTGTACAGTCGCATGTTGGGGATGGCTGGGCGCCTGGTAGGGTTGCGGCTGACTGCTAATAGAAGCTCCGACGTATTGTCCGAATGCCGCAGTCGTCAAAAGCAAGCACAGAATCAGGAATGCAGTCTTCATGGCAAGTCGCTCCCAACTTCAGGAAGGCCCGGTCGTGGACGCATAAAGAGCCCGAGTTCGAATGCAGAAAGCGGTTTTGCACGCGCCGGACCGAATCTGGAGAGCTGGTTACGCACCTCCGGTAAGACTAGGAGCAAGCCCGATTCCAAACTGCATGTGCAGGAGATGGCTGGTTCTAGGTCCTATGAGGGGTGTAAGGGGCAATAGTTTGCACAATTGTGGAACCGCATCTGGTTCCCACCTCCCGGCAGCTAAACGCTCTGGACAGGCCTGCTAGCGGTTGCTGGAGTACCAATTTCGCCACGTGCCAGCATCGTCGGGCAGATTCTGCGCGGTAATGTCCCGGAGGGCGTGATACGTCCACGCGTGGGTCTGCGCGTCCAGAGAAGGGTCTTCCGCGTACGTAAGCAAGGTCGGAATCGTGGTGCGGCGCTGCTGATTGGTTAGCATGCCGGACTCGGCCAGGGCACAGGCGGCGCGCTCGCGGATGGTCGGTGAAGGATCGTCGTGCATCGTCTTGAGGAGGGGCGGAATGGTGGCATCTGTTCCCACGTAGGAGAGCGCTTCGACCGCCCAGTGACGGGAATCGATGTCAGAGTCCGCAAGATGTGCGATCAGCAGATCGGTGATGCGCTCCTGCTGGATGCCGCGGTTCGCGACCAGGCCAAGCGTCCAGATCGCCCAGATGCGAGTGGCGTGATCGGTGGACTCGGCTTGCGCGGCAAGACGATCGACAGCGGCCGCGTCCTGAGCGACGTTCATGGCGGCCAGGTCAAGTTGAATGGTGGCGGCGCGCACGCGCAGATCGTTGGCGTTCAAGCCCACAGTAATCAGGCGGCTGAGTTGAGGCGTGAGGGCGATCTGTCCACGCCATGTGGCCGCGCGAGCCTCGATCTGCGCAGTGGCGGCGGCATCATTGGCGGCGGCCCGCTGGAGAAGCTGCTCGGCGTCTTTCTGCGCAGGACCACGCAGTGTACTTGAGGAGCGCGCGGGGCTGGTCGATCGCAATTCGCTGGCGGCGCTTCGAGCTTTGCTGAGCATCGACTGCGCGTAGAAAAACATGCCCAGCGTCATCGTCACTGAGACCAGGGCCATGACGATGCGGGCGGATGGAGCAACCAGTTGGGCCGGGAGAGGCGGTTTGGCCGTTGGCGCACTTGGTCCAAACCCGGCGCCCGCGGGCAGCTTGATGTCGGAGCCGGGACCAAGCATGCCGTAGTCGGGTGTGGGTGAATTCGGTGGCATGTCCATGGGGCAAGCATAGAACGCCGCGCACAGCCGGAAAAGTTACGTCGGTAAACTGAGAAACAGAGCCGCCTGAGTGTCCATGCGAGTCGCGAGACTCGGAGAGGATGCGCTAAAGTGATGTCCATGAAAATGCGAGCGGTACGAATCGGGTTCGTCTTGCTGTCGACGATTGCGGTGGCAGCGGTGGCCGTCGGCGAGGATTACAAAGTCGCTAAAACGTGGAAGCTGGGCGGTGACGGCGGATGGGACTACCTGACAGTCGACAGTGACGGGCATCGTTTGTTCATTGCGCGGGCGACACGTGTAATGGTGATCGACACGGATTCCGGCAAGCAGGTGGGCGAGATCCCTGACACTCCGAGAGTGCATGGAGTGGCGCTGGTCCCGGATCTCGGACGCGGATTCGCCAGCAATGGCGGAGAGGACACGGTGAGCGTGTTCGATTTGAAGACGCTCGCGCTCCAGAAGAAAATCAAAGTCGGCAATGGGCCCGATGCGATTGTCTATGACCCGTTCTCAAAGCGAGTCTTTACCTTCAACGGGAAGGGCCACGACACCACCGCCGTGGATGCATCCAAAGCCGAGGTTGTGGGGAAAGTGGACCTAGGTGGCAAGCCGGAGTTTGCTGCGACCGACGCAAAGGGCACGATGTGGGTGAACATTGAAGATACGTCGGAATTGGTGGCGTTCGATCCTGTGAAACTGGCAGTAAAGTCGCGCTGGAAACTCGCCGATTGCGAGGAGCCAACCGGGCTCTCGCTCGATCGCAAAAACCGCCGCCTGTTTGCCGGCTGCGGGAACAAGAAGATGGCGATCGTGGACGCGGATAGCGGAAAGGTGGTGGCGAGCCCCGCGATCGGCGATGGCTGCGACGCGACCGCCTTCGATGTGGACCTAGGTCTGGCATTGGCCTCGGCCGGGGATGGAACCATCACCGTGATCCACGAAGACTCCGCGGATAAATTCAGTGTGATCCAGACCGTGAACACACAAAAAGGAGCGCGCACGATGGCACTCGACCCAAAGACGCACCAAATCTTCACCGTGACGGCCAATGTGGGACCGCGTCCGGAACGGAAGGTTGAGCCGGATTCGTTCGTGGTATTGGTTGTGGAGGCAGCGCGCTGAGGACGGACTTGGCCGACATGCGAGACCCGATGCGCCGGATTGCGCGGAGTCACATGCTTCGGCAAGCGGCCCGCGCAATTCGCGTTTTTGTGCTGCTGTGTGCGGTGGTGTATGGCGCCCAGTTGGCTCCCGCCTACTCCGTGCTGACCCACGAGCAGGTAGTCGATCTTTTGTGGAAGGATCAAATTGAACCGCTCCTGAAGAAGCGGTTTCCGCAGGCGACCGAGAAAAATCTGCGCGAGGCGCATGCCTATGCCTACGGCGGGTCGATGATCCAGGACATGGGTTACTACCCGTTCGGTAACAAGTTTTTCAGTGACTTGCTCCACTACGTGCGGTCGGGCGATTTCGTGATGAACCTGATCGACGATTCCTCAGATCTGAATGAGTACGCCTTCGCGCTCGGCGCCCTCGCGCACTATGCCTCCGACAACACCGGACACCCCATGGTCAACCACGTCGTGGCGATCGAATTTCCGGCGCTGAAGAAGAAGTATGGAGATCTGGTGACCTATGCCGACGATCCGAAGGCGCATATACGCACCGAGTTCGGCTTCGACATGGTGCAGGTCGCGAAGAACCGTTATACGAGTGACCGGTATCACGACTTTATCGGCTTCGAAGTCTCGCAACGTCTGCTCGATCGGACCTTCAAAAAAACCTACGGGCTGAACATGGATGACGTACTCGCCGACGAAGATCTGGCGATCGGTACTTTCCGCTGGAGCGTGAGCCAGGTCATCCCGGGAATGACACGGGTCGCGTTGCTTTCGCGCCGGGATGAGATGGTGAAGGAAGATCGGAACTTCGATAAAAAGAAGTTTCTCTTCTATCTGTCGCGCGCAAATTACGAAAAGGAGTGGGGGCGGGGCTATCGGCGGCCCGGTTTTGGATCCCGCCTGCTGGCATTTTTCCTGAAAATTATTCCGAAGGTCGGGCCCTTCAAGGCCGTTAACTTCAAGGTCCCCACTCCTCAGAGTGAAGACCTCTACATCACCAGCATCGACCGCACGGTGGAAGAGTATCAATCCGAACTGAAGCAGGTCGGCGGGCATCGCCTGAGCCTGGAGAATCGCGATTGCGACACGGGCAAGCAGACACAGCCGGGAGAGTACGCCTTGAGCGATAAGACTTACGCCAAGCTGGTCGACAAACTGGCGGACCAGGATTTCGATCAGGTGTCGCCCGAACTGCAGGCCAACATCCTTCATTATTTCGCGCGCGCCGAGGCCCCGATTGCGAATCGCAAGAGCCGCAAGACGTGGGCGCGGGCGCGAAAGAAACTCGAGCCGCTGCGGACCGCCGTCAACGGCGCAGTCAGTGGAAACGAATAGTGGATCAACTCCGCGTTGCATCTTGTTGAAGTGCTCGCAAGACCTCGCCCTACAGCCATTAGTCGAGCACACCCTTTAGTAACTCTCCTGTTCGCCATCCTTTCATGGTTCAGCCATTAGAATGAGTATTGCTTTGGAGTAAATTGTGGGGACTTAACAGTGGACAGTGAAACTAGAACGCGCGAGCGCCAGCGTCTGATGGTCGATTTGCTGGAGAGGAAAATTCGTCTGCGTGCGCGTCAACTTTACGACCAGCGTGGGCAGATTGAAGGTCAGGCGCTCGAAGACTGGGTCAAAGCGGAATCGGAAATCCTGAAGTCGAGCATTCTTGCGCCCCTGTGGAACAAGCGACAAGACCGGGAATCGTCCCAGCCATAGACCGGAATCCAAACCCGCTCCATCGCTCTTCGATTTGGGCCGCTTCTTCGCTTCTTCCAGAGATCAATCATAATTTTGGGCGCCTCAGCTGAGAATCAGGTCATCGAGTTTCTTGCGCGACCAGTCGGCGGCGGCTTGCACGAAGGCGAGGACCAACGGGTGCGGTTTCTTGTCCTTGGACGACAGTTGCGGCTGGAACAGCGTCGCGATAAAGAAGCGGTGGACGGGTGATTCAATCGCCCGGCATTCTTCCTGCGCGCCCCGCGCAACCACCGGAAAGCCCGCCTCCATGGCGGTCCATTCGAAGTCGGGATTCACTTCGTAGTTGCAGAAGAACTCCTCTTCCACCGTCTCTTTCCCATAGTAGCCGGCGAGATAAGAGCCGGGACGAAGGCGGATCTCGGACACGCGCCCGGACAACTTGGGGGCATCTCCCGCGCGATTGGGGACAGCGCAGGCGACGGGATAAATGATGATGTTTTTCGCCTTCGGATCTTCTTCAGCAGTCGTAGCGTCCTTGAGACCGAGCACGTTGCGGGCGCACTCAATCAGTGTGTACTGGAAGCCTCCGCAGGTCGCGAGGAAAGGCCAGTCATGCACGCGGGCGAACTCGATGCCTTTGAGCATACCGTCGAAGCTCTGGTACGGGCTGCCGGGCGAGGCCCACAGCCCGTCGAACGATTCGAGAATGGCTGCCGCATTCGGTTCCAGCAGCGAGGGCGTCGCGAGCCAGACCGATTCCATCGTCATGCCGAGTTTCCGGGCGGCATGCTGCAGGGAATCATTGGTGGCGTGGTGGGACCGGAACTCCGGGTTGAAATCGCCGAGAATGCCGATCCGGACAGGTTCGGTCACACAGGACATTCTAAATTAGCGGTTCCCCGTTGGCGTTTAGCATCTAGCTACGCGCTATCTGTGCCTGAACCAGACTTCCAGGCACGCACCCATCGTTGTTTTGGCCGCCCGGCCTAGAGGAGATGCATCTTCAACAAAAGAACGCAGAAGCCGGCAAACATCAGGGCAGTGCCAGCGCAGAGCATGGCCACCGGCTTCCATGCCGACGTCCGCACCCGCGGTTGCGCCCCGTGGGAACAGAACAGGAACGGTGCATCGTCAGGGCCTTTCATCAGCACGAGCGTAGGTTTCAGGTTGAAGCCAGGTTGTAGTTGCAGCGGTTCTTGCGGCGCGTCTTTGGCCACCGAATCGGCTTCTTCAGGAAGCACCGCAGTCGCATTTGCCGAATCGCGTCCGGCATAAGGAACTCCAGCCACCGACCACGCGTTCGGATTTTGAATGCCGGCCTTGTTGAGGGCCGCCGCAATTCTTGATTGCTGCGTCAGAGCGCCAGCCGTCAAGAAAGGAGAAAGGCTGGAAAGCCGGATGACTTCTGGAGCGTCCGCGTATGGCTGCGCGCTCTTCGTGGCAGTCGGCCTCGGCTCGTCTTTCTTACGGGAAAGCGGCCCCACTTCAATTCCGGGATTTTCGGTGATTGTTCCGGTGACAAACAGCTCACTTTGAGGCTCGATACAAAATTCCTCGATCAAGATGCGGCTGGTGGGAGCAACACCATGACGCGCAAGAAAGAGGTTGACTGCCGGCAGAACTGTATTCGAGTCAAAGAACACCGACCCCCCGTATTCCTCACGAAGGCCGATGGGCACGTCGAGGCCCGCGCCCAGGGGTTCGATCAGCAATTGTCCGGTCGAGTCTTCGAGGAAGAAAGGCACGTGCAGCGTTTCATCCACCACCATTTCCCATTCATGAGTCCTCGATTTCCGCTGCTGCCATACGGTTGTCCGGTACAAATAACAAGGTTTACTCGTGAGAGGAGCTGTAATCGTGTACGGACCCGCGGCCCTGCCCTTGACCTCGACCAGTCCGGGGGAAACTTTATCAATCGTAGAAGACAGCGCAGCTTTCGGCCCGTTGCCTGCCAGCAGGCGGAGTCCGCGAATCAGCAAAGCCAAGCCAATCAAGGCGGCGAGCGAAGCGACCACCGTCAAAGGTTTGATCTGGAAGATGAGGACAGAGGCGGCGATCAATTTTCCTTTCCTGAGTTGCAAGCGCAAAGCGATCTGTTACGAGCATAAGAAAGCGGATCTGAAAAAGGCACCGGGAAAAGGGTCAGGTAGGCTTACGGAGGTAATAGTTACTGGGGAGGAAGCCGCGGCGCTACCGGCTAGTGTTTTCCTACTATTGATGCCGCGCGGCGCGTTCTTTAGAGTGGCGCACACTCGGGGTTCAATCTTTTGATGTGGGGCTTCAACGGGCCCGCAGTTTTGCCGGTCCCGACATCCGTCTCCCAGGGGTTAAGTGCATGAGAGTGACTTTTGCCCTATTGTGTCTGCTGGGCTTGGCACTACTAGCGTCCGGACAAAGCAACTACGGTGTGGTCACGGGTACCGTACGTGACACGCAGTCCCTTCCCGTAACGAAGGCCACTGTTCAGTTCAGAGCCCTGAGCACGGGCGCGATCCGCACGGTTACGACCAACGACCGAGGCCTGTTCTACGCTCCTGCGCTTCCGCCCGACGACTACGAACTCACGGTGCAGACCTCAGGCTTTGCCACGGTTAAGCAGTCGCTGCATCTGGAGGTCGGGCAGAACCTGGCGATCGAAATCACGCTCAAGGTCGGCGCGGTAACCGAAGGTGTGCAGGTGATCGCGTCGGCAGACGTCTTGCGAACCACCGATGCCAGCGTCGGCGAGGTGGTGGAACGGACGTCGGTGCAGGAACTGCCACTGAATGGCCGCATGCTGGTGGACCTGGTGCTGACCGTGCCCGGCACGCACATTGGTTTTGGCGCGCAGACGGGCGAAACCAATCCGCTCTATTGGCGGCCTGGACAACGCTCGGCGCTCGTGATCGGCGGCAACCGGCCCAACGCGAACTTCTTTCTGCTGGACGGCGCGACCAACACCGATCCAACCTTCAACACGCAAAATTTGAGTCCGTCGCCAGATGCGGTGATGGAGTTTCAGGTCGAGACCAGTAGTTACACGGCCGACATGGGCGGAGCGGGCGGCGGGCAGATCAACATCGTCACGCGCGCCGGGACCAATCAGTATCACGGAACCATGTACGAGTTCCTGCGCAACGGCGCCATGGATGCCACCACGTTCGGTTCCATGGGGAACAACCACCTGGTCCAGAATAACTTCGGCGCCTCCTTTGGAGGACCGTTACTGGGAAAGCAAAAGAAAACGTTCTTCTTTCTCAACTACGAAGGGCTGCGGCTGGCGCAGGCCGACGCGCAGATCCTGACCGTCCCGACCATGGACGAGATTCAGGGCGACTTCAGCATGAGCAACGCCCAGATCTACGATCCAGCCACGGCCGTTGCCAACCCGAACTACGATCCCACCAAACCCACAGGACCCAGCAACTACCCGTTCACCCGCAGCCAGTTCCCCAACAACCAGATTCCAGCGGACCGCATCAACCCGCAGTTGGAAGCGTTCCTGATGCAGTATGTGCCGCAGCCGAACATGACGATGATGGGCTCGGGCGTGGATTCCAACAACTACCTCGACATCCGCAACGAAATGCATGGTCAGGATCAGGGCACGGTGCGCGTGGATCACCTGTTCGCTAACAACGACACGTTGCTCGCGCGCTACTCGGTGAGCGCCGAGCGCGGGTTTTCGCCGAGCAGCGGAATGACCTCGACCACGGAGAACCTGCCCGGCTTCGGTGCGAACTTCGACAATCTCTCACAACAAGCCGTCGTGTCTTGGAGCCACGCCTTCTCGAGCAACAAGCTGAATACCGTTTCGCTCGCTTTCTCTCGTCTTGCGATGGATCGGACGTCGCAAAACGACGGCGTGAACGATATCGTGACCCAACTTGGCATTCAGGGGATCGGCTTCGGCGGCCCTGGCGCGTGGGGCGCGCCCTGGTTTGCCGCGCAAGGCTACACCGGGATTGGAGACACCTTCGCTGCCACACCAATGCACGCCTGGGACACCACCGCGGAATTGCGCGATACCTTCGCGTGGCAGCGCGGACGTCACGCCCTCAAATTCGGCGGCGACTTCCGCCGTTACATCTGGCCGATGTGGGGTTTCTTCCAGAACCGCGGCTACTACCAGTTCACCAACGGTTACACCACGGAATTCGGATTCAACGATGGCAGCGGGTCCGGGTTGGCCAGCCTGCTGTTGAGCCTGCCGACGGTGAAGCAACGCCAGGCCGGCATCCCGCAGATGAACCTGCGCAACTGGGGATGGGACGCCTTCGCCGAAGACAGCTGGCAGATCACGCCGACGACCACCGTCAATTTCGGGCTGCGCTACGAATACACCAGCCCGCTCTGGGACCGCCGAAACACGAATTCGAATCTGGTCTTCAACAATGGGGTTCCGTCGGTATTCATCGGCGGTGAGCAGGGATATCCGAGCGGCCTGATGTATTCCAACAAGCACAACTTCGCGCCGCGCATTGGGCTCGCAAAGAACCTGCCGCGCATGGGACTGGTGTTCCACGCCGCTTACGGCATCTTCTATACGCCGGTCGACCAGAACACGTGGTGCAACCAGCGTCACAATGTCCCCAACGTATTCCCGGAAACGCAGCAGGCTGACAACTTCACTCCTCCCGCAGCCCTCATGACCAGCGGCCTGAATTTCGGCACGCCGGTTTTGGGAAATGGCACGTTGAAGCCAACCACGGTGAGCTTCACCGCCTTCGATCCACACGCGCCGGCGCAGTACGTGCAGCAGTGGAACACGCAGCTGGAAAAAAGCTTCGGCACGAACACGTCGCTGGCGGTCGGCTACCTGGGCGCACGCGGGTTTCATCTGCAGCGCTCGCACCTGATCAACAACGCACCCCCGGCTCCCGGTCCCATCGGACCGCGCCGTCCTTACAAGACACTGACCTTTGTCCCCGGCACCGTGTTAACCCCGAGCAGTGCGCCCGACGCGATCATTCAGAGCCAGACGTTCCCGGTGAGCACGATCAATCTGCTCGAGGACACGGCTCAGAGTTGGTATGACGCGGGCTACGTGAACGTCCGGAGGAAGTACTCTCACGGCCTCAGCGTCCTGGCCAATTACACCTTTGCCAAGACCCTGACCAACGCGCCCGACTTCCGCTCTGCCATGGACGAGGCGGCGATCCCGCAGGACAACAGCAACCTCGCGGCAGAAAAAGGCCCAGGCTGCGACGTGCGCCATCGCTTCGCGCTCAGCAGCGTATACGACATTCCTGCCTTTAACCGGAATGCGCTGACTCGTCTGCTGACGCAGAGCTGGCACTTCACGACCATCTACCAGGTGCAGTCGGGAATGCCGCTGACCATTTCCGTGTTCGGAGACACCGCGAACTCCGGCACGGTGCTGGGTGAGAACCCCATCCGGGCCAACTACACAGGCCAGCCCATTTTTGGTCCGGGGACTCACACGGCCAACGAGTGGTTCAATCCGGCCGCCTTCGCGGCGCCTCCCGCCTACACCTTCGGCAATGTCGGACGCAACTCGGTCTACGGTCCGCCCATGCAGACGCTCGACTTCGCGCTGGCCCGCACGTTCCGCCTCACCGAGAAAGCCAGCTTCCAGTTCCGCGGCGAAGCCTTCAACGCGTTGAACAAGGTCAACCTGGGCACGCCGAACCGCTACGTCAATACGCCGCAGTTTGGCACCATCACGATGGCCATGACGCCGGGGCGGGAGATTCAGCTGAGCGCAAGGGTGTCGTTCTGAGGGCACTGTGGAACGAGAAGTACCGCACACTTCTGGCTTTCCTGCGGAGTCCGAATCCCACTCATCGCAAAAAGCGCGACGAGTGGGGCACCCTGTTCCTCCAAAACCGGCCCTCGAATCGAGCGTTAGACAGCTACGCGGCGCTCTTTGAGAATTTCTTCCACTGCGGCGAGGGCGGCATCCACTTCTTCATCCGTGTTGTAAAAATGCGGGGAAAAGCGGATGCCCGCCTTGGGACGCCAGTCCACGAGAATTTCGCGGGCGAGCAGGGCGCGCGAGACTTGCTGCGAGTCGGGCATGTCGATCGACACTGTGCCGCCACGCTTTTCCGGATCGCGCGGGGAGTTGACGCGCCAGCCGTTCTCATCGGCGAGTTGGATCAGGCGTGCGGTCTGGCGTTTTGATTTCTCGCGGATCTTTTCAACTCCCACCTCACTGATGATCTTCAGTCCCGGGCGGCAGGCCTCCAGCGACGGGATGTGCGTGGTGCCGTTCATGAAGCGGAATGGCGGGTTGGTATAGCGGATGGGGCCTACTTCGAAGGCCATGGAGTCTTGGTGGGCGAACCATCCGGTGAGCTTGGGTTCCAGCTTGCTGCCCAGATCCGGACGCACGTAGAGGTACGCTACACCCGGGCCTCCGCACAGCCACTTGAGAACGCCGCCGCAGGCGAAGTCCACGTTCAGGGCCTGCACATCCACCGGCACAGTGCCCAGCGACTGAAACGTGTCGAGGACGACATGAGCGCCAACCTTGTGCGCTTTTTCGATGATGGCCTTCGCATCCTGGATGTAGGCACTCCGAAAGATGACGTGCGAGATCGGGACGAGCAGAGTTTGTTCGTCGATGGCGTCAAGCAGGCGCTCGGTTGAGACGGTGATGCCATCGTCGGTCTTGACCATGTGAACTTGCGCGCCGTACGGGCGTTGGGCTTCCCAGAAATACATGACCGATGGGAAATTCAGGTCGCTGTACACAACCTTGTTGCGCTGGCCGGAGAAATCGAAGCAGGATGCAACCACTGCCTGGCAAGTGGTCACGTTCTGATGGACAGACACCGAATCTTTGGGTGCGTTCATCAGGGCTCCGAGTCCATTGCCCACTTCGGCGGACAGCATCCACCAGCGCTCTTCCCAGGCGCGAACGCCGCGCGTGGCCCACGTGTCGGCGTATGCCTTGAGCGCGTCATAGACGCCCCGCGGCATTGCGCCCAGCGAGTTCGAGATCATGTAGTTGGTGCGCTCCAGGATCGGAAACTCGGAGCGGTAGCGCAGAAGGTTATCAAGCATGACGTTCATTGTAATGCGGAGAATACGAAGCCGGTGTTGTAGATGCGGGAGACGCGGCAAGCCGAGTCTCTACGGAGTTTGCGTGCGGAAATACTTGATCGCCGCGTAGGCCACGGTCAAGCCAACGAGCAGTGCCGCGCCGCTGATCAGGTTGACCTGTGAATCCCACCACGTCTTGGCGACCGAGGCTAACACGACGACGAGGCCAATCACCGATCCCCATCTACCCAGCGGTGAGCGCATCGGAAGCGAAGCTGCGTCAGCGGCGCTGAGACGCCGGCGGAACGAAATGTGTGCCGCCAGCGAGACGATCCAGGAGAGCATCATGCCGAAGAAGGCGCCGCGCAGGATATATTCGAAGGCTTTTGCAGCCGCCCAGCGTTCGAGCGCGAGCGCCACGATGATGCCGTAGGAAGAGACGAGCAATGCGTAGGTGGGAGTGCCGTTCCGGCTCAGGTGTCCGAACGCACGCGGAGCCCATCCGGTGCGGCCCAGAGAGAACAGCATGCGCGACGAAATATAAAGAGCAGCATTCGCGCCAGACAGCGCGGCCGTCAGCACCACAAAATTCATGACGTGCGCGGCCCCCGGCAGGCTGACCGAGCGGAAGACAGTGACGAAGGGGCTTTCCGTGACGCCCGCGCGGTCCCACGGCATGATGCCGACCAGAATCGTAATTGCGCCCAGGTAAAGAAAAGTCAAAGCAAGGAATGTCATGCGCACGGCGCGCGCGACTTCTTGTGCGGACGTTGATTCCCCGGAGGTGACCGCGACGAACTCAACCCCGCCGAAGGTGTAGATCGCGAACGTAATGGCGAGCAGCGGAGCCGTGGGGCCGAGCGGAAAGAATCCGCCGTGAGCGGTGTACTGCGCCGTGGCCCGCCCGCTCAAAAGTAGCAAAGAACCCAATACGACAAACGCCGCAATGACGGCCACCTTGATCATCGCAAACCAGAATTCAAACCGCCCGTAACTGTGGACGCTGAGCAGGTTGGTCGAGAGCAGAAAAATCGAGAGGACCACCACCCAGACGATCGCCGGCACGCCGGGAAGCCAAAGCTTCATATATGTCGCGGACGCGACCATCTCGGCGCCGATCGAGACCGCGATCGCGGCCCAGTACCCGGCTCGGGAAACGAATCCAGCCCAGTCGTTGAGGTAGAGGTCTCCGTAGACGCCGAACGAGCCGGCGGCGGGATGCATGCTGGCAAGCTCGCCGAGAGCCAGGGAAACCGTCCAGCTGATGAAGGCCGCGAGCGCGAAGCTGAGAATGACCGCGGGCCCCGCGAGTTCGATGGCGGCGGCCGTGCCGAGCAGCAGTCCGGTGCCGATCGAACCGCCCACCGCGACCATGGTCATCTGGCCTGCGCTGAGTTGGTGGCGAAGACCGGATTCGGGGTTCGGGGCCGGAGAAGACATGGAGGTTCGTTTTATCAGAAGTCGAGGGAAAGTTCCCGAGAAAACGGAAGTTGGCTGCGGCGAGATGGTGGGGGGAGCGGAGCCGGAGTACTTCGCTAACTGGCGAGTCGGGAGGTGCAGGCTGAGTGGCAACCACGCTGACCACGCCCGGCATTGCACTTTAAGCCTAGACTTCCGTCTCTACAGTCATGCCACAACGACCCTGTCGCGTCCTTCCGTCTTGGCGCGGTAGAGAGCCTGATCGGCGGCACGCACCAACTCTTCCGCCGTCGCGCCGTGGCCGGGAAAGGCAGAGATGCCGATCGAAACACTGATCCGTCCCAGAACCTGACCGGCGTGCTGCACGGTCAATTGTTTGAGTTCATCACGCAAGAGTTCCGCGCGCTTGCAGGCGGCATCGGTGGATGCACCCGCCAGAATGAGAACAAACTCTTCTCCGCCATAACGGCAGGCGACATCCTGCCCGCGGGTCCGCTGAGTCAGGAAATCACCAAGCGCACGCAAAAGCGTGTCCCCCGCCTGATGGCCAAACGTGTCGTTGAACTGTTTGAAGCGATCAATGTCGAGCATGAGCAGCGTTACACACTCGTCGTTGCGGGTGGCACGATGTACCTCTCGTTCCAGGGACTCTTCCATGTAGCGACGGTTGAAAAGTCCGGTCAGGGGATCACGAATGGATTGATTGCGAAGTACCTCTCGAAGTCTTAGATTCGCTAGCGCCAAGGAAATGCGCTCGCCCACCGCGGCGGCCTGGCGGGCGAGAGCTTCCATGGGATCCCCTGGGGATCCGAGGGAAGGATTCGGGGATTGGGATGGACGCTCCAGGCAAAGTACTCCGAGCGTCTCTCCGTGCGCCGCCAGTGGAACGCAGAGGTAGCCGCCCGCGGGAGATCCGCTGACGTGCGCGCACCGTAAAGGTGAGGTCGAATCGTTCACCCGGTGAATCTTGCCGCGCCGCAGCGCCCAGCAGTCGTCTGGGGCGAATGTCTTTTCGGTGGCAAGGGTGTCGCCCCAGGTGGCCACTGCTTCCACCATGTTTCGGGATGGGGTCGTTATGCACAAAGCTCCACAGGGCGACGAGAGAGCCGTTGGCAGGGTGTTCCCGGTGATCTGGCAAGCTTCTTCGACGGTCCGGCAAGACTGCAAGATGTCGACCAGTTCCGCGAGCTTGATGGCCTCCCGAGCATGCTGCTCTGATGCTCCAAGGGCAATCCCCAACTTCGCGTGTGCCTCTTGGAGGGCGCTTTCTGCCTGCTTGCGCTCGGTGACGTCGCGAACGATTGCCTGTAAATACTCTGCCTGAGGAGTGATGACGCGATTTAAGCTCACTTCTGCATCAAAGGGCGTTCCGTCATGACGAACATGTTTCCATTCAAAAAATTGCGGCAGGCCCGTCAGCGCAGTTTGGATCTTCTCCGCCGCCTTTTCGGAGGAAAGCCGTCCATCGGGTTGTTCTGACGGTGAGAATTCAAGAGGAGAGTGGTCCACGATGTCTTCCTTCCCGCATTGGAAGAGAGTCTCGGCTCGAAGGTTGCAGTCCGAGAATTTTTCTCCGTTCATAATCAGAATGGCATCGTTTGCCGTCTCAAACAGGGTCTTGAATTTGGTTTCGCTTTGTTTGAGTGCATCTTCCGTCTTCCTGCGCCCGGTCATGTCGATGAAAGTCACAACCGCACCGATGAGTCTTCTGTCCCGGAACATGGGGTAAGACCAATACTCAGCGGGGAAACTGCTGCCGTCCTTGCGCCAAAAGACTTCGTCGTCGACGTGAATTCCTTCGCCTTTGGGGAGCGCCTCGCGGACCCGGCATTCTCCGGCGGGATACGGCGTGCCGTCGGGCCGCGTATGGTGCATGAGCGCATGCACTTCTTTCCCGTGCAAGTCCGCAGGACTGTCGTACCCGAGCATGTGCGCACAGGCAGGATTACAAAAAGTGCAGTTGCCCCCCATATCGAGGCCGTAGATGGCCTCACCGGTGGAGTCGAGCAGAAGCCGAACTCGTTCTTCGCTTTGCCGAAGTTCGTACTGGGCCGCCTCGCGCTGCGTGATTTCCTGTTGCTGGTGGAACTGGGTGAGCGCCAGCCGGAACGTGAAGGCGAGAAGCGAGGCAGCGATCGCAACAGTGGTGAAAGTTTCACCGTGGGCCTGTTTCCAGCGGTCCGTCAGCAAAGCGACGCAGGAGAGCATTGTGACCAGGACCAGATTGGTGCCGAGGAAGCTGAGGAAGTTTACGCGCTCCGGAGTGGATTCGGGCGCGGGGGAAGGGGCCCAAGTGATAGCGATGAGGCCGGCGGCAGCCATATTAACGGTCCAGCCCAGGTCGAACCACGCGGCGGCGGACACATAATGGTGCAGGTCGATCCAGTAACCGATAAACGTCGCGACCGCGCAGACCAGCAGGATGAGCCCTAACCGAAGCAACAGATTGCGAGTGCTTGGGACGCGGGCGAATTGCAGGCGCACCGAGACTGCGACCAGGAGGAGCAAGCTTTGCGCGTCGCTGATCCTGACATTGCGCAGGAGCGCATCGGCCGGCAACATTTGCTGCGCCGGGAGAAAGAAGAAGGTGGAGTAGACGAGGCCAACGACGATTGCGATCTGGAAGAGATCGAGAAATATCTCGGACCTCACCCGTGCGCGCCGATACGTATCCGGAAGGAAAAGCATCATCAGGATCGGGGCGCCATAGAGGCAATAGAGCAGGCGCCAGGTCGAATCCGAGAAGGTGGTTTGGTCGAACACGATGTCGTAGGCATGGAAGGCGGTGGGAACAAGCCAAACCAACAGGACGACGGCGAACAGAAACCAAAACATGGCAATCGAGCCGTGTGCGCGACGGAATACAAGCCAGGCGCAAGCGAGGGCGAGAAGGTTAGCCAGAACGAGGATGGACTCGGCAAGACCGCAGCCCGCCCGGCCGGTTCCGAGCACCAGGAAACTCAGCGCCTGGGCGGCGATGAGGGCGGCGAAGAGAAGGCTCACGAACCAAGCTGGGCGGAGGCTCAAGAACTCGCGCAAGCGGGGGCCGCGACGCAGGTCGAAATTGACTGCGGTACTCATCAGTGGTGGAGCGACACTTCCGCCCTAATCTATTGAGATCGGCATGGGCGATGGAAACTCCAGTCCTCATGCATCTTCGGTCGTTTCTCTGGCCGCAAGGCTGGGAATCTGGCCGATGGCATGACTTTCGTAATCGCGGAGCGGGGGTACCGCGTTGCTGGTGCGTGAGGTCAAACCTAGAATCAAAACGGGGCAGCCCGTCCCCAACCGCCCATGCCGGAACAACCCAATCGCGCTGAGATTGCCCGCCGGGTCGAGAAGGCAGAGAAACTCCTGCAGAAGGGGAAGACGGCAGACGCGCTCGGGGAATACCTGCAAATCCTGGAAGACGACCCGCAGAATGAGAATGTGCGGCAAATGGCCGCCGATCTCAGCCTCACGATGAACAAAGGGGCTCAGGCGGTGCGCCTGCTGGGCGAACTGTTCGAGCGCCAGGTAACGGCGATGGACGCAACCCGCGCCAGCTTGACCTACAAGAAACTGGCGCGTTACGCCAATCCCACCTGGGAACAGAAGGTGCGGTTCGGCCAGTTGCTGGAGCAGTCCAACAAGAAGCTGGCGGTCGGAACCTACGAGAATGCGTTGGAAGATCTGCACCGCCAGGGCCGCAAGGAGGAGGCGCTGCTGGTCCTCCGGAGAATCGTGGTGCTGGAGCCGTCGCAGCAAAACCATCTGCGCGTGGCCGAGTTATCGGCCGAACTGGGCGAGCATGTCATGGCGTCGCAGGAATTCCTGCAGTTGGCGGAACTGGCGGCATCTTCCGGGGGAAACGCAGCCCAGTGGTTTGAGCGCGCCTACTCCGAGAATCCGAGCGACGCCAAGATCGCGACGGCCTACGGCAAGAGTCTGCTGGAGCGAGGCGAGGCGGGAGCGGCCATTTTTATTTTCGAGCCGCTCGTACTCGGCGGGGACGCATCACTCGAATTGCGAGATCTGTATGCCCAGGCTTTGCTCGCCGCCGAGCGCTGCCTGGACTGCGAGCCCTTGATCTGGCAGATGTTTGAGCAGAACCCAGCCCGCATCCACCAGGTGGTGAGCCTGATCGGGAAGATGATCGATTCCGAGCTGGATGTGGAAGCGGTAGCGCTGGCGCAGAAGCTGGAAGTATTCCAGCGCCGGCGCGGCGAACGGCGCTCCTTCATCTCGACCATGCAGGAACTGGTCGCTTTGCACCGTCCCTCCACCGAAATGCTGGAGTTCCTGGCGGAGCTGTTCAACGCTTCCAACCGCGAGAGCGACTACGCGCAAGTGCTGGGGAAGCTCTTCGATCTTTACTGCACCAAGCACGATTTCCAGAAGGCGGGCGAGTGTCTGGACCGGGCCGCCGAAGTCGATCCCTACGAGCCTGGCCATCAGAAGCGCCTGGAACAACTTCGCGGCAAGATCGATGATCAGCGTTTCAATGTCATCGCATCGCGCTTTTCGGCGGTCCGGAAGGAAGAACAAAACGTCAAGGTGGAAGAGCCCACCCTGGGAGCGGCGGCTCTGCAGGACCTGATGTTGCAGGCCGAAATCCTGGTGCAGTATGGGATGCGTTCGAAAGCGATTGAGCGTCTGCAGCGCATTCAGGAACTGTTTCCACGCGAAGAGGAGCGCAACCAGGAATTGCAGCGGCTGTATATCGCGGCTGGAATCGAGCCGCAGTATGCCAGTGTCGTGTCGGCGCCGGGTCCAGCGCCCGCCGCCACCCCTGCGTTGACCGCTTCTCCGGTTGCTTCCCTGGCGGCCGCACCCGGGCCGGCGCCGGAATCCTCCGATGTCAGCAGCCTGGCGAAGGTCGCCGAGATCACGCGCAAGCTCTACCATCAGGGCAACGCCGAAGGCGTGTTGAAGGCGGCGGCGAATGAGTTGGGTGCGCACTGGCGCGTGGCACGCTGCATCGTGGCTCTGCGCAAGCCAGGCTTGCCGCCGTCGAGCGTGCAGGAATATCACATGGATGGGCTGCTGCCGGTAAGCTCCGGAGCCCTGGTCAGCGTGGTTGAAGCGCTGCAGGACCTGGCGGTGGCGCGAGGCACGGTCACGATCAGCGAAGCCGGCAACGCTCCCGAGTTGCTAAGCGTGCACGCTGCGGTCGAAGAATTGCAGATCGAATCGCTCATGGCATTGCCGCTCGCCGAAGGCAGCGACCAGATCGGAGTCCTGATCCTGACCCAGAACGCCACCCGGGCATGGCACCCCGCGGAGGTGGTCGTGATCCGAACCTTGAGCGATCAGGTGGTTATCGCGCTCAACAACGCCGGGCTCCGCCGGCTGGTCAAGAATCTCTCCGTGACCGATGAAAAGTCCGGACTGCTGAAACGCGCTTCGTATCTCGATCTGCTGCAGGCTGAAACCCGCCGCGGATTGCAGCAGGGAACGGCCGTGACCGTGCTCCTGATGCAATTCGGGAAGCGCAGCACGCTGGTGAAGGAATACGGCGAGCCCGCGGTCGAAGCCGTGATGGAACAGATCGGGCAGCTGTTCGCCGCCAACATTCGCAGCAACGATCTGGCCTTCCGCTATGAAGCGACTACCGTCGCGTTGGTGCTGGGAGACACGGGCGAAAAAGAAGCGCTGTTGGCCGTGGAAAAACTGCGACGCCTGCTGGGGGATGTCCGCTTTCCGAACAAGACGCAGGGCGTCGAATTCAGCGCCGGCCTGGCGCAAGCCGTCATGCGCCAACACTTTGATCCGGTCGATATTGTCACCGAAGTCGCGAACCGCGCCGATCAGGCCATGGAGCAGGCGGTGTCTCAGGGCTCTGGAAAAATTGTGAGCCTGGCTCCGCAGTTCGCGACGTCGGCAGCCGTAGCGTGAGAGCTTTTCACCGCCGGGGCACGGAGAAATTTGCAATTGGTAATTTGTAATTTGTGATTGGAAACGTGCTGGGCCAGGTGTGCGTGACAGAAATTACAAATTGCCAATTACCAATTACAAATCCCCCTGTTTTTGTGATGTTCCCTCCCAACTGTTAAACTCACAGGTTGGCTTCTGGCCAGCCATCTCTTCTATCTAGCAGGACTCATGTTGAAACCAGGTGATATTGCCATTGTGAGCGGGGCACGCACGCCCTTCGGACGCTACTGCGGAAAAATCAAAGACTACACGGCCCAGGAACTGGGCGCGGTTGCAGCGAAAGCGGCCATCGAGCGCGCCGGAATCGATCCGAAAGATTTCGACCACGTCGTCTTCGGCAACGCCCCGCAGACCACCGGCGACGCGCTCTATGGGGCGCGGCATGTGGCGTGATCGGCCATGTGCGGCGTCGCCGCTCGTGTAGTGGCGTACAAGACGGGCACCGCGGTTTCGTCGCCGGCCCAGGAGTGAGCATCCAGCAGGCCGCAGACCAGCTTGTCGTAGG
>JAIQFZ010000043.1 GCA_020073015.1 Terriglobia bacterium | reverse complement strand
GTGGGAACGTATTGACGAAGGGGACCTAACCGGTTTGCGTCTCGCCGAGCAGACCGGATTCAAGCAGGCCCACATCTCAAACTTTCTCAACCGCAAGCGCGGGCTCAGCTTGGAAGGCATGGATAAAGTGTTGAATGTGCAGCACCTTTCCGTGCTCGACCTGCTCGATCCCGCTGAAGTCAACAAACGCGCTTCGATCCTCCCGCCCAGCGAGGACGAGTTCGAAAGCGTCATTGTCGCCGAACCGGGCGTCGTCGCCTCCGCCCCCCTGATCATGAGCATGAACGTCAAGGAGATCCTGAAATTCAAGAAGACCTTCCTGAAGCGGCTGAAGGAGTCGGTGGAGGGAGACCGCGATGGCTGGGAACGCTTCGTCGCGATCAAAGTGGATGCCCGCGAAGGCATGAGCATGTATCCGCGCATGCTGCCCGGCGCCACCCTGCTGATCGACCGGCACTACAACTCTCTCACTCCGTACCGCAAGGGCGAGAGCAACATGTACGCGGTCCGCAAGCAAGATGAGAGCTGCACGATTAAGTACGTGGAAATGGCCAATCACCACCTGATTCTGCGCCCGCAAAACCAGGCCTACCCGGTGGAAGTGCTCACCATGGAAAGCGGCAAGAAGCCGGGAGACTACATCGTCGGCCGAATCTGCTACGTAGGAATGGAAACCTAGAAGTGTAGGGCGGACACTCCTGTCCGCCCTGTTTTGTTCTTGTGTAGCGCGGACACTCCTGTCCGCGCTTTGTCACCCTCCTCTTAGTTGACGGTAGAATTCTGTGATCGTTGACCCATGGGTTTGTGGTGAATTCCGCTGGTTGCTGGGATTGCATTTGGAACGCCACTCTCCCCGCGGCAATCGGGTGGTGTCGGCTTTGGGCGGACAGGCGTATCCGCCCTACATTTGCCCTTTCAGCAGATTGCTTAGGGCTTGAATGTCTTCCCTCGCCGCGTCGCCGATTACGAAGTAACGCAGATCGTTGTGCGTCCAGGCTTCGAGGTGGAAGGATCGTGCGTCAACGGGACCAACGTTCGGCAATCCCTTGGGGATCGCTCGTTCCTGAAAGATGAAGACTGAGATCTGGTGCTTGCGCACCCGAAAGATCAGCTCCGCGCCGGGCGACTGTTCGAGATAGCTCACGCGGCCACCCACCAGCTCAAAGGGCGAGCCTTGCAATTCGGGCAGGTCGAAGGTAAAGGGGATCCTCCCGGCAAACCAGGGTTTGACGGTGTGCCTGTCGGTGGAGACTACGTCCACCGGGGTCGAGCTTGCCAGGGTGGAGACGTGCAGGTCTACCAACTCGCTGATGATCCGGCTGTTTCGCTCCTGGCGTGAGCCTTCCCTGAGAACCGCAATGCCCGCCAGCAAGAGCAAAACGGCCATGGTGACGGCATATGCCGGCCACCAGCGTCGCACGGGTTTCTCCGGCGAGATGTTTTTCTGAAGGCGTTCACGCAGTTTCGGATCCGCCCCATAGCGCTGGGCCGCAGCCGACTGAACGTTCTTCTTCCACTGCAACCTGCGCAGACCTTCGGCCGCACAGGCTGGACACTCGCGCAGGTGGCTGTCGAGCTTCGCCATCTCGGCGGAATCGAGTTCGCCGTCCAGGTAGGCGTCCAGTTGTGCGGTCCACAATTCGTGGCTCACGAGGCACTCCTCAGCTGCAGTTTGCGTTCGACGGCCTGGCGCAGCAACCGCCTGGCACGTGACAACCTCGACATGACCGTCCCGATCGGAATCGCCACCGTGGCAGCAATCTCCTGGTACGACATCTCTTCCACCTCGCAGAGCAGAAGAACTTCGCGGTAGGCGATCGGCAGTTCTTCAATGGCCGCTTGCATGATTTCGCGGCTGGTGCGATCGATCAGGATCGTCTCGGGCGTCTGGACCTCCGCCGGGAGAGCTGGGTCCCCCTCGGCCGGATCGAGCGGGACGGTCGCCGCCCTTAGCCCGGTACGAGAATTCAGGAACGTGTTGCGCAGGATACGGAACATCCAGGCTTTGAAATTCGTGCCCGGCTGAAACGAGGAAAATCCTTTCAGCGCTTTGGCGTAGGTTTCCTGCACGAGGTCTTCCGCCTCGTCGCGGTTCTGGGTCAGCCAGTGCGCGAAGTTGTAGAGCCGCTCGAACAAGGGCATGGCCAACTGCTCAAACGACATCGCAGACGGTCGCTCCTCCGGCACGCACATAAGAGTAAACCAGTTAGTCGGATTTTTATTCCCGCACCAGGCCAATACTTTTTTCGGGAATAAAACGCCCGCGCAATGGTTCTTAGCAACAGTTGCTAGTGGAGGGACGGGCCGGGGCGCCCGTCTCTCCACCCGCTCTCGGAGGCTCTATGGCAGAGAAAAACCAGATTCTTTACGACCACAACCACGATGGCATTGACCGGCGCGGATTTCTGCGATGCATGGCTTGGGCGGGGACAGGCGCTCTGTGCGTGCTCGAAGGCGGCGTGCTGAAAACTTATGCGCTGGGGCGCACGGGCGAAATGGGCAAGGTAGCTAAGGGCGAGCTGGCGTTTGTTCAGATCAGCGACAGTCATATGGGGTTCGACAAGCCGGCCAATCCCGATGTCATCGGCACGTTCAAGGCGGCGATTGACAAGATCAACGCGCTGCCGGTCGAGCCGGAGTTCATCCTGCACACCGGGGACGTCAGCCATCTGTCCAAGCCCGCGGAGTTCGACAACGTGGAACAGATTCTCAAGTCCGCGAAGGCGTCGGAGGTTTTCTATGTGCCAGGCGAACACGATTTCGTGGGCGATGAAGGCAAGCAGTTTCTGGAACGCTTCGGCAAGGGGTCGCAGGGCTCGGGGTGGTACAGCTTCGACAAAAAAGGCGTGCACTTCATTGGGCTGGTGAACGTTGCGAGCTTGAAGGCGGGCGGGCTCGGGTCGCTTGGTTCGGAGCAACTGGAGTGGCTGGAGAAAGACGTCAAGCATCTTTCCAAAAGCACGCCGGTCGTGGTGTTCGCGCATATCCCGCTCTGGACGGTGTATCCGGAGTGGGGATGGGGTACCGAAGATAGCGCGCAAGCCCTGGGGTATCTGAAGAAGTTTGGCTCAGTTACGGTGCTGAATGGGCACATTCATCAGACCATGCAGAAGGTGGAAGGCAACGTGACGTTTCACACGGCGGCTTCGACCGCCTTTCCGCAGCCGAAGCCGGGAGCGGCGCCCTCTCCGGGGCCGATGAAGGTGCCGGCCGAGCAGCTGCGCGGGCTGCTCGGGGTCACGGATGTTCAGTACAAGAAAGGGCAGCACGCGCTGGCGGTGACAGATGAGTTCCTGGGGTAGTAGAGCTGGTTTCATAGATAGGTCTTGGGGAGGGCACGGCTTCAGCCGTGCCGCTCGGGTCCGCCAATAACACGGGCTTCAGCCCCAGAGGGCCAGCTCGCGGCCCGGCAACGACATTTATGAAACCAGTTCTAGTTCGCACATATTGACGAGAAGGAGTGTGGCAGTGAAATCAGACAAATCGAAGATGCGCGGTACGGTCATGATGGTGGTGGCGTTGCTGGCGCTGGTAGCGGCAACCGGTGCGAGACGGAGTGCGGCGGCCGAAAAACCCTCCAGCCATGCCGAAGTCACCATTGATAACTTCAGCTTTGGCCCGCAGAGCCTCAGCGTCAAGGCGGGCACGGAGGTGACGTGGGTAAATCACGATGACATTCCGCACACGGTGGTGAGCGAAGACCTGATTACCTTCCGCTCGCGTGCGCTCGACACCGACGAGTCGTGGAGTTTTACCTTTACGAAGCCGGGGACGTATACGTATTTCTGCTCGATCCATCCGAAAATGACGGCGAAGGTCGTTGCGCAGTAAGGGCGAAGAACGCTTGCTTGCCCGTTGAGCATTGATTCAGTCGGCTTTGGGCGGACAGGAGTGTCCGCCCTACACTTTTTTGGGAACTGTCCTCACCTAATTGCCGTATCTACGTCTGACCATGTGGAGACACGTGTGTCTGAGGCCCAGGAGGGCCCCTGGTCATGCGCAGACTGACCTTCGCCGTTTTCTTTGCTGTTCTCAGCCTTACAGCCTTTGCCAACGCCGATGACTGGTCGAAAACCTACGATTTGACCGGCAAGCCGGAGCTGCGCGTGGAGGCTTCGGACGCCCACGTGCGAATCGAGACCTGGGACCAGAACAAGATTGAAGCGCACGTAACAACCCGCGGATGGCATATCGGAGGCGGGGATCTCGAAATTGTGGAGCATCAGCAGGGAAACGCGGTGGATCTGGAGTTGCGGCACCAGCACCGGACCCATGTGTCATTTGGTATCGACAACCGGCGGACAGACCTGGAAATCCACATGCCGCGCAGCGCCAAGGTGAACGTGCGCAGCGGAGATGGAAGCATCGAGGCAAGGGGCCTCGCAGGCGAGTTGGAATTTGCGAGCGGCGACGGCAGGGTCGATCTGGAGGATTTGGATGGCAGTCTGCGCGCGAAGACCAGTGACGGGTCGATGCACGCTTCGGGACGCTTCGATGTGCTTGAGTTGCACACCAGTGACGGGCGCATTGAAGTGGAAGCCCGGCCGGGATCGCACCTGCGGGAGGCCTGGGACGTGCGCACGTCGGATGGGAGTGTAGCGTTGAGAGTTCCGGGAGATCTGGCGGCCGATGTCGAACTGCATACCAGCGACGGGCATATCACGACCAACATTCCGATCGTGGTGGAAGGAAGCTTCAACAGTCACGATGTGCGCGGGAAGATGAATGGCGGCGGAAACCGGCTGACTGTTCACACCAGCGACGGGTCGGTAACGCTGGATAAGTTCTGAGGGAAGGAATAGTCTCGGTAAGTTGTAAAGGGGGGCTCTTCGACTCCGCCTGTCGATCGGCTGCGCGGATCGACAGTCTCCGCTCAGGGTGACAGAACTCAAACTTATGAACTCAAAATCTTTTTCCCTCCTGGCCGCAATGCTGCTGGTTGCGGCTGCTGCGTTTTCTCAAAACTCTCCATCTTCTTCCTCTTCGCAACCGGTGCTGGATGTTTCGGCAATGGATCCGACCGTGGATCCCTGCGTGGATTTCTATACGTATTCGTGCGGCGGATGGATGAAGAAGAATCCGATACCTCCGGACCAGTCCAGCTGGAGCACCTACGGCAAGCTGGAGGATGAAGACCGGACCCAATTGCGCGCGATCCTGGAAGAGGCGGCCAAGGCGAACGCAGCGCACGGTTCGATCAACCAGATGATCGGGGATTATTACGCATCGTGCATGGACGAGGCAGCGATCGAGAAACTGGGAGCGAAGCCGCTCGCGCCGGAACTGGAGCGGATCGCGCGGCTGAAATCGAAGAAGGACCTGGCTGAGTTCATGTCCACGACACAGTATCCGCCTCCGATCTACCGCGGGGGCATGCTGTTTGCGTTCCGGTCGGATCAGGACTACAAGGACTCGACCCAGGTGATTGCGGAAGCGGACCAGAGCGGACTGGGTCTGCCGGACCGTGATTACTATTTCAAGGACGATGCCAAGTCCGTCGAGTTGAGGAAGGCGTACGTGGCGCACGTGGCGAAGATGCTGGAACTGCTGGGCGACAAGCCGGCCGATGCGGCGGCGGAGGCTGCGACGGTGATGCGCATCGAGACCGCGCTGGCCAAGGGGCAGATGACGCGGGTCGAACGGCGCGATCCTCAGAAGCTCTATCACAAGATGACGGTCGAGGAACTTGAGAAGCTGTCGCCGGATTTTCAATGGCGCACCTATTTCGCAAAGATCGGGGTAGGACCTCTGGCGTCGCTCAATGTGGTGGCGCCGGAGTATCTCCGGACGATGAGCGCGGAGGTTGCGAGCGAAAGCCTGGCGGACTGGAAGACGTATCTGCGGTGGCATGCGGCGCACCAGGCGTCGAATGATCTTTCGGCGGCGTTCGTCAAGGAAACCTTCCATTTTTATGGCACGACGTTGCGTGGCCAAGAGCAGCTTCCGCCGCGCTGGAAGCGGTGTTCGACCGATGTGGACGACGACCTGGGAGAAGCGCTCGGCCAAGCGTACGTCGCGAAGTATTTCGGTCCGGAGGCAAAGCAGGCGGCGCTCAAAGTTGTGCAGCAGATTGAAGCAGCCATGCAACGGGACGTCCAGGCTTTGCCGTGGATGGGAGCGGCTACCAAAGAGCAGGCGCTCGAGAAGCTGCATGCGATTGCAAACAAGATCGGGTATCCGGACAAATGGCGCGATTACGGTGGGCTCGAGATTGTACGTGGGGACGAGATCGGGAACTCGCAGCGAGCTTCGTGGTTCGAGTTCCGGCGGCAGCTCAACAAGATTGGCAAGCCGGTGGATCGCACGGAGTGGGGTATGACGCCGCCCACGGTGAACGCGTATTACGATCCGCAGAAGAACGACATCAACTTCCCCGCCGGCATTCTGCAACCGCCGCTGTTCAGTGCGAAGTCGGACGCGGCCCCGAACTACGGGAACACGGGCGCCACCGTGGGCCACGAACTTACGCACGCGTTTGACGACGAGGGCAGCCAGTTCGACGCGCGAGGAAATTTGCGCAACTGGTGGACCGAGGCGGACCGCAAGGAATTTGAGCAGCGCGCACAGTGCGTGATCGATCAGTACTCCGGGTACACGATTGTGGACGACATCAAGATCAACGGCAAGCTGACCAACGGCGAAGACATTGCGGACCTGGGTGGAACGCTGCTGGCGTATCTGGCGTGGAAGGAAGACACGAAGAATCAGAAGCTCGAAGCGATGGAGGGCTTCACGCCGGAGCAGCGGTTCTTCATCGGGTACGGGCAGAGCTGGTGCTCGAACGATCGCGATGAGAACATGCGACTCCGGGCGACGGTCGATCCCCACTCGCCCGAGAAATACCGGGCGAATGGGGTGGTGTCGAACATGCCGGAGTTTCGCGACGCGTTCCACTGCAAGGCCGGGCAGCCGATGGTGCGGGAGAAGGCGTGCCGGGTGTGGTGATGTGGGTTAGGTATCTTGTGTGGCGCGGACACTCTTGTCCGCGCTTTTTCATTCTTCGACAAATTTGCGGACGGCTCGGGGCGTTGCCGGGGCGCTGCTGTTGAAGGTCGGGGCTTTGGGACTGATCGTTGGGCAATCCTGTTGATGGTTGGATGGTGCATGCTTTGGGCGGACAGGAGTGTCCGCCCTACACACGCAAGAATCTAGCCTCGTTCGAAGGCGTGCTTTTCTTCCAGTTGGCGGACGGCTTCGGCCATGTCTTTCTCGAAGCGGTCTTTCTGGCTCATGAGCTCGGGCAGCGCGGTGGCATAGCGGCGGGCCATGGTGAACAAACCTTGCTGCGCGAGATGGGCTGCGATCTCGGCGATATGGTCGGTGGTGGTTTGTACGTAGAGAGCCTCAGTTGCGTCGCCCAGCCAGACGTCTCCACCGACCAAGCGCGTCTGCCAATAAACTTTGCGCTCGATCAAGTGCGCGATTTCTTCGTCCGTGGCTGGGCCGAAGATCCACTGGTTGGTCTTGAAGTTGTAGTGGCGACTGGAGAAGGGCAGCGGCACGAGCTTCGGTGATTTCGGGAATTCGATTTGCTTGTGGTCCACTTCCTTGCGTAGGGCATTGATGATGGGGGCTTCGGTGTCTTTGGGGTTGAGCGACGGGAGAACCTCGCGCAAGGTGGCGGAGAGATTCACGGCGACCAGGGCACGGAGATTCTCGGAGGCCTCAAGCGTGATCTCGGCATGCAGGACGTCGAAGTCGGCGCCGGAGGTGGCACGGCGGAAGGGCCAGTCGAATTTGAAGCTGAGCGGCAGTCCGGTGCGGGTGACGTAGATGGTTTTAGGTGAGGAAGTTGGAGTGCTCATGTCAGTCATTGTCGCGTTCCGGAAGACTATTTTAACGTGAGATTTGTGGTGGACGGGCGGGGGCGCCCGTCTCTCCACGTTCAGCTACGCGCGAGGCGGGCCAGTTGGAGCAGGTTCCACACCGCGGAGGCGAGCAAGAGGCCACTTAGACTGGCGGTTACGATCAGGCCGTGCCTGGTCTCGAGCAGATCGGCGAAGACGCCGGCGACGAAGACGAACAGGAAAACCAGCGCTGCCAGTTGGAATCCCTGGCCGGGGAACGTTGGCGCGGCCAGGGCGAGAATCAGGAACATCACTGCGATTAGAAGCGGGGCGGTGTTGCCGAAGTAGCGGGCGCGATTCCAGGACAAGTAGGTGAACAACGCGCAGGGAAAGGCGATCATCAGCGGCGGACCGCGAAAGACTTCCTGAAAAGTGTGCGCATAAGAAAGTGAAGCGGTGAGTGCGTGAGGTTCGAAGTCGACCCAGCGCGCATGGGCCATCCCCTGACCGAACACTGCCGGCTGAAAGAAGTACGCGGCCAATAGCAGTGCGGTCGCAACCGCGCAACCGGTGGCCCAGATGGCGAGCACGGCGCGCTTGCGGATGGGCGCGACCCACAGCATGAGCAGCAACGCCACCAACGCCAGCACAATCATCGAAAACTGGTTGCCGGCGGCGAGAATTAGCGACAAGGCGAGCAGCAGAATGCGGCGCCAGTTCCAGAGCACGACTTCGCGGGGAGCGTAAAGCGTGTGCGCCACAGCAATCGCAGTGAAGACCGTGCCGAAGGCGCCCCAGACAGCACCCAACTCGCCGAGACTCTGCGCTCCGGCTGCGCTCGCGATCATGGCGGGCGAAAAGCAATAGAGAGCGAGCGCAATGTATCCGCCGGCGTTGCCATACAAGCGGCGGGAGACGTACCAGAGCGAGCCGCCGAGCATGACGCCGAAAAACAGGTAGGGCGCTGCCATCCAGAGCTGTCCGATTCGTGAGTCGGGCGGCAAGACCGCGGGCCGCGCCAGAAGCGGCGCGGCTGCGATCAGATAGTAGAGGGGCGAGCGGTCCTGGTCGTATCCGTCACGCACGCGGAGGTGGCCCGCGCGTCCCGCGGAAGGCACGCCGGTGGCGGCTTCGGAGCGCAGGGACTGTGGGGTTCCGGCGATAGCGCCGCCTTTCCATTGTTCGAGGCCCTGATAGATGCAGAGTGCGTGATTGGAGTCGGGGAGCAATCCCTGCCGGGTTTCAATCAGGACAAGCCACGCGCATTCGAGAAGATAGACGAACAGGAGCGCGGCCGCGATGAACTGCGGCGCTCCGACGGAACCGGGAGCGAGAAATCGGCGTAGGAAGGCCAGACCGAGTGTTTTACCATGTCGGGGACGATGATGGATAACAAACCGTTGCCACCTTCCTCCGCCGAGCAGGAGACGTCTCGATTGGCGGGCGAGGCGGGGCCAACTGCGACTCTCCCGTCGTTGTGGAATCAGCCGGGCGGCCGCCGTGAGATTGTGCTGCGCGCTGTTTTTTCGGCTGCGTGCTGGCTGATTTACCTGGCGATGGCATGGTTCATTTTTGGATTGGAAACCTGGCTGCTCGCGTCCGTCGAGGTGAACAGCCATTGGCGGCGCATGATCACCGAAGGCAGCTGGATGCTCGCCGCAATCCTGCCGGGGTTTGTGATGGCGCGCATTGAGGATCGGCCTTTCGGCGACTTCGGTCTGCCGCGGCGAGGCGCCTTCGGCCGTAACTTCTGGGTGGGTACCTTGTGGGGAATCGTGTCCCTGAGCGTCCTGATGCTGGCCTTACGGGTGACGGGCGCGTTTCAGTTCGGATCCGTGGCCTTGCATGGAACGCGCGCCTGGAAGTTCGCGCTGTATTACGCGGTGTTTTTCCTGCTGACTGGATTCTTTGAAGAATTTCTGCTGCGCGGATATTCGCAGTGGGTGCTGACCAAGGGAATGCATTTCTGGCCGGCGGCGGCGCTGTTGTCGATCTCGTTCGGCGCCATGCACGGCGTCAATCCGGGAGAAGCCAGGGTCGGTCTGGTGGCCGTGGTCGCGATTGGCTTCTTCTTCTGCCTGACGCTGCGGCGCACCGGAGACCTGTGGTGGGCGGTGGGCTTCCACATGTCCTGGGACTGGGGCGAGAGCTATCTGTATTCCGTGCCGGACAGCGGGACGATGCTGCCGGGGCATCTCCTGAACTCTTCGTTTCATGGGCCGGCGTGGCTGACCGGAGGCTCGGTGGGGCCAGAGGGCAGCTATCTCGTGTTCGTGGTGATCGCGGCTCTGTGGGTTTTGTTCGACCGGATGTATCCGGAAGTGAAGTACCGGGCGTAGCCCGTGGTGAATGTCAGGTCTGTAGCGTGCACCAGTACCTTTCCTAGATTGTCATCCCGAGCAACGCGAGGGATCTGCAGTTCGCCGCAAAATGCAACTCCCTCGCTTCGCTCGAGATGAAAAAATCTGGCGAATTGAGAGTTGAAGAGCACAGCAGACGTTCTTGCTGGGAGTAAGAAGCGCGGACAGGATTGTCCGCGCCACACAACCTACCAGGAATAGTGCACGGTGTAGGTGATCACCTGCTCGCCGTTGGCAGCGACTTCGACCGGGAATTCTACGGTCTGGGCGTCGCGCTTCTTGCTGGCGTGCGATTGCTCAGCGAGTTTCCAGTTCGTCCAGCGGTAGAGGTGCTCGACCCCGCGCACGTTGGCGGATTCTTTCTTGTGGTTGCGGATACGAATCTCGAACGTCTCGTCCATCCAGTGAGCATTTGAATCCACGCGATAGTTGGTGCGTTTGCGCTCGCCGACGATGTCGAACGCGTTGCCGGTGTAGACGCGGATCAGTTCGTCCTTGGGCGTGTGGTCGATCGAGTTCTCGCCGATGAACTGCAGACTGCCGTCGGAGTCGCGGCGGTAGAAGCGCAGGCGGCCCTTGGGCAGCGCGATGCCGAGATGGTTCGCTTCCGAGTTCTTCAATTCCTGCATGACCCACACTTTCGGATTCGACGCGGTGCCATAGCCAGGATCGTTGCGAACCTGCTCGGGCGAGTAGTAGGCGTACTGCCCAGTCTGGGCGCCATCGTAAACATAGAGGCGCTGCGACTGGATGCCGGTCGAGCGCACGAACTCGACCTGCTTGGTTTCGTTGTCGCGCAACGTTGCGGGGCGTTCCAGCGTGTAGAGGTGGAATTCGTCGAAGGATTTCTCGCGAACGACGGGTGCGGCAGCGTCCATCGCCATGGATTTGGCCTCGGCGCGATAGGCGATCTGGCCGACCGACCCTTGCAACTTGCTCACATCTCCGGCCATTAGCTTGATGCGAGCGTTCTCGAACGTCTTGCCGCTATGGTTCTGCATGGTGATCCAGCCGACCAGGTCGAGTGAGTTCATGCCGGAGTTTTTCGGGCCGTCGGAGACGACCAGGTTGTAGTCAGACTGCCAGGTCATGCCGCCGGAGACGTAGGAAATCTCGGCGTTCGAATGGCCAGATTGCGTTGTCGCGAGCTGCCAGCTGAGCGTGGGCTTGAGGATCGAATCGCTCGAGAGCGCTGGGAAGAGCGGCTGGCCGGGGAGTCCGAAGCGCAGTACGCCATCCACTTCGACGATGGGCTGTCCCATGCCGGGCTGCGGGTAGCCGTAGTTTTGCGTGTAGCTGGAGCTGGGAATGTATCCGCTGCGGATAATCTTGCCTTGAATTGTTTCGATCTTCTCACCGCGCTGCACAAGGAAACTGATCGTCTTACCCTCATAGAACGAGAGCAGCAATTCCTGCGAGATCGGGTCGTTGCGGTAACTCTGCTCGATGATCTGCAGAGGGCGTCCGGTGAGGTCGCGGAGGATGACCGAGTCGGGTTCCAGGTGCGAGGTAATGCCTGCGAAGGTTACGTGGTTGACGCCGGCGGTCAGATCGAGCGGCAGATACTCGCGGGCGACGAAGAAGTTCTGGTTGTAGATGGTGAGCGCGGGCGCATTGTCTCGTTGCGATTGCGATGTCTGGTCCTGCGCGGTGGCGAAAAGCGTAAGGCTGAAGAGCGTGAGTAGAAGTTTGTGCATGGTCCTTTTCCCCTGTATTTGTGTGGGGACGGGGCTTTGCCCCGTCCAGCAGGCAACCGGGGGAAGCTGCCTGTTTTTCTTGTAGACGCCGCTTGCTGCGTCCTGATCAGAGAACGGGTAGAAGGTCGAAACTTGCGTCGGAAGGCTTAACCACAGAGGACACAGGGGCACAGAGGTAATGCGTCGTAACCAGAGCCGCATATCCCGCGGACTGAAAGCAGCAGTTCACCACGGAGGCACGGAGTCACGGAGAACCTTCTTGTCTCTTTTTCTGTGTCTCTGTACCTCTGTGGTGAAATCGGTTTTACCGCCTTACTAGAGAAACAAAACGCACGGCGCTCATTTTCGCGAGGTCGGCCAACTTTTCTGCGGGCAACTGCCCGACAACCACTTTTTCTTTTGGCCGAGCCTGGGTTGTGGTGAAGCCCAGTTCTTTGAGCTGTTCGAGAACTGCAGCGGAGTCATCGGTCAACCACAACTGGACTTCCACCGTCCCATCCTTTACCAGCTTGCAGTCCTGCCCGGAGTTCTTCCAGCAATCGAACGCCTCAAGCAGCGCGGGATGCAACTTCGATTCGAGAGTTGCGCGCTCGCCGGTCGGCTTCTCCTCGCGGGTAGTGGACTGAGCCGAAGCATCGGCGTCAACAATCGTCTGCGCGGCCGCCGCAGGCGGTGGTGGAGGGGGCGGAACTGACTTCCCAACGTGATAGACGCCGCCCCCAACTCCTCCGCCTTGCCCTGCTCCAACACCTGCTCCCGACCCTACACCACCAGCAGAACCACCGCCTCCCACGGGTATCTTGTGCTGCACTACACCCGTGTTTCGGCTTATGCGAGCGCTCTTCGACGCCATGCCCAGTTGCGCATACATCGTGAGGCCGGCATTGGGCGCATAAAGCAACGCGTCTTTTTCGTCACCGAAGATTTTCTCGTAGCTCACGCCCTCCGGCATCTCCACCGGGACCTCGACGCGCACAGGCTGGCCGTCTTTTGTGACCACACGTTCCTCGACCGCGACGAACGACGTGAACTGCGTCATCAGCCGATAGTCGAGCCCGAGATGAGTGATTTCTTTCTGCAATGCGGGCTTCATGTTCCCGCTCTGCAGGCCCGCCCAGTCTTGCGACATCAAGTCGTCAATTTTGCGCCTCGCCCAGAAGCTGGCCTGAATGCGGTACCCGCCTGCACTCCCGCTCAGGCTGACGGGAATCTCGCGGACAAAATCTTCGCCAGCTCTCCTGCCGCGAATGTGAATGGTTCCGTTGGTTGCGATGGAGTAGCGCCCGCTCACCACCAGAGGTTTGCCCATGTACAAGTCGGGCAAGCGCTGCGGGTAAACATCAGCGACCGGCAAGCCGCCCCAGTCGATGGAAACATCGGTCAGCAGCGGCGAGCGCAGCCCCTCGTAGAGCCGGTGCGCCGCCACGTCGGCTTTGTCGTTGAGCGTGACAATTTCCGACTCTCCCCGCCCTGCTTTGGCCATGCCTTCGATCAGGAAACGATTCACCGCCGTGCCGATCCCGAAGGCGAACACGCGCGCATTCGCGTGCTTCTGTACTTCGCCAATGATCTCCAGGTCATTGCCGACATAGCCGTCGGTGAGAAAGCACACCACACGCAGGTGGTCCTGCGAATCGGAAGGCACGAGCGCCGCACGGATGGCTTTCATCATCTCAGTGCCACCGCCGCTAGTACGCGTGCTCAGCAGGGCCTTCGCCTTGCGAATATTCTCGGCCGTCGGAAACACGGGCTCCGGAAACAGAATGTGCGTGTCGCCCGAGAACGTGATGATGTTGAACGTGTCACCCGGATAGAGCTCGTCGAGCGCGTGGCTGATCAGGTCTTTCGCCTTTTCGAGCGGGAAGCCCCACATCGAACCTGAAGTGTCGAGGACAAACACCAATTCTTTCGGCGTGATGTCCGACTCCGCCACGCGCGCCGGCGGCTGCAGGATCAGCGTGAAGTATCCGCCCGCGCCGAGCTTGCCATTTGCGGGCGCTGCCTGCGACAGCACCGCATCGCTGATCTGTTCGCCGGCCACCTCGTACTTCAAGATGAAGTCCTTGTTCGGGATCTCGGCCAGGTCCTTGAGTTGCACGGCAGCTGTGCTCGCGCCGGTGCGATTCACATCGATCTCATGCGAGTTGGAATTCAGTTGCTGGATCGGGACGCCCGCATCAATCGCGAGTTCAATCGAAATATCATGCCCGGCGCGCGTTCCGGGCGGCGTGACTTGGGGCGTGATTTTCGAGGCGTCCGGAACTTTGTCGGTGTCGGGCGACCAGCCTCCTGCCTGCTTTCCGGTCGCCTGGCCCGGAATGTAGCGCGGCCCGACGACCATGGGAAACACGAACTGGTAAGCGCCGTCCTCGTATTCAAGGGTCTGCAGGTAGCTGATGGTGACCACCACCTGCTCGCCCGGCATGATGTTGGCGACGGCTTGCGTGAAAACGTTGGGACGCTCCTGGTCGAGCAGGGCCGCCACATGCCCGGTCTGCTTGGCCTTTTCGTAGATTGCGCGCGCCTCGTCGCGCTGCTTGATGACGCCGCGCACCGTGCGGTTGCCCACCTGGATGGTCATGTCGTCGACGGCGGCATTTTCCGGCAGCGGGAAGGCATACACGGCTTCGATTTTCTGCGCCGCGGAATTCTCGAAGGTCTGCGTGACTTCGACCCGAGCTATAAACCCGCTGATCGCTCCACGCACTTCGGTGTGCTTCAACGGGCAGGCGCCACTCACCGCGCCGTCTTTGCCAAGAATTTGCAGCGAACCGGAAGTTTCGCCGGGCGCGGCCTTAACGATTGTTTCCGTAGAAAAGAAGCTCCACACGAGAGCCGCGAGAACTAGACAAGAAAACACTAACCAGAAGGGGCCCCGAAGTTGGCGCGTCATACCTGCCTCCCCAAGCATTCGATTGGAACTTCCACGACTCCAGAAACGTTGCCTGTAACAAAACTATTTTCTGAATCCAGTTCGCACTAACTCGCCATCTTTTCCGCCACGCTTGCCTTCGGCGAAATGAATAGCGTTCGGGCCGTCCATTTCAAGATCCGCCAGCCCACCGCAGCTCCGGCAAGTATCGTGAATAGCCACAGCAGGACCGTGGGCAGATAGAACACGAATACGGCCATGGATGCGGCGTAGTTCCCCAGCCCTTCGAGGCCCTCGCGAGCGGCGATCTTCAACTGGTAGAGTGGCCGCCAGTTGAGGCCGAAGACCTGCGCGTCGGCTTCGGCACGCAGGGTGACGTTGATGGCTACGGTTTCAACTTGCTTCGATAGCGCTTCGAATTCCGCCTGCCTCTCCTCGATCGCGCCGCGCACTTCGTTCAGCTTGTCGCTGACCTCGAGCGTGTCCTTCACCGTGGCAGCCTTGCGCAGGATGCCGAGATACTGCTGTTCCTGGGCGCGCAGGTTGCGCAGGCGGGCTTCCTGGTCGACGTATTGCTTGGTGACGTCCTGGGCCTCGATGCTTTCGCTCTCCACGCGCAGTCCGAGTTTGCGGATCTGGGCGCGGACTTTGTCGAACTTGGCGGCGGGCACGCGGATAGTAAGTGAGGCGCTGGTGGCGTCGGATCCGCCGTTGACATTCGACGTTAGGAGAAACCCTCCTGCGCCTTGAGCGAGTTGAATGATTTTCTCAGCGGTTTCGGCCGGACTCTTGACGATGAAGCCAAGGGCTGCCGTTCGCACGAGCTTACGGTCCTCGGACGCCCCTTCCTCTCCACCGCCACCTCCTCCTGAAAATGTCGTGAGAGAGGCGCGCGCGACGACGGCCCGGTCTACGGGAATACCTCCAATAACACCTTTCTGAAGGTAGGCTTCGCGGCTGAAGTGCGGAAGAATCGACGTCTGCCGCCACAGCGAGACTGGCTCCCAACGCACTCCTCCACTCACGGCGGCGAGGCCGGACGTCTTCTCGGTGGCAATGCCTCGCGCACGGTCGCGCGGTTGAATGACTCCCAAGTAAAGTGCAACCACTCCGGCTGTAATCAGCCAGCCCGTTTTCAGGGCCTTTCTGCTTTTGGTCGAGAACACTCCCCAGCGGATGGCCATATGAGTCTCCCTTATGAGTACATAGACGCAGGAACCAACGGGCTTGTTCCCGGAGAGATCCTGATTACTGATCGTTGAAGACAGCCGGTTGGTTATGCTTGTCTGGAAATTCCGATGAGGGAATTCCTGGCATGCCTTCCTAAACGAGGACACGCGGCTCGCCTCCTGACGGGAGAACGCGCAGCGAGCAAGGCCTTGCGTGGGAACGTTTGCCCAAAGGGGGCACGGGGTGGCACAGGGGCAATGCGAAGGCAACCCCTGTCATCCCGAGCAACGCGAGGGCCCCCTACACGCTCACGAAACGTCTGCTGGAGGTAGGCTTGGACGGGCCGGGGGCGGCCGTCCCTACGCACGCGACAGGGGCGGACAGGAGTGTCCGCCCTACACTTTAGATATCCAGGTTCTTTACGTCGAGCGCGTTATCTTCGATGAATTTCCTGCGGGCTTCTACGTCTTCGCCCATCAGGGTGGTGAAGATGGTTTCACACTCGGCGAGGTCTTCGAGCTTTACGGAGAGCAGCGTGCGGCGCTCGGGGTCCATCGTCGTTTCCCAGAGTTGCTCGGCGGTCATCTCGCCCAAGCCTTTGTAGCGCTGGACGGTGTACTCCTTGCGGCCTTCGTTCAGAACGTAATCGAAGAGTTCGCGGGCGGTGTTTTTCTCGACGACCTCGGGCTCTTTGGCCCGGCGGGCGGGAGCTTTGCTCGCTTTTTTCTCAGCTTTTTCGGTTTCTTCGTTCTCGCCTTCGGCCGCGTCTTCCGCTTCGCCATTGCCCGCCTTGGGCGCGGCTTTTGGCACGCTCTCGACCACAAACGGCGGCTCGAGATATTGCTCGATCTGCTTGAACTTCGCGATCAACTGGCGGCATTCGGGCGTGGACGCCAACTCCCAGTTGATGACGTGCTCGGCGCCCTGCGAGTTCACGAAGCGCGCTTCCCAGAGGTTGTGCTCTTCGTCGAAGCGCGTGTCGACACTCTTCAGCTTCAAGTCTTTCTGCAGGCGCTTGAGTTCTCTTTCCAGCTTCTCGATTTTCTTCGGCGCGTCATTCTTGTCGCCTTCAAAATCGGCGTGCTTTGAGAGATCGAGGCGCGGCAGTAGCTCGGTGATCTTCTCTTCGCGCAGGCGCTTGTTGAGCTTGTCGAAAAAGCCAAGATACTCGTTGAGCACGGTGATGAACTTGGTCAGGGCCGCGCCTTCGAGCTTGGCGGCGCCTTCGCCGTAACGAATGATCAGACCTTCGGAGGCGCGCTTCACCATGACTTTGACGAACTCGTGCTCATTCTTGATGTACTGGTGCGTCTTGCCCTTCTTGATGCCAAACAGCGGCGGTTGCGCGATGTAGACGTTGTTGCGCTTGATCAGCTCCTGCATGTGGCGGAAGAAGAACGTCAGCAGCAGGGTGCGAATGTGCGAGCCGTCCACGTCGGCGTCGGTCATGAGGATGATCTTGCCGTAGCGCACTTTGGTCGGATCGAAGTCCTCCTTGGAAATGCCGGTGCCGAGCGCGGTGATCATGGCGCGGATTTCTTCGTGCGCCAGCATCTTGTCGTAACGCGCCTTTTCGACGTTGAGAATTTTTCCCTTGAGCGGGAGGATGGCCTGGAAGCGGCGGTCGCGGCCTTGTTTGGCGGTGCCACCGGCGGATTCGCCCTCGACCAGGAACAGCTCGCAGCGGTTGGGATCACGCTCGGAACAGTCGGCGAGTTTGCCGGGGAGACCGCCGCCGTCGAGCGCGCCTTTGCGGCGCGTCAGGTCGCGGGCTTTGCGGGCGGCTTCGCGGGCGCGCGCGGCGTCGATCGCCTTGTTGATGATCTTGCGCGCGACGGTGGTGTTCTGCTCGAAAAATGCGCCGAGTTTTTCGTTGACCACAGCCTGCACGATTCCGGCGATATCGGAATTCAGCTTGCCCTTGGTCTGTCCTTCGAACTGGGGCTGCGGCAGTTTCACGCTGATCACGGCCACCAGGCCTTCGCGGACGTCGTCGCCGGTGAGGTTCTCTTTCACGTCTTTGAACAGGCCCATCTGCTGGCCCGCGTAGTTAATGGTGCGGGTCAGCGAGGTGCGGAAGCCGGAGAGATGCGTGCCGCCATCGACGGTGTTGATGTTATTGGCGAAACTGAAAACGGATTCCGAATAGGCGTCGTTGTACTGGAGTCCGATTTCGATATGCACCTGGTCTTTGTCGGCTTCCATGTAGATCGGCTTGTCGTGGAGCGTTTGCTTGCCGCGGTTGAGGTGCTTGATGAACTCGGCGATGCCTCCGTTGTACTTGAACTCGGTGCGCTTGGCCTCGCCGGTCTTCGAGTCAGTCTGGCGCTCGTCGGTGAGCGTGATGAGCAAGCCTTTGTTCAGGAACGCGAGTTCGCGCAGGCGCTGCGAGAGCGTGTCGAAGTTGTATTCGATATCGCCGGTGAAAATAGTTTTGTCGGGCAGGAAGTGGACGCGGGTGCCGCGCTTCTTCGTGGCTCCGGCTTTCTTGAGCTTGCTGGTGGGCTCGCCCTTCGAGTACGTCTGCTCCCAGGTGAAACCATCGCGCCAGATTTCCAGATCGAGTTCTTCGCTGAGCGCGTTGACGCAGCTCACGCCGACGCCATGCAATCCGCCGGAAACCTTGTAGGAGTTGCTGTCGAATTTGCCGCCCGCGTGCAGCGTGGTCATCACGACCTGCGCGGCGGGAATTTTCTCGCCGTCGATGTCCATGTTGTCGACGGGAATGCCGCGGCCGTTGTCGACGACGGTGATCGAATTGTCGAGATGAATGGTGGCTTCGATTTTGTCGGCGTAACCGGCGAGCGCTTCGTCAACCGAGTTGTCGACGACTTCGTACACCAGGTGATGCAGGCCGAGTTCGCCCGTCGAGCCAATGTACATGGCGGGGCGCTTGCGCACGGCTTCCATGCCGCCGAGCACTTTGATGGAGTCGGCCGTGTAGTCGCCGTTGGTGGTCTTGCCGTTCTTGTTTTTCGCGTCGGCGAGTTGAGGCTGCAATTCTTTCGTGGCCATTCTTCTCCGTGGAAAAGCCGGATCAAGCGCTTGGGCTGGATGGACGCTTCCGGGACTGCTCGGGTGACCTCAAACTATTGAAATTCCTGCTAGTTAGCGGTCGCCGGAGTTGCTTTTATTTTAGCACAAAACAGGCTTGTCTTGAGGCTGGAATCGGGAGTGTAAACCGCGCTTTTTGTTGCGGTTAGACAGGTGATTTTGGGGATTTGTCTGCAAGCGTGCCGATTTGCCCTCGGAGGCAATTGGGGCTAGTGCGCAGGCGGTTTTGTGGGACCGAAATGGAGGTTGTCGATCAGATTGTCGAGTTCGTCTTCGCTGCCCGCAATGAAGGTGAAGGAGACAATCTGACCATGCGTGAGCAGGACGAGCGTCGCCTGGCGCATGGTGAGTTTGTCGTTGAGCACTTTGGTAAAATCGGCGCGCACCAGTTGCCGCGCGTCGATCTCGATGACCGCGGGATTGCCTTCGGCTTTGAAGCCTTTCGACGTCGTCAGTTCGGTGAGCGGGCCGAGATAGTCTTCGGCCTTCTTGAGTCCGGGATACGCGCCGGCGCTTTCCGCTGCGATCACCACGGCGGAGTTAATGGTTTCTCCCGTGGCCTCGGGAGGACGCTCGAAGACGGCGAGCAGGACTTCGCCTTTGCCGAGGTTGCTGGCTTTCTCCTTCGCGTCGGGTTTTTCGGTCGCCTCCTGTTCTCGCATGTCCTTGGTGCGATCGACCCAACCGTAGGGAATCTGGTAGCGGAAACCGAAGGTGGTGTTGCGGTAGAGCTGCGCGTCTTCGGCAGGCTTGGCGGTGGGGGCAGCGGAAGGCTTGTGCAGCGTCTGCGATTCGGCCACCAGGGAGAGGCCGAGAAGGAGCGCTAGGGCAGTGCGAGGGCAAGTCATCGAGGCAAATCTGGACTTGCATCAGTTTACATGCCGTATCCTGAGAAAGACTGTGAGGGCCGCGGCTTTTCTATACGGATCATGATCCATTGCCGCTTTCAATCCTGGCCTGCCAGGCAGCTGCCAACGCCGCTCAGGAGTTTCGCCGCTGCCTCTCCGGGATCCTGGGTGGCAAAGTTCTCGTCCAAGATGAGGACAGAGACCGCCGGATCGATTTCCTCCAACACCTTGCGCGTCGGTTTGCCGTATACGGATTGCATGCGCGCAGAAATCACCACCAGTTTCGCTTTCGTTGCCTTGAGCAGGATGCGGGCATCGTCGATGCTCGCAGTCGTCAAGGCATTGTATCCGGCGCTGCACAGCACCTCTCGCAGGAACGTGCTCACATCCGTCGACTCGTAAACGCAAAGCATGCGTGGCCTTGCGTCTCCGGCTTTTCCCCGCGAATAGCGCGAGCCTAAATAGGCGGCCGTGATCCCTTCTTCGACCGAATCGTAGGTTTCGAATTGCGAGAGCAGGTTGGTCATCTCCAGCGTCTTGCGGATCTTGGGTGGAACGCCGCTGAGTTTGAGGTCTCCTCCCTTCGATCGTGCGGCTTGCATCAGGCGCACCAGCGCTCCCAATCCACTGCTGTCGACGAACTCGACCTGGTCGAGTTGCAGCACGACGTCGCCGTACTTCACGATGGAGTCTCCAACGTAGGCGTGCAACGTATAGACTTCATTCCCGGCCACGATCCGGCCGTGACACTGAATGATCAGGACATCGCCGACCGGGCGGCTCTCCAGGCGCAGCTGCATCACGCCTCCTCAGATTTGAAATGTGATTGAATCACGACTCCCTCGACCTTATCGACCACGCCCACGCTGCTGCTGCCAAGCTTCTCGATGACCGGGTAGTGCGCGCTGGGCTGGCCGATCATTTCGTGGCGAATCTTACGTGGGTGAAACCGGCAAGTCAATGAAAGGCGTGGGGTTGGCGCATCTTGAAGCCGCCATTGAGCCTTGCGCGTTTAGCGAAGGGACCTCGTCTCCAGCGGGGATGGCTGTCCTGGTCGAGCGCTATTGGGACAAAATCGCGTGCGAGTTCGCTGGTTGCGGCGCAGTGGCAATCCGATACAATTTCGCGCAGAGGTTTCAGGACCAACATCGAATGGATTTACTGCTAACGGAAAACGAAGTGCGGGTACTGGGGTCGCTGGTTGAAAAGGACATCACTACGCCCGAGTACTATCCGCTGTCGCTGAACGCGCTGGTGAATGCGTGCAACCAGAAGTCGAACCGCGACCCCTTCATGCAGCTCGACGAAAACGCCGTGCGCGACGCTCTGGCCGCGTTGCAGGAGCGGCACATGGCAGGACCGGCGGGTGGCGCCGACAGCCGCGTGACGAAGTATGAGCACCGAATCCAGGAGGTGTTTAACTTCACGCGTCCGGAAACGGCGGTGCTGTGTGTGTTGCTGCTGCGCGGCCCGCAAACGCCGGGCGAGCTGCGCGGCCGCACCGAGCGCATGTTTCGGTTCGAGACGCTCGATGACGTGCAGTCCGCTTTGCAGAAACTGATGCAGCGCGAGCCGCCGCTGGTGAAAGTGCTGCCGCGCCAGCCCGGGACGAAGGAGTCGCGCTGGGTACATTTGCTGGCGGGGGATGTGGCGGTTCCGGACTTACCTGCTCCCGCAAGTGCCGCCGTTGGGCGCGATCCTGGCGATGCGGCGCGTATCGCTCGGCTTGAGGAAGAAGTGGCGGCGTTGCGGCGCGACGTGGGCGAGGTGAAGGATCAGCTGGAGCGGTTTCGGAAGCAGTTTGAGTAGGACTGGTCTAACACATGCTCTGTCTGGCGGTTGCTTGAGAAATGACGACGTCTCGTCAATAACCGCGCGATACTGTGATTAGGTTCGGTGTCTAAATCTTTTGAGGCCTCTGTGTGAACGCCCTCGGTGACCTGTGAAGAACACTGCCAAAGCCGTGTTGCTAGGCCTGGCTGCGGTTTCAATTATGTTCTGTGCATTCGTGGGCATATCCGCATACAAAACGCGCAGAGATGCGACAGCCAGATTGAATGAATTCAGAGAACTAGGAACTTCAACAAACCCGACTGCCAACTTCGAATCACTGCGGCGGAAGTATGGAAGCAAATTGTACCCACTTGAGGGTTGCACCCAGCATTTCTGCCAATACGAAATGAACCTTTCAAATGGGAGCATTTCAAAGTTACGCGTTGTGCCTTACGCGGAAATGAATGTGTGGTTCACCGTCTACAAAGGGTCGTTGCAGGAAGCGATGCTTGAGTACAGGACCGCACTCACAAGTCCAAATAGCCCCGTTGTCCATGTCCAGCAGGGGATGTGCGCCCACGGCTGCGGGGTGCGTTTCGATGTGAATCCCCACGGGACTACCCAGCAGATGTGGAACGGCCTTGTAGAATTCGACACTAGAGCGACGCCTCAGCAGAGGGATGCTGCCCTTGCCATCAATTTGGGCTGTCTTGCACGAATTGGAGGCTGTAAGGACATCATCGACCTTTTGCCGACAATGTGGATGCGCAACGGTCCGGGAACGATTTCAAGCCGACTAGTGGGGTTGTCACAACAGCTTGAAGAGTCACATGGGTTCCCGTCCTCAGACGATTTCTAACCTTTCTTCGATTGCTGTCATGAGATGCCGGTGGGGAAAAAGTTGCAAGTGGGCGGACAGGATTATCCGCCCTACACAACCTGCCGAGCTGCGCTCGGCTTGGACGGGCGAGGGCGCCCGTCCCCACACGACCTTACAGCACCCGTTCGTGGGCGTAGCCTGCTGCGCCTAGCGCTGAGATGATTTCTGCGATGTGGTCGGGGCCGCGGGTTTCCATGGTGATTTCGATTGCGGTCTCGCCCAGGTTCACGCCGTGATAGGCGCGGTCGTAGTCGGTCTCGACGATGTTGGCGCGGTGCTGGGCCAGGATCGACGTGAGCCGGTGGAGGGCGCCGGGGAAATCTCCCAGGTGGACGCGCAGGCGGACCAGGCGTCCATCTTTGACCAGGCCGCGCTCGATGATGCGCGAGAGCAGCGTGACGTCGATATTGCCGCCGCACACGAGCACGGCAACTTTCTTCTCGATAAACGGCAGCTTGCGGTTGACCAGCGCGGCGATGGCGGCCGCTCCGGCGCCTTCGGCCAGCGTTTTCTCGCGCTCCAGCAGCAGAAGGATGGCGTTGGCGATTTCCTCTTCTTCTACGGTGACGATGTCGTCCACGTATTTCTGCACCATTGGGAGCGTGCGGTCACCGGCGCGGCGGACGGCGATGCCGTCGGCGATGGTGGACGCGGCATTCAGCGTGACGGGCTTGCCTTCAGCGACCGCGACTTTCATCGAGGGCAGGCGCGAGGGCTGGACGCCGAACACTTGAATCTTCGGATTCGATTCTTTGACGGCGCAGGCGAGGCCGCCGATCAAGCCTCCGCCGCCGATGGGGGCGACAACGACTTCGAGGTCTGGATGCTGCTGGAGAAGTTCAAGGCCGATGGTCCCTTGGCCGGCGATGACGCTGTCATCGTCGAAGGGATGGATGAACGTCATGCCTCCCTCCTGGCTGCGCCGGATGGCCTCTTCGCAGGCTTCGTCGTAGTTGGCGCCGTGGAGAACGACGTCAGCACCGTAGCCGCGCGTGGCCGACACTTTGATGAGGGGCGTGGTGAGCGGCATGACGATCTGGGCCCGGACTCCGAGTTTGCCGGCGTGGTACGCGACCCCCTGGGCGTGGTTTCCGGCCGAGGCCGCAATCACCCCGCGGGAACGCTCTTCGGCACTCAGCAGGAGCAGTTTGTTGAGAGCGCCCCGCTCCTTGAAAGCACCCGTGCGCTGCAGGTTATCGAGCTTCAGGTAGACATGGTTGGCGGTCGACTGCGAGAAGGTCTCCGAGCGCGCGCAGGGCGAGAGATAGATGGAACTGCGAATGCGGCCCAAGGCCGCCTGGATGTCAGTAAGTGTGATCATTTCCAAACGTGATCATTCCTAACCAGATGACTGGGATGAACGATTTCAACATCTTACCTGAATCACAGGGGGGGCACGTGGAACTGGGGCTCGGCATCGGGTGTGAAACGAAGGGACTAGGGGTGGCAGGCGTAGGTCCACCCTCCGTAATGGCCCCTTGGTACGGGGAACTAGGCCCCTTCGAAACCTGTGCAACCGGCAAAAAGCCCGTCAGAATGGACATTCAAAGGAGTTCAAACCCCTGGGACTCATGCCTACTGCTGCCGGTACCGCCCTCGCTCCCCTGTCTGCGCACCGAAAATCCGCGGCGCGCGTCGCTTTGTTTAATCTGCCCGAGCCATCTTCCATACTGATCTCCGAGTGTTTCCGGCAATTCGGGATCGAAACGGTGCCGATCTCGGCAGCGGATGCGGACCGCCTGCGGCGTGAGAAGTTCGAGGCGTGTGTGCTGCCCCTGGGACCTTCCGCCGGCAGCGTGATCGAACTGGCCCGCGGATCGGCGTCCAACAGCCGTCTGGTAATCTACGGCCTGGGTGGCAGCGCGCAGGACTCGCTGCAGTACTCCAAGCTCTGCATCAACGCAGTCTTCCAGGAACCCCTGGACCGGTCGGCGGCGTTGAAGCTGGTGCGCGCGACCCGGATGCTGGTGCTGCACGAATTCCGCCGCTACGTACGGGTCCCGGTCATGACGGAGGTTTCGGTCGTGGCCACCGACGGCATGCGCGTAACCGCCACCAGTCTGGAAATCAGTTCGGGAGGAATGTCGCTCAAGGCAAACTACGCGCCCGAGCCGGGCACCCTGGTCGAACTATCGTTTGCATTGCTGACCCTGCCACGCGTCTGGGTGCGGGGATACGTCACCTGGAAGAGGCCCAGTAAGAGCTTTGGCATCCGCTTCGACGCCACGGATGAGCGGCGGCAACGGTTGAAGGAGTGGATTGTGGGGTATCTGGAGACGTAACCCCCGGTTGCCGGTTTCCAGTTGCTGGTTTTCTAGTTCCCGGGTTCCGACGTGTTCTCGCTACAATAACGGGGTGAACGCACCGCCGGCTGTGACAGCCCCTGCGCAAGACTCCTCTGAGCAGCGCGGCTTCACACTCCGACAGCGAATTCTGCTTTGGTTCATCAGTTCCGCCGGCTACCTTGCCATCCGCCTTATTTGCCCGACGCTGCGCTACTCGATCTCCTGGGAAGAGCCGCCGTCCCCGCCCGACGCGGTCTTTGAGAAACCGGTGATCTATTCTTTCTGGCACCGTTCGGTGTTCCCGGCGGCATGGATGTGGAGGAAGCTCGGAATCGCCGTGATGGTCAGCCGCAGCTTCGACGGCGAATACATCGCGCGGATCATCGAAAAGTTTGGCTTTGTGGCGGTCCGAGGCTCGAGCAGCCGCGGCGGGTCCGAAGCTCTGCGGGAAATGAAGGGAGAGTTGGAAAAGGGCGCTGCCGTGGCGTTTACGATTGACGGCCCGCGCGGGCCGAAGTACGTGGCGAAGCCAGGACCGGTGCTGCTCGCGCGCGCCAGCGGCCTGCCGATGGCGGCGTTCTATGTAGCCTTGAGCGATGCCTGGGTGCTCAGGACGTGGGATGAGCTCATGATCCCGAAACCGTTTTCGAAGGCGCTGGTGCGGGTAAGTTCGAAGGTGTACGTGCCCGCGCAGGCCGATGAAACGCAGATCAGAGACTTCCACGGTTTACTGCAGCAAGCCCTCGAACGCGTAACCGGGTTTGCCGAAGAAAACGTTGCGCGCGTGGGAACAGAAGATTTTCCTTTCCGCAAGGCGTAGGACCCGCCGCGGCCAAAAAAAAGAACCCTGAGCGCACTTGATCGCGACGCCGTGCTCAAGCGGGCGGGAGTCCCGCTTGACTCCTTCGAGTGCAAGCAGACGCTTCGCCCGCTCAAGACGGCAAGTTTAGGAAAGGGCTCAGCTTTCCGCTACTGTTGCGGTTTCTCCTCGATCTTCTTCGTCGTGCTTGCCGGCACCGCCGGAGATTTCCCGGCGTGAGCTTTGGCGTTGATGGCCGCCTTTGGCCGCCAGAAATCAGGGGCAACGGCAACGACTTGTTCCGGCGCATTGCTGATCTCCGGCAAGAAGCGGTTGATCACCGTCTCGGTGCCCGAAATCGCCTCGGCATTTGTTTTCAGGAACTTCTGGTAACCCTCGTCCCCTAACATCTGCGGTAACGATGGGAGGTTGTCAAATCCCGCCAGCGAATTCTGTAGCGTGGTGACGTAGAAGACGGTGCCTTCCTGGCCGGCAACCGCTTGGGAGACAAACACGGTCTGCGCTGGCGAGGATTTATCGCGCGCCGCTTTGACGTCCTTCGCCAGCGCCTCGAAGCTGGCAACCTGTCCTGGTTTCAGAGAGACCACCGTAGTACGCAGCCAGCGAGTCTCTCCAATCAGCTTGCTATACGCTGCGGCGTCGGCCGGTGCGTTGCTGCTCAGGTCCCAGCGCCGGCGCCGGAATTCGCCCCGCGAGCTCACGATGCATTGATTGAAATCCTGTTCCATCTTGTCCGCGGCGGCTTTCCCGTACGTCTTCTCCAATGCCTCATTGAAGATCGCCGTGGCTTTTTCTACTTCCGCATAGCTGTGGCGCGTGCTGATGAAGGTCACCCGATTGCCCGGGCCGTAGGCGGTCTCCATGGCCAACCAGATATCGCCATGGTTTTGCCGGTTCGCCGCAGCCATCTTTTTGGTGAGGGCATCGAACTCCGCCCGTTTCTCTGGTTTCACCTGGACGGTAAGGACGTCCAGGTAGTCTTCTTGCATTTGTTGAGCCTGGCCGGCGGCGATCGCCAGCGCAACCACACCCACGACAGAGGCCCATAGAGCTTTCCGCTGCATACCGCCTCCTAAGTTGTTTGGGATTGTTTGGATTCTCGTTCAGGGGGTGACCGTACACCCGGCCGCAGCCCCCGTCAAGTGGAAGAGCACGGCGCACAGCCAACTTTTGGCTGGTTTGACTTGAGCTCGGCCTCGCGGTAAATTTGCGAGGTCGTTGTTTCCGCTCTTTTCCAACATTGGGTTCGCGCATGATCGTAGGCCGGCTCCTTGCTGGCTCTATGGGAAGCGGGTGCAAATCCCGCGCTGCCGCGCAACTGTAAGCGAGGACACGGCGAACGTCCACTGGGAACAAGCTCTTACCGAAGCTCCTGGGAAGGACGCCGCCAGCAAGCGGGCTCCACAAAGCCCTAGCTCGCAAGCCAGGAGACCGGCGCGAACCATCACCAAGAACCCTTTCGCGTGCAAAGGAGGATGGTTTGCGTTATCTAAATTTTCTGCTGCTTCTGTTTTCCGTTTCCACGGCGTTGGCTGCAGATCTGCGTATCAAAGTCGTCGATCCACATTCGGCCGCCGTGGCCGGGGCGCAAGTGTCGGTCTATCGCCAGGGTGAGTCCGTGCCACTTCAGGTCAGAAGCACATCGGGAGACGGCGAGGCTGTTTTTCATTTGGCGAGTGCGGCCAGCCTGCGCGTGCAGGTGCTGGCGCCCGGATTCGCGGCGGCGTGGATTGAGGTAGATACATCTTCCTTTCCGGTCCTGGTCAAGTTGCAGGTGGCCGCTGCTTCGGAAACGGTAGTGGTGACGGCAACAAGGACATTTGCTCCCGAGCAGGAGACGGCCAGCAGCGTGACGTTGTTGAGTGGCGACACGATCAAAACCATGCAGCCGGTCTCGTTCGCGGACGCCATGCGGTTTTTGCCGGGGGCGGTGGTCAACGTGGCGGGCCAGCGCGGCGGGTTGGGATCGCTGTTCGTGGAGGGCGGAGACTCGCGCTACAACAAAGTGCTGGTGGATGGCGTGCCGGTGAACGATCCGGGCGGGACGTTTGAATTCTCAACGTTGCCTCTCGCCGAAGCCGACCGCGTCGAATTCCTGCATGGGGCACAGAGCACGCTGTACGGATCCGACGCGATGACGAGCGTGACCCAGGTCTTCTCGCAGAATGGAACCAGCGCGACCCCTGAGTTGCGTTTAGGAGCCGATGGCGGGACGTTTGGCACGGCGCACGGATATGCAGCGCTCTCTGGCGCGCGTTCGCGTTTTGACTACGATGTTTTTGCCGACCAGTTCAACACCCACGGCCAGGGTCCGAACGCCGACTACACGAATGCATTGCAGGGCGGAAACTTCGGCGTGCAGGTCAGCGGCCGCGTGCTGTTCCGCCTGCGGGCGCGGCATTCCAACAGCCGTACCGGAGTTCCGGGAGAGTGGAACTTTAACGGTCAACGACTGCTGCCGCCCGATGCGGACCAGAGGGCACGCGCGAACAATTTCCTGGGCGACGCGGAACTTCTGATTGCCGGGCCTTCCCGCTGGCAGCACCGGCTGACGGGCTACGACTACAACACCCGGCGATTGAATCAGGACACGACTCCAGATCGTGGCTGTGATGCCCCGCCATACGATTGTCCGTTTTTGGACTCGACTCATCTCAATCGCGCTGGGTTCATGTACCAGGGCGACTACACACCGCGCACCTGGCTGCAAACGGCTGTGGGATACGAAGTCGAGGATGAGAACGGCCGTTTGACCTATGCCACTACTCCTCCGATTCCACGGCTGAACCATGCTGCTTATGTCTTGCAGCGCGCCACGTGGAAGCGTCTGTCGGCGGTGGGGGGAGTGCGCTACGTCCACAACGCAACCTTCGGCGACAAGGCAGTGCCACGCGTGGCACTCACGCTGGCAGCACTGAAGGGCGGCAGCCTGTTCTCCGGGACGCGTTTGCGCTTTGCGTATTCGACAGGCATCAAGGAGGCGCGTTTCGAGGAAGAATATGCCGGCCCGCCGTATTCGATCCCGAACCTGCATTTGAAAGCAGAGCAGAACCGTGCCTTCGAAACGGGGTTTGAGCAGGGGCTGTTCAACAGTAGGTACCAGCTTTCGGCCACGTACTTCAACAACCTGTTTCGCAACCAGATCGACTACACCACCGTCGACTTCGTGAACTTCATCGGCCAATACCAGAACATCGACAAGTCGATGGCCCACGGTGCGGAATTGCGGTTAGTGGGACGTGTGACGTCGCGCCTTTCGTGGACGAGTGCGTACGTTTATACGTCGTCGCAAATTCTGGCGGCACCGGCTGCGTTTGATCCCTTGCACCAGCCGGGCCAGCCGCTCCTCCGCCGACCCAAGCATTCGGGGAATATGCTCCTGACTTATCTCGGATCACGCTGGGGCGCGAACCTGGGAGGCAGCTTTGTCGGCCGCCGGACGGATTCGGATTTTCTGGGATTCGACGTCAAGCACGCCGCCGGCTACGCGCGCGTGGATCTGGGCGGCTGGTATGCGATCCACCCGCGGGTCACTGCGTACGTGAATGTCGAAAACGCCATGAACGATCATTACAACGAGGTGGTGGGATATCCGGCGCTGACGGCAAACTTCCGGGCGGGAATGAGATTTCGGATCGGGGGAGACTAGGACTTCGGATCAGCAGTGTGCGGGAAAACAAATATCCGCGGCGGGCTTGCCTCCTCCGTTATAGCGGTCGCGCACGGCTACGAGCTTTTCGACTTCCTTTTCTCCGAGCGGTTGCTCGTGACCGAGCAGGTGAGTCACGAGCGCAATCTTGGCGAAGTGCTCGACCGTTTCCATCTTCATGTAAGCATTTTCGAGCGACGAGCCGAACGTCACCACGCCGTGGTTGGCCATCAGAATGGCGTCGTGATCAGGAATGAGCGGCTCCAAACCGTCGGTCAACTCAGGTGTGCCGGGGGTTCCATAGCGCGCCAGAGGAATTGAGCCCAGGCCCAGCACTACTTCGCAAACCAGCGGCCGGTTCAAATCGAACCCGGAAGCTGCAAACCCAGTCGCCGTGGGCGGATGTGCATGCACTACCCCACGCACATCGGGCCGCAGCCGATAAATCAGCAAGTGCATCCCGATCTCGGTGGATACTCTCCGCTTGCCTGCCAGGCGATTGCCCTCCATATCGACGATCACCATGTCGGCGGGACGCATCATGCCTTTGCTCATGCAGGTGGGTGTCACCAGCAGGCGATGTTCGTCGAGACGAACCGAGAGATTGCCATCGGTGGCGGCGACGAATCCGTTATCGTGCAGTTGGCGGCCAAACTGCACGATTGCGAGGCGATGTTGACGTTCGCTGGGCATTCCGGACTTTCATGGTAACCCAGCATTTTTGCCCTTACAACCAGCCTGCCATCAAAAACCGATAATTTTTTTACGCAGGGCAGATTGAAGGAGTGTATGGGCGGCCACCGTCCCCGGCGACCAGCACCCTATAATCTGGGCGGTGCTTGTTTCCGACTTCCACTACGACCTGCCGCCCAAACGAATCGCGCAGGACCCCTTGCCCGACCGCGCCGCCTCGCGCATGCTGCACCTGGATCGGCGGGCGGCCACCCAGCAGGACCGGATGTTCCGTGAATTTCCGGACCTGCTGCAGGCCGACGACCTGCTGGTAGTGAACAATACCCGGGTGTTTCCCGCACGGCTTTACGGACACCGGAGCGGGCAGCGGGCGCAGCCCCTGAGCCCTCACAACCCGGCTGCACGGGATTTTCTACAGGGGCGGGTCGAAGTCCTGCTGACCCGACAGGTCTCCATGGATCCGAACGAATGGGAATGCCTGGTGCGGCCGGGGCGCAAAATTGGGATGGGGGAAAAACTCTATTTTAGTGATCCGCCCAAACTGCAAGCGGAGGTTATTGCGCGCGGCACCTTCGGGGAGCGACGCGTCCGGTTTGCTCCAGCGGCAGATTTCTTTGCGGAAGTGGAGCGCCTGGGCCACATTCCGCTACCACCCTATATTGACCGCGATGATCGGCCGGCCGATCGGGAGCGCTACCAGACCGTGTACGCCCAGACGCGGGGATCGGTGGCTGCGCCAACAGCGGGGCTGCACTTCACGCCCGAAATCCTGGAGCGGATTCGCCAACGCGGGGTGGAGATTGCCGAGGTCACATTGCACGTTGGACTTGGGACGTTTCAACCCCTGCGAGCGGAAAAGGTTGAGGACAACCGACTGCATAGCGAGTGGTACGAGATTTCACCAGCTGCGGCGCACGCGATCAACGCGGCGAAGGCCTCGCGGCGGCGAATCGTAGCGGTGGGCACGACCACCGTGCGAACACTCGAATTCGCGGCGCAACGCGCCGGTGCGGATCGAATCGAAGCGGGCACCGGCGAAGCGGGCCTTTTCATTTATCCCGGATACCAGTTTCGGACGGTCGATGCCCTGCTGACGAATTTCCATTTGCCACAATCGACCCTGTTGATGCTGGTGTGCGCGTTCGGCGGGAAGGACTTCGTGATGGGCGCCTACCGCCACGCTGTCCAAGCGGGCTACAGATTTTACTCCTACGGCGACTGCATGCTCGTGGAATGAAAGTGTGGCGCGGGCATTCCGGCCCGCGTCCCGCTATACTAAGTTGTTTGTTCGCCGTTGTTCGTTCGCCCCGTGGGTTCCGCGAACCACGGTTTTTTATTGCTATGAAACCTACGCGCGTTCCGGTCACTGCATTTGTGGAGAAACTGCGGACCTACCCCGCTTCGGCCTTCGACCACACCGAAACAATCCGCACCTTCCTGCAGGAGATGCCGGTCGAAGAAGCAAGCCTTGCGCCCTATCTGACCTGGGACCGGAAGCACTACACGCGCAATCTGATCGATAAATCGGATCTCTACGAACTGCTTGCCATCTGCTGGGAAATTGGGCAGACGAGTTCGGTCCACAACCATCGCGACCAAATGTGCTGGATGGCGGCGCCTATCGGATGCCTGGTGGTCGAACACTTTCACGTCCGATTTCAGGATATCGAGGCAGGCAAGTGCCGCCTGGACGCATCTAATCGCGTGGAGTTGACGCCCGAGAATCCGTGCGCCGTCGATCCACGGGAACCGGTGCGCCGGGTGGTGAATCCGCGGACAACAAACCAGCGCGCGGTGACTCTGCATGTTTACTCGCGGCCCTTTGATACATGCGTGGTCTATTCGCTCGAGCAGGGAACCTGCGGAGACATTCGGCTTCACTACAATACGATGTACGGGAAAGCAGTACCCAGTAGCCAGTAGCCAGTGTTCCGGATCCGAGCACTTCCGTTCACGGGATACTGACCACTGAGTACTAGGTACTGATTCAAGGAGGAATCGTGAGGAAAACTCTGGGCTTGGTGGCTGCTGTGGTTGCGCTCAGCGTGATGTCGTGGGCGCAACTTCCGGGAGAGAATCCCCAACCCGGCCCCCAATTTCCCCGCGCGGAACTATACGGCGGATACTCATACGGCCTGACTGATCTTTTTAACTCGGGGTACCGCGAGGGGCTCAACGGGTGGAACGCGTCGCTCGGCCTGAACGCCGCCCCGTGGCTGGGGTTCGTCTTCGAAGGCAGCGGATACTATGGGATCTCGAAAATTCCCCGAGGAGCCGCGCAGGCACCGTTCCCGAACTGCCCGCCGTTTTGTCCGCTCGGAACGAACACGTTCAACGTGAATACCACGCTCTACAACTATCTGTTTGGGGCCCAGTTTCCTTACCGCAAGTGGGACCGCTTGACGCCGTTTGGCGAAGCGCTGTTTGGGCATTCGGGATTCCGCGGCGAGGCACGTTCGTCACCAGACGGGACTCTGTATGCCCGGGTCGGCAGCGGCATGGGGCTCATGGGCGGCGGCGGAGTGGACTACAAAATCAGCCCCCGCCTTGCCCTGCGTTTCAAGGCAGACTATCTGCAGACTCGCGGGTTCAAGCTGAAGCAGGATAATGTGCGGTTCTCGATCGGCATTGTCATCCGCAACGTGCACAAGAAGAAGCGCACGCTGGAAGAGGAGAACCCGCCTGAGCAGTAAAGTGCTGACGAGGGAGAGACGGGCACCCCCGCCCGTCTTTGCATGCAGTGTCCAGCCGTGATTTACGGCTTGCGCAGTAAATCGGTCAACGGCTCAGCCTTGGCGCGCAGTTCATCGGCGAAGTCCGCGCCTTTTTCGACTGCTTCATCGAAGCGGTCTTTGGCTTCGTCGGTCCACTCGGAAATGGTTCCCAGGGCGTCCTCGTAGGAGCGCCGCAGGTCTTTCCGCATCTGCCGGCCCGACTTTGGAGCCAGCAACATCCCAAGCGCCGCGCCTACCCCGAGCCCGATCAGCAGAAAAGTAACCGCCGTGCCCGCACTACCATCCGAACTCCGATATTTTCCGATCTGCATAAGGACCTCCAACAGCTTCTATTATTGTAGACCCGAGCGAGCGAGGCGAACTCCCACGGAACAGGTACTTCCTTTTAGTAGCACGCCACAGACAGAAACGCGGTGACCGCAGTCATAGCGGGTCGTGACTTACAGGCGAGGCAAGCGCGGTTTTCAGAAGTTCCGAAGCCTGTGTAAAATAGAGTGTTAACCCTGTGAGCGGCGGAAGCCCCGGCGACCTCCACCCCAGCGGGCCAAACGCGGGCCCGCCGGGGACCCCGGTCCTGCCCCGCTGCCGAGAATTCCTGGGATAGAGAGAAGGAGATGTAAACCAGCAATGGCAATTCCTGCGACCCAACTGCGTCCCGGCATGATCATCAAGCACAACAATGATCTGCATTCCGTCTTCAGCGTCGAGCACCGCACCCCCGGCAACTTGCGGGCGTTCATTCAGGCCAAGCTCCGCAACCTGCGCACGGGCGCCATGTTTGAGCACCGCTTCCGCTCGCCCGACCCGATCGAAAAGGTCAACGTCGATGAAGTCAACATGGAGTTTCTCTACAGCGACGGCGACGACTATTACTTCATGAACACCGAGAACTACGAGCAGACCCACCTGACGCGTGAGACGTTGGGCGACGCCGTGGACTACCTCACGTCGAACCTGGAGATCAAGGTGGAGTTTTTTGATGGCAAGGCCGTGGGCATCGAGTTGCCGCAAACCGTCGTGCTGACCGTGATGGAAGTCGAGCCTGGCCTGAAGAGCGCAACTGCCTCCAGCGTGACCAAGCCCGCCAAGACCGAGACCGGACTGGTCGTGCAGGTGCCCCCGTTCATCAACGAAGGCGAGAAGATCAAGGTGGACACGGCGGAAGGAACGTACTTGTCGAGAGCGTAGGGAATTGAGAATTTGTAATTGGTAATTTGTGATTGAATCCATCTGTGGGTCCGGTTTTCCAATTACAAATTACAAATTTGAAATCACAAATGCCTCCTGAGCGAAGTTCCGTCCATGCCCGGCGTTTTCTAGTGCGTGGCCGCGTCCAGGGCGTCGGCTTTCGCTGGTTCGTTGAGCGCGAAGCGTTCATTCTGCAGGTCGCCGGCTGGGTGCGCAATAATCCTGACGGGAGCGTGGAAGTGCTGGCCCAGGGAACGCGCGAGCAGTTGGCCGGATTGCATTCGCGGCTGCGCGAAGGCCCGCGGGCGGCACGCGTGGATGAGGTGGAAGTATCCGAAGCTCAGCCGGTCGCCGGCCTGGCTTCATTTCAAATTCAAGGAGCGTAGATGTCGACCAAGGTAGCCGTGGATTGCGACGAGTTGAAGAAACTGATCCGGGAAGTCCCCGACTTCCCCAAAAAAGGCATCCTGTTCTACGACATCACCACACTGCTTAAAGACAAGGTGGGCTTCGCACGCCTGATTGACGCGCTTTCGGAAAACTACATCGGCAAAGAAATTGACTTGGTGCTGGGTATGGAGGCGCGTGGCTTCATCTTCGGGCCCGCGCTGGCCTACCGGCTCAACGCCGGATTCGTGCCCGTCCGCAAGCCCGGAAAGCTGCCCGCCGAGACGGTGAAGGTCAGCTACGACTTGGAGTACGGCAGCAACGCTCTGGAGGTCCACAAAGATGCCATCAAGAAAGGCCAGCGCGTGCTGATCGTGGACGATCTACTGGCCACCGGCGGCACCGCCGTCGCAACCGCCGAACTCGCCCAGGGTCTGGGAGCGCAAATTGCTGGACTGGCGTTTGTGGTGGAACTCGACTTCCTGAAAGGGCGGGAAAAGCTGCCGAACTATGACGTCTTCTCGCTGCTGCACTACGACCGGTAATTCCGACTCGGCGGCAGGGGTGTCCGGGTCCTTATCCCGAAAGCCCGGGCGGCCGCTTCCTACTTTACAAAGTGCTGCACTACCCGGAACAAGCCGGCCCAGATTGCCAAGCTTACGGCCAGCGACCCGGTGTACGACAAGATCGCGATCCAGTTCAGCTGAACAAGGCGTTCTCTTTCAGGAATGAGCATGGGGGAGGCTCCTTCTACGGTCGAATTTAATGGCAATTGTCCAACCGTTCCTTGCCCAGCCGCAAGTAACTGAAAACATTCCTTCGCCATCCAGCCTTCCGTCTCGCCACCAGGTCAGATCGTCAAGATACTAGTAGGATTTGCTCCCTATGCCGGAATTCCTGAATAGCTCGCAACCGCTTGCCGGAACGGACCGACTCCAGGTTGGTGGCTTGCGCTTCTCCGACCGGGGGCGAGCCATTCGCGGTAGTACAATTTCAGGTATGGGCGGCCTGATCCAGCAGACTCCAGCCACGCAAAGGGAAGAATCCGGTCTGCGGCCCATTCTGATTGGGGTGTTCATCGTCGCCGTGGTCGTCGGAATCCTGGTGCTCGTGTTCCGCGGAGAACAGAAAAAGCCTGCTCAGCCTCCGGCCTATTCCGCCAGCCTGAAGTTTTCCGACCTGAAGGCGAGCGCGGCGCAGAATTTCGTGGGCGCCACGGTGAGCTACCTGGATGGCACGGTCACCAATACCGGAGACAAGACCGTGATCCACGCCGTGGTGCAGATCACCTTCAAAGATGACATGGGACAGACGGCCCAGCGCGAAGAACTCCCCATCCGCGTTCTGCGCACCGGCGGACCCTACGATGAAGCCGTCGATCTCAATATGTCACCGCTGGAGCCGGGCCAAACCAAGCCGTTCCGCCTGATCTTCGAAAGCATCTCCGCCCAGTGGAACCACGCGTATCCGGATATGCAGATCACGCAGGTCAATACCAAGTAACTACGAGCTTCGAGCCACGAGCTTCGAACGAACTGGTTGCTCGTGGCTCGAAGCTCGAGGCCTGTAGCCTTCTCTCCGCTACAATGGCCTCGTGCCCGACGTGAAACCATTCCGTCTGACGGAGTCCGTCAAAGCCGCGGGTTGAGCGTCCAAGCTGAGTCCGGCGGTGCTGGACGCGGTGCTTGGGAAATTAGCCCGGCAACAGGACCCGAATGTACTGGTCGGCTTCGATCACGCCGACGACGCCGGCGTGTATCTGCTCACGCCGGAGACGGCGCTCGTCCAGACGGTCGACTTTTTCACACCGATCGTCGATGACCCCTACACCTTCGGCCAGATCGCCGCTACCAATTCCCTCAGCGATGTCTACGCCATGGGCGGAAAGCCGCTGACGGCGCTCGCACTGGTCTGCTTTCCAGAGAAGGCGGATGTCGAAATCCTCGAGCGGATCCTCGCCGGTGGCCTGTCGAAAATGATCGAAGCCGGATGCACCGTAGTCGGTGGTCACAGCATTCGCGATGAAGAAATGAAATTCGGATACTCGGTGACGGGCGTGATTCATCCCAAACGCGTGCTCGCCAACCAAGGCGCGCAACCGGGCGACAAGCTACTGTTCACCAAGGCGCTCGGCACCGGGGTGATTTCGACGGCCATCAAGAAAGGCGTCGCGCGCCAGGAATGGATCGACGCCGCTGTGAAGTCGATGACTACGCTGAACAAGACAGCCGCGGAAGTAATTACGCGTGTTTCCGATGCGGTTCAGCCGCCGCGAGGCTCGGCGAACTCCGAACTCCGAACTACGAGCGACTGCTTCCCCGTTCACGCCCTCACCGACATCACCGGCTTCGGCCTCATCGGCCATGCCCGCGAGATGGCGCTCGCTTCAAACGTGAGTCTGGTGCTTCATACCGCGAAGATCCCCGTGCTTTTAGGCGCCCTCGATTGCATCCGCGCCGACTACATCCCCGGCGGCCTCAAAGCCAACCGCGAGTTTGCGGAGTGCGTGGTGGAATATGAGAGTGGAATCTCCGAGGAAGTGAAAACGATCCTGTACGACCCGCAGACCGCCGGTGGATTGCTGATCGCGGTGGCGGGCAATGATTCCGTTGGGCTCACCCAAGGTCTGCAGGCGGCTGGAGTTCCCGCCATCGAAATCGGCAAAGTGTTGCCGCGTACCAAACCCCTGATCCGCGTGGCATCTTGATACGTGCGTTGCCCGCTAACCCGTGTTGATCAGCGCCCAGATGTGGGCGAGGTGGTGGTCATCGTGTTCTGCCGCAAAATACAAGTGGTCCACCAGTCGCATGGGTATTTTCAGCCGCGGATGGAGGATAGAGCGGCCGACAATGGCGGGATCGATCTTATCCACTCGACTGACCAAAAGTGAGCGTGCGCTTCGGAATTGGGCCAGGATCTCGCCGATCGGACGCTGGTTGTGGTGCGCGTCGAACGTCTTCTGATTGCTCAGGTCCGCGACGGTAAGGGTTGACGCTTCCGTGAAAAAGTCACCGACCCGGGACATCCAGAGAGGCTCGAGGTCCAGCAGGTGCCCGGCATGTTCCTGGGCCGACCATTTCTCGCCCGGTTTCCTCACCAGAAGGTCGCGCGCAACGCCGCGGACGACTTCGTCCAAGCGGGCCGGCGTGCCTCGCAAGCGCGCGCACAGGTTCGGATGCTGTTCCACGGGAAACGTGAACTCAAACTTTCGCTCAAACCAGATCGGCGGTTGATTCATGGCTGTTAATTATAAAAGCATCCCTTGTGCACGATGGGTGACGTTGTGCCCACAAGTTTGTCGCAACTATTGTGCCTACGGTTCCCACGCTGACGGTATGTGAAATAGTGAAGCATATTTCTAACTTACTTTTGTTGGAAGCTGTGCTACATTTCCGGGAACTTAGAAAGACAATCTCGTTTGGAAGCGAGGCCTCGCATGGCTGATCCCGGATATAGCTACACGCCCAGCAGTACCAGCCAGCCCGCCGCGGCCGAACAGAAGCTGCGCGTCGAGCAAGCTCTCAAAGGGAGTGCCAGCTGGTTCGTCATGATTGCGGGGCTGTCGGTGGTGAACTCAGTCCTGGCAATGAGCGGCGCCACTGTCCGATTCATCTTCGGTCTCGGACTATCGTCGGTTGTCGACGAACTCGCTCATCAAGCCGGTTCTCCGGGCTACTTACTCGACCTGATTATCAATGGAATTATCGCCGGAGTCTTCGTGCTGTTCTGGAATTTTGCCCGGAAAGGCCAGAGATGGGCGTGGTATCTCGGCATGGCCCTCTACGCGGTGGACGGCCTTCTTCTGCTGCTGTTCAAAGATTATCTCGCCATCGCGTTCCACGCGTACGCACTCTATCGGATGTCGTCAGGATTGAAGTTGCTGCCCATCCTTGATCGTCTGAATCAGCAGAGCGCATCCGGGACAATCTCGGCTTCGTACTGAATGATGCCCGATGCCCGACGTTCGACGGTCGCACAACGTCCGTGAACCCCGAAGCGTATCCTGTCCCTTCGCATCTATACATGGAGCCAGGCTTTTTTGTTGCTCATGCGAAAGGAAATCATGGAAATGCGCAATCTTGGACGTTCCGGCCTCAAAGTCTCCGCCCTCGGCCTCGGCTGCATGGGCATGTCGGAGTTCTACTCCGGCTTTGATGACAGCGAATCCATCGCCACCATTCACCGTGCCCTCGAACTCGGCATCACCTTCCTCGACACCGCGGACGTGTACGGTCCGCTCAAAAACGAAGAATTAGTCGGGCGCGCGATCAAAGGCAAGCGCGACCGGATCGTGCTGGCCACGAAATTCGGCATCGTGCGCGATCCCAGCAACCCGCAGATTCGTGGCGTGAACGGCAAACCCGATTACGTCAAGAAATCCTGCGAGGGTAGCCTGAAGCGCCTGGGTGTGGACCACATCGATCTCTACTACCAGCACCGCGTCGATCCCAACACGCCCATTGAGGAAACCGTCGGCGCGATGGCTGAACTCGTGAAACAAGGTAAGGTGCGTCACCTCGGTCTGTCCGAAGCAGGCGCAAAAACCCTGCGTCGCGCCGTCAAGGTGCACCCCATCACCGCGCTGCAGACCGAATACTCGCTCTGGACGCGCGATCCCGAAGACGAAATCCTCGCGACCTGCCGCGAGCTCGGCATCGGATTCGTCGCCTATAGCCCGCTGGGCCGCGGATTCCTTACCGGCCAGTTCCGAAAGTTCGAGGACTTGCCCGCGGACGATTACCGTCGCTTCTCGCCGCGTTTCCAAGGCGAGAACTTCCAGAAGAATCTGGACCTGGTAAAGAAAGTCGAAGAGATCGCTCGCGAGAAAGGCTGCCAGCCTTCCCAGTTGGCGCTCGCGTGGGTAATGGCTCGGGGCAACGACATCGTTCCCATCCCCGGCACCAAACGCCGCAAGTATCTGGAAGAGAATGCGGCAGCGGCGGATTTGAAGCTGACGGAACATGACCAGCGCCGCCTGAACGAGGTCTTCCCCTCAGGCGCTGCCGCGGGGCTGCGTTATCCAGAGCACATGATGAACCTGGTCAACGCGTAAATCGTCAGGGAGGGACTAGCGAAGAGCTCGCGTAGGGCCGGCCGCCCTCGGCCGCCCAGCGGAGCGAAGCTCCGCTGATGTCGGCGTCACTACACAAATCAGGTGAGGCTATATCTCCATATCTCAACCGCCCAGCATCTTGTTGACTTCCGCGTAGGGCACGGCGATATCCAGCACACTGTACGTCCCCGTCGCCCTCAACTCCTCCGCCATCTTCCGCAGCAGCCCCAGCGTTGCCCGCATGGGCCCTGATCCCAGGCTCACGCGTGCCACACCGAGCTTCTCCAATTCCGGAACCGAGGGCGTCCCCGCAACCGCAAGAATGTTCACCGGACATTGCAGGTCCCGCACCAGCCGCCCGATCGTCTCAGCAGCTTTCAGCCCCGGCGCAAACACGCAATCCGCCCCGGCGTCGCGATAAGCCGTCAACCGGCGATGGGCCTCGTAGTATCCGGTCGCCGGCTGCGCATCCGGAAGCAGGTAAACATCGGTGCGTGCATTCACGACCATCGGCACTCGCAACTGCGCTGCAGCCTCGCGCGCCGCCTTGATTTTCTCAACCGCCAGCGGAAGATCGAGCAGCGGCTGATCCGCATTGCTGGTCGCATCCTCCATGTTCATTCCCACTGCACCGGCTTGAATCAGTTCGCGGGTCGTGCGCGCGGCGTCTTCGGGAGTTGAGCCGTAACCCGCTTCAATATCGGCGGTGACCGGCACTTTCACGGCGCGCGCAATGCGGCCGATGCGCGCGATCATCTCCTCGCGCGGGATGCGCTGCCCATCCGGATAGCCGAGCGAGAAAGCAATCCCGGCAGAAGTGGTGGCAATCGCCGGAAACCCCGCTTCTTCGATGATGCGGGCGCTCGCGACGTCCCAGGCATTTGGCAGAACCAGCGCGCCCGGCCCGCGATGACGCTGCCGGAATTGCATCGCTTTGTCGGTCTGAGGATTCATAGACACCGTTACACTTGGGTAGAGACGAGGCAAGCCTCGTCTCTACATCATTTACGTTCAGCTTTCTCGCGCATCTTCGCCACGAAGCTCGGCACATGCACCACGGCGCGACCCACCGTGCCGCGTCCAATCTCCTGCGCTCCATCGTGCGCGGTGACTCGCATGATGTAGAAGCGCCCGTCGAACGATTCCAGTTCCGCCTCGGCGCGAATCCGCATCCCGATGCCGCTCGCCGCCCGGTGCTCAACATGGATCGAGATCCCCACCGTGATTTCGCCTTCGTCGCAAAAGGGCTGCAGCGCGTTAAAACAGGCGATTTCCATCAGGCGGATCATGTCCGGGGTCGAGTACACCGGAGGCAACTCGGGATGATGACCGGCGAGGGTATGCTTCAGTTCAACCGTCTCTTCGGCTTCACCACGCGTACCGAGGGGGATGGGCTGGGCCATGGAAATGAGCTGAGAATGCGACCGTTATTCTAATGGATGTTCCAACGGATCACTGCACGGGTTGGGAGCCGGCACTGTGCAACATCTCATCAACTTCGTTCAGCTTGTAGCCTTGTTGCCTCAGCTTTTTTTGTGTATCCTTCCACTCTTTTTCAGTCATAGCGGAGCGCACCTCTTGTGCCTCGAGCAACGATTCTTTACCACGTCTCCGCCCCGCATAGAAATACCAAAGAAAAGCCTCTGAACGATCTATTTTTGTACCCTCCCCCTTCTCGTACATCTGGGCAACAGCTCGCATGGCTCCAAGATTGCTGCCCCGAGCGCCTTGCAGGTACCAGTTGAAGGCTTCTTGCGAGTTCTGTTCGACTCCGAGACCGTGCCGGTAAAGATACCCCAAGCAGGAGTATCCGCCCGAGTGCCTCGCCTTGGCCGCCATTTCACACCAATGGCGTGTTTCGTTGTAGTTTTTGACGCTCATCGACAGGATAGCAAGGCTGACCTGGGCTTCAGTGTTCCCCCCTTCCGCGGCCTTTCGATACCATGCAGAGGCCAGATCCATGTTCTGAGGAAGATCTTCGCCTTTTTCGTACATCTGCCCTATTGCGACCCAGGCATCGTTGAGGGCGGCCTGGCCGTGCTCCCCTTGCGAGCGCTTGGCGGCATCTTGACCGCTGGGATCCCCAGCTTCACTCGACAGCAAGAACCAGGCATACGCCAGAGTGTCGTTTCTGCCGACGCCCTCGCCGTTGTAATACGCTGCGCCGAGATTGAACATTGCACTTGCATCGCCTTGGCGAGCCGCTTTGCGATACCACCGGACCGCTTCGGTCTTGTCTTTCTCAACGCCCTCCCCCAACCAGTAGAGAACACCCAAACTGTTTTGTGCCCTCGCGTTTCCTTGTTCGGCGGCTATGCGGTACCAGATTGCCGCTTGGTCCGGACTTTGAGGAACGCCATTGCCGGACTCGTAAGCCTTTCCCAACGTGAACTGGGCAATGGCATCTCCGGAATCGGCTCTTTTCTGAAGGTCGGATATTTCAGCGTGCGGGAGCTTGGTGATGGTGCTTTCGGCCGCAGCCTGGGGTGCGGTTTGTAGGGAACCGGTTGCTGGACCGTCAGGGGTGGCCAGAAGAAACGAAGCCAGTATCGTAACCAGCATAGCCGCACAGATTACGCTCAATCGACGACACATTCCAGATCTGACTTCAGGTTGTTCTACACCTCCACCACCTGTTTGACTTCCTGTGCCTTGGCGAAGCGGCTCAATACCGGCATGGCAATCGATCCCACAATCAGGTTGAACGCCGCGTGGAAAGCAATCGCCAGATAGAGCGACTGCGTCGCGAAGACCAATCCGTGAAAGATCAGTGCCAATAGAAACGTGCCCAACACACCGCGCCATCCCTGGGTCATGTGTCCGATCGCGAAACAGACGACGCACACCAGAACAGCCAGCGCAGGCACAAAACTCATCCGCACAAGCAGCTGGTAGGCCAGCCCGCGAAAGGCGCATTCTTCGCTGATCGCGGCCATGGCCGCAATCCTGACCCACAGGCGCATCAGGGACGGATCGTCGGGTAGAAGCCGCCTCGCTTTCTCCATGCGATCGGCGCTCATCCGGGCCCACGCGCGCCTTCCACGCCAGATGATGAGCCCCGCATATCCGGCCGTGATCAGCCAGATGGCGGGACTTCCCCACTCCCGCCCCAGCAACACGATCCCCTCGCGGTGCGCGGCCCACAGAGTGACCAACAACACAATGAATTGCACCACGATGATGACGCGGTATCGCTGCCGCTTCGGACGCAATGGCTTTCCGCTGCGAATGCGGAGATACCCCACAACGCCTGACACCGGAACAAAGATGAGGACGATAAAAAGGAAGTATCGTGCGGCGACCGAGAGTTCGAAAAAGGCCTTCATGATGGCAGAAATCAGATCGCAGAATGCGCAAGCGCGCTGCTGTTGGGCAGCGTTCTGCAATCCAACTTCTTACTTCTAACCGGCCACAAACTACGCGGCTACTCCGGCCTGCCGCCGCGCTTCAATCCCATCCAGGGCTTTCCAGAGAGCCTTGGCCGCGCCTTCGGCTGCTGCCAGCGCTTTCTCCGCAACTTTCGGATTCGCCTTGATCCGTTTCTCCAACTGCTTGCGCCACACCTGGGAGTGATACACATCGGCGGTGGTGTGCAGCGTGAAATAGGCACGCGTCTTTTCGTCGGCTCCATACAACTCACGCAGCCCACGGTCTTTCTCCTGCGCAATGCGCGGCACCTGCGACTCGTACGCATAAAAGGCCGCCAGCGCTTCTTCCACCGTCCCTTCGCTGGCCACGCGGTGGAACCAGGAAACGAGCTCGCGAATCTCCCGCACCGGCTTCCGCTTCGCGATACGGCTTCCGCCCATACCTTGCACGAAGTCCTGCCACAACGCGGAGTGGGCGCGCTCCGGCTCGCCAAACGAATCTTCGCCACCCTTTTCGTCGGTCATGTTGGCCAGAATGGCGCGCCGCAGCTCGCCCTCCTCCAGCCGGATGCCGAGTTCGGCCAGGTAAGTCGGAAAAGCTTCCACGTGATGGTAGTAATCCTCGGCGTATTCCCGCAGATCGTCACGGGTCAGTTTGCCGGAAGACCATGCCTTGTAAAAGGGATGGCACAGCAAGTCGTATTTATGAATGCGTTGGTCAAGAAGAGACAAGAATGCGTTTGTTTCCACAACTACCTCCCGGACTCTTCACTATACGGGCTGCCCTTTGCCATGACAAGGACATGACAACGTCAGGTAGTGCCCTCAAGTTCATTAACCACAAAGGACACGAAGTCGCACAAAGGTGTGACTCCCCTGAGGTTTTCCTTTGTGCTCCATTGTGTCCTTCGCGGTTAATTAGGACACTACTACGACGTTAAACGAAACAACATTGTTACAATCGAGTGAGCGAAGTTCCCGCCCGCGTTTGTGGGTCCAGAAGCAGTGCAGATGCAACCGTTTAATGAACATTTCGACGTCGTCGTAGTCGGCGCCGGCCACGCCGGATGCGAGGCCGCGATGGCCGCCGCCCGCATGGGCCTGAAGACTGCCCTGTTCACGCTGAATGTCGACCTCATCGCGCAGATGTCGTGCAACCCCGCGATTGGCGGCATCGCCAAGGGACACCTTGTCCGCGAAGTCGATGCCCTGGGCGGCATCATGGGCGAGATCACCGACGCGGTCGGAATCCAGTTCCGCCTGCTGAACACCTCGCGCGGTCCAGCCGTCTGGTCGCCCCGAGCTCAGTGTGACAAGCAAGCCTACCGCCTGAAGATGCGTGAGGTGCTCGAGTCGCAGTCGAACCTCAAGATCAAGCAAGCGGAAGTGGCAGATGTGATTGTGCAGTCGTTGGTCGATGGTCGTTCGTCGTTCGCGGAGCCCCATAAGGATTGTCATCCCGAGCAAAGCGAGGGATCTGCATTTGCCAACGGCCAACGACTAGCGACTAGCGACCGCACCGTTCACGGCGTCCTTCTGCGCGACGGCCGCCGCGTCTCCGCCGGCGCGGTCATCATCACCACTGGCACGTTCCTGAACGGCCTCATCCACTGCGGTGAGCAGCAATATCCTGCTGGACGTTCCGGCGAACCTCCGGCAGTTCTACTGGGCGAGGCGCTTAAGAAACTCGGCCTGCGCGGCTGCCGCCTGAAGACCGGAACACCGCCGCGCCTGGACGGCCGCACCATCGACTGGTCGAAGTTTGCCGAACAGCCCGGCGACCCCGATCCGACGCCCTTCAGCTTCCGCACCAGGCAGGTCGCACACCACGACCGGCAGGTGCCCTGCTACATCGCTTTCACGACCGAAGAAACGCACCGCGTGATCCGCGAAAACGTGCACCGCTCGCCGATGTACAGCGGACAGATCCACTCCATCGGCCCGCGCTACTGTCCGTCGATCGAAGACAAAATCGTCAAGTTCCCCGACAAACTCACGCATCAGCTCTTCCTCGAACCCGAGGGTCTGAACACCCACGAAATCTACGTGAACGGCATGAGCACGTCGCTGCCAATCGACGTGCAGCTGGCGATTCTCAAGTCCATTCCCGGGCTCGATCAGGCAGAAATGATGCGCCCGGGCTACGCCATCGAGTACGACTCGATTGACCCGACTGAGCTGAATCGCACGCTCGAGACAAAACAAATCGCGGGGCTCTTCCTTGCCGGACAAATCAATGGAACTTCCGGTTACGAAGAAGCGGCTTGTCAGGGAATCATGGCGGGCATCAACGCCGCGCTGAAGATAAAGAACGAAGCATCGCTTGTGCTCGATCGCACCGAAGCCTACACCGCGATTTTGATCGACGACCTGATTTCCAAGGGCACGAACGAGCCCTACCGCATGTTCACCTCGCGCGCCGAGTTCCGCCTCCACCTGCGCATCGACAACGCTGACCGCCGCCTCACGCCCCACGGCCGCCGAGTCGGCCTGATCTCAGACGCAGCCTGGTCCGACTTTCAAGCCAAGCAGCAGCGCACGGAAGAAGTCAAGCAGTTGTTGGAGCGCACGAAACTGACCAGCTCACTGCTGGAGCAGATCGAACGCACGATCGAAAACCACGTAGGGACGGCCGCCCTCGGCCGTCCGGCCGAGCAAAGCTCGGCAGAGGAATTCCATGAAGAGTGTAGGGCGGACACTCCTGTCCGCCCCCCGAGCGAAGCTCGGCAGGTCTCCGATCTCTCTGCTGCCCTGGGCCAGTCGCTGGCTCAATGCCTCAAGCGCCCGGAGATTTCGATCGAACAACTTGCCCCCGCGCTCCGCGAGATCTACCGCGGGTTTTTTGAAAGGTCTTCCTCGGCGAGCTCGGCGTCCTCTGCGGTTGAGATCTCCTCCGAAGTCCGCAACGAACTCAAGTCCATCGAGACGGAAATCAAATACGCCGGCTATCTTGACCAACAGCAGCGCGCCATCGATCGCCTGAAGAAAGCCGAACAGCGCCGCATCCCAGACTGGTTCGACTACCGCGCGGTCAGCGGGCTATCGCGCGAAATGCAGGAGAAGCTTCTCAAAATCCAGCCTCAAACGCTCGGCCAAGCTTCCCGCATCCCCGGCGTCACGCCAGCCGCCGTGTCGCTGGTCAACGTCTACATCGAGATCCAGGCCCGGCGCCGGGAGCAGTCCGCCTCCCTCCAATAGCGTGGCTGCAGTGCCCAGGAAGCGAATGGCAGGAAAAGTGGCGCCCGCGGACTACTACTCACTTCCTGAGTCGGATGGTGATGGTCTCCACATTACTGGTGGCTGGTGTGGGGTAGACATTCACTGCCCAAATCTTGTAGACGCCTGGTTGGGAGAAAACAGCCTGTCGCTCTCTTACGCCGCTCAGAGCGCTCTCCGCTACGGCGGGCAGGTTGAATTGCGCGGCATTGGGGGGATCAGTCTGCCAGTTCACATTGGCCTGGACATCGTCCTCCACGCCGGGCGGACTCTTCAGATAGAACTTTGTCCCCTCGGGAACCTCGCTGCGTTTCACCTGCCGCCAGGGACCGCTGGTTCGGGAAGCTTTAAGGGGGATCCACTCCCCAGCCGTTGCCTCCGTGGGAACCGCAATCCTCACGGTGCAGGCATAGCTCTCTGCCGGAATGAAGACCATCTCGTCGGTCTTTTTGGAACAACTGCACAAAGCCATCGGTCCGAGGAGGAAGAGCAACTGGATGAATCCTCGCGTACGCATTCGGGCATCCCTCGATGGGTAACAACGCAAGTAATCTCAACCGTTTTCGGAAAACGAAAGGCTATGATACTGCAGCCCATCGAGGGCGCTGCTTCCCGAACAGGTGCCCCGGAAGGACAGGCTGACGGTCGGGGGGTCAGCGAGCCACCACCTTCTGCAAGGCGGATCGAAGCTCGTCGTAGGAGAGCGCCCCCGGATGATACAGTTCCACCTGTCCCGCACGATTCAGCACGACCAGCGTAGGCGTTGTACTCGCCCCGTAAATTTTGAAATTCTGCTGACTCAGCGGCACGGGCATATCAAGCAATCCGGCGTAATACCGCTGGCGGACCGATTCGATATAAACGCGTTCCTGCGCCGGCGAAGCATCGGCCCCCTGCGCCGCGTAGCCATAGAGTTGCGTTGGGCCAATCACCACTAGCCCGGCGGGCGCGAACTCCTGGCGCAAGCGCGCGATGATCGGCACCTCGGCCTTGCAGTCTGCGCACCAGTGCGCCCAGAAGAACAGAAGCACCGGAGAGCCCTTCAGCGACGCTAACGCCGGCGGCTTCGGTCCCAGATACTGTGCTGCCTGCAAAGCCGGGGCCGCTCGTCCGACCAAAGACAGCAGGTTGAGATTTTTCTGCAGGCGTGGCGCAATCGATGTGCTCCCGTACCGCACCAACGCCGACCGCAGCAGCGCAACCGCCTGGGCATGCTGACCTTTTTCAGCCATCCCCTGCGCCAGCACCTCGTACGCCGCCCCCAGCGCAAGCGGCAAGTGCGGTTCGACGTCGAGCTTGCGCTTGGTCAGTTGCTGTTCGCAAAGTTTCCGAGTCTCGGTGGCATACCCGGTGGCCTGGGTAAACTGCTTCATATCTGCGGCTTCGCGCGCCATCCACGACAGGGCCTCCAAATACTCCGGAGTGACGCCGCGCTGGCCCTTGTAGCTACGAAGTTCCGACTCCGCACCCGAAAAATCGCTCCCCGCCAGCCGGTGGAGGACGTCGCTAATGAGGTCTCCCTGGCCAGCCAGAGGAGCAACCCAGAGCGCCATTCCCGCCAGAACCAGCCCCAATTTCCCCACACGGAAGCTCATAACTCTATGATCAATCAGGCTTTAGAAAGTTGCAAATCAAGGCCTCCGACGCACGTTTCCATAAGCTCTTACGTCCGTAACCGCAGAATCTAGTAGCTATTTAACCCGAGCGCAGGTAGAATTTAGCTGCGTTTGATCTTTGCGGTTGTAAGCAGTACCCCGCTCTACAGCGTGACCTGCCTGCACTATCCAGCGAGCTCCAGCGCATACTTCAACACCAAAGGAACACAAGTAACACCATGGAAACAGGAACAGTAAAGTGGTTTAACGATGCCAAGGGCTATGGATTCATCAGCCGCCAGAACGGCGAGGACGTTTTCGTTCACTTCTCCGCCATTCAGGCCAACGGCTTCCGCAGCCTGCAGGAAGGTCAACAAGTTCAATTTGACGTCGTGAAGGGCCCCAAAGGCTGGCAAGCAGAGAACGTCAAAGGCGTCTAAGCCACACCCAAAATTCGAAAAGAAGGCGGCCGGAAAAGGCCGCCTCTCTTTTTGTCTGCTAATTCAATGTTGATCCGAGAAAGGATTGGGACCCGTGTTCCGCCCTGTCCGGAGTCTGCCCTGAGCGAAGTTGCAGGGTGGTCTCTGTGATTAATCTGCCTCCCCCAACTTCAATTACAATCTCGTTTCGGAGAAAAGCATGCCCCTGAAAGTCGGCGATCTCGCCCCCGAGTTCGAGCTTCCGGCCGTCGCAGGCGAGAAGAAAATCACCATCCGCTCCCGCGACTATCTCGGCAAACAGCACTTGGTCGTCACCTTTCACCCGCTCGACTGGACCCCGACTTGAGCCATCCAGGTGCCCGAACTCGATGCCCGTCGCAAAGAGTTCGAGGCGCTCAATGCCCAGGTTCTGGACATCAGCGTAGATTCCATCCCCAGTCACGTAGCGTGGCGCCAGAAGGAGGTTGGCCCCGTCCAGGTTCCCCTCTGCGCCGACTTCTATCCCCACGCCGAGGTTACCCGCAAGTTCGGCATTCTCCGCGAAGCCCCGCCCGTCCCCGGCATCAGCGAGCGCGCTGCCTTCATTGTCGACAAGAATGGAAAGATCGCCTTCGCTAAGGTCTACGGCATCAGCCAGCTGCCCGACGTCGAGGAGCTGCTGACCGCGCTCCGCGGACTAGGCTGAGAACCTGTGTGGCGCGGGCACTCCCTTCGACTGCGCTCAGGGCAGGCTCTGCCCACGTTCTGCATACAGCTGTTAAGCCTTGTCTTTCGTTCTAGAGAACGCGACCACAAACAGCAGCCCGAACAGCAGGTCGACGGCGCCGAAGGTCAGATCGGACCCGTGCAAGCGGCGCTGCAGATATAGAACCGCAAGGGAAGCCGCGTAGCCGAACTTTTCGACCATGCAGGCGATCATGAGCGGGCGGTAGCGTACGGGGTTGGTGGCGATGATCAGGAACGCGATCTGCCAGGCGAGGCCGACTCCCACAAAGCCGTAGTAGAAACCGGGATGAGTGATCGGCGGCGGGTCCTGCCGGCCAATCCGATCGAATAGGAAATACAGCGGGGTGAGCACCAGGAAGCCCCAGATTCCCGCCGCCGCCCACGGTGAGCCCGTCAATCCGGATCGTAGGCGAAGCAACACTGCCGCGGAACTCAAGGTCGGTACCGATCTCCGAGAGGTTGCAGAAGATGTCCTTGAGATTGCCAGCGACCGTGATCTCTTCGACCGGATAGGCGAGTTCGCCGTTGACGATCCACAGGCCGGACGCTCCCCGCGAATAATCGCCGGTCACCAGATTGGCGCCGTGGCCGAGGAACTCGGTGACATAGAGGCCATCTTTAATTTCGCCGATGATCTGCTGCGGTGTTTTCGTTCCGGGCTGCAGGAAGTAATTTCCAGGGCCAATCCCCGGAGTGCCGGCGAGTCCACGCGAAGCGTTCGCCGTCGTTTCGAGACCAAGTTTCTTTGCGGTGTAGGTGTTCAGCAGATACGACTTGAGCACTCCGTTCTCGATCACGACTGTGCGCCGAGTGGGAATGCCCTCGCCATCGAACGGCGAGGTGCCGAAACCGCCCACCATCGTTCCGTCGTCGACGACCGTAACGTTCGGCCCGGCAATTTTTTCGCCGAGCTTGCCGGCCAGAAACGACGCGCCGCGATACACCGAGTCGCCATTCACGCCCTCGAAAATATGTTCGAGCATGGAACTCGCGACCATGGGATCGAGCACCACCGGGACATGCGCAGTCTTAACCTTGCGCGCTCCCAACCGGCGCAGCGTGCGGCGAGCCGCTTCCTTCCCGACCTCTTCGGCGGAGTCGAGCCTGGCGAGGCTGCGGGCAACTGAATACCAGTAATCTCGCTGCATATTGCCCTTGTCATCTTGTGCGATCGGGACGACAGCGACGGAACAATACGAGCGCCGATATTCACCGACGAACCCGTGCGAGTTGGCGAGAACTTTGCGACCGGTGGCGGCGTCGAACGATCCGCCGTCCGAGTTCTTGATGCGCGGATCACAATCGAGCGCGGCCTTTTCCGCCCGGCGAGCGTACTCGATACGCTCGGTTCCTGGAAGCGAGTACACGTCCTCGTGGTAGAGATTCAGATCTCCGGCAAGTGAACCGAGCTTCGTTGCTTCGGGGATACCCGCATAAGGGTCCTCCGAAGTGATCTTCGCCAGTTCGAGCGCAGACTTGAGCATGCGCTCGATGCCCGCCGGCGAGAAATCGCTGGAATAGGTGCTCGCTGAGCGCTGACCGAAGAAGACGCGCACGCCGATGGCTTTCGAGCCGGATTCTTTCAGGGTCTCGACCTGCCCGAGTCGAACCGTGGTAGAGAATTCGTCCCCCTCGCGGACAACGCATTCCGCCGAGGTCGCGCCGCCTTTCATGGCGCGGCTGACCACGTCGGTCGCGAGAGACTTGAGGTCCGTTGCTTGCGGCTGGTTGCTGGTTTCTAGTGTTGTTGTCATTTTTGAAATCTATTTCACCACAGAGTCACAGAGACACAGAGAAAAACAACAGCCTGATTCTGATCTGCGGTTCCGCGAATAAATTAAGAAAGAGTTTGGTTTTCTCCGTCCCTCTGTGTCTCTGTGGTGAGAATGCTGTTACTGCATGAAGCCGCCGGTTTCCCGCTTGGCGGTTCCGCCGACGGTGAGGCGATCGACCTTGATCGTGGGAATGCCGACGCCGACTGGAACGGCTTGCCCGTCCTTGCCACAGGTGCCGACGCCTTCGTCGAGTTTGAGGTCGTTGCCGACCATGGAAACGCGGGTCAGCACGTCCGGACCGTTGCCGATCAGGGTTGCGCCTTTGATGGGCGCGGTAATCTGGCCGTTTTCTATCAGATATGCTTCCGACGCCGAGAACACAAATTTGCCGTTGGTGATGTCGACTTGTCCGCCGCCGAAGTTCACGGCATACACGCCGTTCTTCACCGAGCGGATGATGTCGCCGGGATCGTCCTGCCCCGCGAGCATGTAGGTATTGGTCATGCGCGGCATCGGGATGTGCTCGTAGCTTTCGCGGCGTCCGTTGCCGGTATCGGCCAGACCCATGAGCTTCGAGGAAAGCTTGTCGCTGAGGTATCCCTTCAGGATTCCGTTTTCGATCAGGACGGTTTCCTGCGTGGGTTGGCCTTCGTCATCCACGTTGAGCGATCCGCGACGCCACGGCATGGTGCCGTTGTCGACTACCGTGCATTTCTCGCTGGCCACGCGCTTGCCAATCAGCCCTGCAAAGGCAGATGTCTTCTTGCGATTGAAATCGGCTTCGAGCCCGTGACCTACCGCTTCGTGTAGCAGAACACCGGGCCACCCCGGACCGAGCACAACTTCCATGTCGCCCGCTGGAGCTTCGCGCGCGTCGAGTTGCAGGATGGCCTGCCGCGCAGCTTCTTTCGCAAAGCCTTCGGGAGTCTTCTCGCCGAAGAAGAAATCGAGAGCGACGCGACCGCCACCGCCCGACGTTCCACGGCCTGACTGGGCCTCCGTCTTTGCGATGCAGGAAACGTTCATGCGCGCCAGCGGTTGTGAGTCTTCGGCAAAGGTTCCGTCGGAGCCGACGACGAGAATGTTGCGGAGTTCATCGGCGTAATTGGTGCGGACTTCTTTGATGCGCACATCGTATCCACGGGCGGCACGATCGGCACGCATGAGCAACTCGACTTTGGCGGTGATGTCGGCGTCGACCGAAGGCAGAGCCACGGGATACAGGCTTCGCGCCGGCTTCTGCTGGAATCCAGTCACGGTCGTTTTGGCCGGGGCGCTGGCAATCAGTGCGGCCGTGCGGGCGGCATGCAGAATGCGCTCGGGCGAAAGGTCGTCGGTGTAAGCGTATCCGGTGCGCTCGCCTGAAACCACGCGCACACCGCAACCCGCCGAAATGCCCTGCGACGCCGACTTCACCATCGACTCATCAACCATCAGCGAGGTCGAGGTCAGGTACTCGAAGTAGAGGTCGGCGTACTCGCCACCGGCTGAAAGGGCAGCGGCAAGATACCGCTCAAGATCCTGATTCGCAAGGCCGTAGTGCTCGAAGAAGAAGTGCTCTTGATGGATTGTCACGATAGTTGGATGCCCTCGGCTAGGAAACGACTCCGGCGCCGGAGGGACCATTATCCCACGAGATAAGACGGCGGAGTGCCACCAAGCCCACGGTTGCTGGCACGGCACACTCCGAAAAACGCCTATGGACTAAACTGGGGCGTATGAGCCGGTTACCGTCCGCGATCCTTTGGTCTCTCTGCCTTGCGTCGACCATCTCCGCGCAAACCATCCCGAAAGATCTGTGGGGAAAGTGGATCGTGCGGCGTGATCTACCGGCTAGAACAATCTCATGCTGGGGTGAAGCAGAGACAAGAGAACTAATCGGCACCGAACTAGTGTAGTGCGTCATGCAGATTGACGTTTATTGAGGGTGCGTTGAGCGCGTTTCACTTTTTCCAGGATGTCGGCAGCGCTGGCGGTCCAGATAAACGGTTTCGGGCTTTCGTTGTGGCGGTCGATGTAGGTGCCGAT
>JAIQFZ010000187.1 GCA_020073015.1 Terriglobia bacterium | reverse complement strand
TCGCCCAGGTCGATCATGCCGGCGAGCGCGTCGGCGGCGTGGACGGAACCGGCTCTCGGCTCCCGGCTTTCGGGTCTTGGTTCAGCGGAGCCGTTCAGATCGCCGACCCCTTCCGGAGCGGGCGCGGCCAGCGGCTTGGGACGCAGGCTCTCGAACAGGAACTGCTGCTGTCCGCTGAGGAAGCGCATCTGCAGCCAGCGGAAGATATAGTCCATGATCGACTTGGCATAGCCGATGTCGGGATTGTTCGACCAGCCGCTGGGCTCAAAGCGCGTGTGCGCAAACTTGTCGCAGTACAGGCTCAGCTTTACGCCGTGCTGCAGCGCGATCGAGACGGCCAGCGCGAAGCTGTCCATCAGGCCGGACACGGTCGAGCCTTCCTTCGCCATCTTGATGAAGATCTCGCCCGGTTCGCCGTTGGGATAGAGGCCGACGATGATGTAGCCCTCGTGGCCTCCGATGTTGAATTTGTGCGTGACCGCCATGCGCTCTTCTTTCAGTTTGTGGCGGACGGCGCGCGGCGGGGCGTCAAGGTTGTCTTCTTCCTGAACAGCAGCGGGCGAGGGCGCCCGCTCCACATTACCCGCTTGGGCGGTTTTGGTCCCGGCCGCCGACAGCGGCTGCGATTGCTTGCATCCATCGCGATAAACGGCCACGGCCTTCAACCCCAACTTCCAGGCCTGGATGTAGGCCTCGGAAATATCCTCGACCGTAGCAGCATTGGGCAGATTAACGGTCTTCGAAATCGCCCCCGAGATAAACGGCTGCGCCGCCGCCATCATCTTCAGGTGTCCCATGTAGTGAATCGACCGAGTGCCCTTGGCCGGCTTGAACGAGCAATCAAACACCGCCAGATGCTCGTCCTTCACATGCGGCGCGCCTTCGATGGTTCCAGTAGCGTCGATGTAAGAAACAATCGCATCCGTCTGCTCATGCGTGTACCCCAGCTTGAACAAAGCCGCAGGCACAGTGTTGTTAACAATCTTAATCATCCCCCCACCAACCAGCTTCTTGTACTTAATCAAAGCCAAATCGGGCTCAATCCCGGTAGTATCGCAGTCCATAAAGAAGCCGATCGTGCCGGTCGGAGCTAGAACTGTTACCTGGCTGTTGCGGTAGCCGTGCTTTTCTCCGCTGCTGAGGGCTTCGTCCCAGCACTGTTTGCTGGCTTCGTAGATCGGGGTGGGGACGTTTGCTTTGTTGATGTTGTTCACGGACGCGCGGTGCATTCTTATTACGTCTAAGAAGGGCTCGCGGTTGAGGTAGTAACCGGGGCAGGCGGCTCCGGGCATGTTCTCAGCTTTGGTCACTCCCAGGCGAGTCTGTACGGTGTCGGTTACTGGGCCTAGCGGTTCGCATAGTTCGGCTATGCGGCTGGACTGCAAGTACGCTTGGCCGCACATGATGGCGGTTACGCAGGCGGCGTAGTCGCGTCCGGCGTCGGAGTCGTAGGGGAGACCGGCGGCCATGAGCAGCGCGCCGAGGTTCGCGTAGCCTAATCCTAGCGGGCGGTAGTCGTGCGAGTTCTTGCCGATCAGTTCGGTGGGATATCCGGCGTTGTCTACCAAGATTTCCTGGGCGGTGATTACTACGTCGACGGCGTGGCGGTAGGCTTCGACGTCGAACGTGCCGTTGGGCGCGAACTTCAGCAGGTTCAGGCTGGCCAGGTTGCAGGCGGAGTCGTCGAGGAACATGTACTCGCTGCAGGGATTCGAGGCGTTGATGCGGGACGTATTCTTCGAGGTGTGCCAGCGGTTGACCGTCGTGTCGTACTGCATGCCGGGATCGCCGCACTGCCAGGTCGCTTCGGAAATCTTCTGGAGCAGGTCTTTCGCTTTGTAGGTGTTGACTACGCGGCCGCCGACTATGGCTCGAGTCGAGAAATCGGTGTCGCGCATGACCGCTACCATGAAATCGTCGGTGACGCGGACGGAGTTGTTGGCGTTCTGGAAGAAGATGGAACTGTAGGCGTCGGAATCGGGATGCGATCCGTCGTAGCCTTGTGCGACCAGGGCGTGGGCCTTGGCTTCTTCTTTCGACTTGCACTCGATGAAGTCGACGATGTCGGGATGGTCGATGTTGAGGATGACCATCTTGGCGGCTCGGCGCGTCTTGCCTCCGGACTTGATTACGCCGGCGAAGGCGTCGAAGCCTTTCATGAAGCTGAGCGGGCCGCTGGCCGTCCCGCCGCCGCTTAAAACTTCGGTGGACGAGCGCAGCGGGGAGAGATTGGTGCCGGTACCGCTGCCCCACTTGAAGAGCATGCCTTCGGTCTTCGCCAGAGTCAGGATGGAATCGAGCGAATCGTGCACGGAATTGATGAAGCAGGCCGAGCACTGCGGGCGCGTGTATCCGGTGGCGCCGAATTCTACGCGCTGGGTGGTGGAGTTCCAATGCCAGTTGGTGGCGTCGGAGTTGGGCTCGATGCGATCGCATCCCACGTTGAACCAGACGGGCGAGTTGAAGGCCGCATACTGGCGGATTAGGAGATGGACGAGCTCGTCGTGGAAGGCGGCGGCGTCTTCGGTGCTGCGGAAGTAGCCGTCTTTCGTGCCCCAGTCGCGAATGGTCTCGGCTACGCGGGCGACCAGTTGGCGCACTCCGGTTTCACGCTCGCCGGTGCCGACTTGCCCATGAAGGTACTTGGAGGCAACGATGTTGGTCGCGGTCATGGACCAGTCTTTGGGGACTTCGACGTTTTTCTGCTCGAAGATGATGCCGCCTTGGGAGTCAGTGATCTGGGCGGTGCGGAGTTCCCATTCGACTTCGGAATAGGGGGAGACACCGGGCTTGGTGAAGAAGCGACGGAAGGTGAGGCCGGGGGCCTTCTTCTTATTATTCGCGGTGGCGGTCGCGGGCTGGGTTTTGATTTGGTCGCGCACTTCGGGCATTTCCTTCTCCTAATATTAGATGACGGCGGAAGACAACCGGTCTTGCATTGGGGCTACCCCCAGGGATGAATTTCCGCCCCCAAAAGACTAAGGAGCGGTTCAAAAACAGTCATTCCTGGCATGGCTAAAAAGCAATGCCGGAAATGACATCTGACGAATCGTTCGATTCGGTCAAAGAGCGTAGTCGGTGCAGTCGTCAGCGGAGCCGACTAGATGCCGGCGCTCCTAGGGCGCGGGATCCGACTGGGTGCTTTTTCGATAGTTGTGTTCGGGGAGCACGGTGGTGAGGGTTGGCTCGGCGGGGCGGATCGCTGGAGACGTCGGCGAATCGCCAGGAGCTGGGCTTTCGATGCCATGACGGATGAACGAAGCGGCAACGAGTTGGATCAAACCTTCCATCGGGGCTCCTAAATAGTGCGGACGAAGCTGAGCCGGTCGGGGAGCAACCTCTCCGCGTTTCTAAGTGATGAAGCCCCCCGAGGGGATGTCTGGCCCAGCCAGACCGGGGGAAATCACCGCTAATTTTCCACCCACTTCGGAGGGATGGTTTCCGTGAAGGGGAGACGCGAAGTCACCTCAACTTAGAGTCGCCCCTGTTTTTTGGTCGTCGCCTCCTTCATTGGAGGTCTGCCTAAAAGTGCTCTGGGATGCTTAAAGTACTCCCGCCTGTTGTGTCTGTCAATAGGCAAACACCACATATTGTAGCCCGAAAGTGGTAAGGGGAATCTGGTTGAAAACCGCTACGAGCTGCGAGCTTAGAACGGTTACCTCCAGCCGGGCACCTTATCTGCTCCAGGCCGTGGCGGGTGTGTGCTCTCTCGGCGAGGCTCGGGCGCTCCACGGATGGAGAACGGAGGACGGTGAATCGGTTGAGGTCCGGACAATTGGAGTGGCATACGGCGACGGTGCGAGGGACACGTAGATGTCCTCGAAGATGGCGCGTGGAGTAATGCGACGACAACCCGGGGAAGATTCAACCAGGTAGTCGCCCGGGAGGCCGGAATGTTCGCGGCCGAGAGCATCGGTGAAAAAGTAAGGTTCGGTGAGTTGACGAGCGCGCACGAGGAAGCGCGTGCGATAGACGGTCCATGGACTTTCAACATTCATAATTCTTCACCCCTCGGGGGAGGGCGGCGGATCGTTGCTAGTTTCTAATTGCTGGTTTCCGGTTGCTCGGTTTGCGTTCCCTTGCGAACAGCGAGCACAAAATTTTGCGGCGCTTACTTAACCGCAGGCTGGATGGTGGCGCGAAGTGAAGTGACTGTACGCGCCTGGAGGATGAGGGTCAATTACAAAAGAATTGTGCAACGGTGAAATTTTCTGTCGAAAATCAGATGTGATGAATCGGGGATGAAGGCGGGGATGAAGGCACCCGCAGTTATGCGCACGCGGGGCGGGGTTTGGGTGGAGAGAGGGAAACGCGCCGAAGCTGAGGAGAGGCGCAGCCGACGGAATTTGCACAAGGGGTGCACAGGATTGGAACAATTGTCGTTGCCAATAAGCAGCCGGGTCTCGGGCAGGGATGCGATCTGTTCTCAACCGCGATGGGGGACGGCTATGGCTCGGGGCCTCTTGTGCCAGGCCACCTGCTCTACTGGCCCGACGAGGAAAAACCATGACGCTGTACCTGTGAAGGCGACGGCGGTCAGGATCGCGAAGGCCCAGTAAAAGTGCCCGGTCCGGTCCAGAACGAGTCCGGTGAGTGCCGGACCGACGACCCCTGCAAGATTGCCCACGAAGTTTTGGAAACCTGTCCATCGGCCCGCGGCTTGGGGCCCGGCGAGCGTCTGGGTGATGGCCCAGACATTGGAAATGGAAACGCCGAAGAAAATCACCCCCAGCAAGAGCGTGGCTACACCAAGTACTGGCCCGCTCACGACGGACAAACCGATGAAAGTCCCGGCCAACGCAATCCCTCCACCGGCAAACGTTTTGCGAACTCGAGTGGGGGTTGCTCCGGCCATGATCCAGCGATCGGAAAGCCAGCCGGACAATGTGGAGAAGCAGGCCGCCAGCAGATACGCGGTCCCTCCGATCTTTGCCATGTTGTCCATCGAGAAGTGCCGCTCGCGCACCAGATAGTAGGGCAGCCACGTGATCAGGAAATAGTTCACGTAGTTACCGCAGAATAATCCGACACAGGTTCCCCAAGCGGATCGCATGCGCAGGAACTCAGCCAGACTCGGGGCGCCGGACGTGTCCAGGTGGATTGCATCTCGCGCCTCCGGCATCCACTTGATCCAGGGGACAAGCCAGAGCAGGCTGAGCAGTCCGAGCACGATGAAGAACGGTCGCCAGCCGACTCTTGCCATCAACATGCCGCCCGTCAGCATGCCGAATCCGGGTCCGAGCGCGAGCCCGGCGGAGATCACCGAATTGGCCAGGCCGCGATGCTCTTCCGGGAAGTGCAGCGCGATGATCTTCGAATAGGACGGGTATGCAACGGACTCACCGATGCCGAGGATCAGGCGCACCACCAACAATGTTGAGAATGCGTGTACGATCCCGGTTCCAGCAGTTGCGGCGGACCAAAGAAAAAACCCTCCGGCGATGACCCAGTTGACGTTCAACCGGTCCACGAGCCATCCGGATATGGGCTGCAAACACGCATAGGTCCAGAAGAACGCGGAGAGCAGCACGCCCAGCCGCGCTGGCGAAATGCCCAGCTCATCCTTCAACATGGGCGCGGCGATGGAGAGATTGCCGCGGTCGACATAGTTGATGAAGACCGAGATTCCCAGCAGGACGAGAACCACTGAGAGTTTGCCCGTGAGTCCCTTGCGATCGAGTACGGTTAAGGGTGGCATGACGAGAGGGCGTGATTCTCGCCGCAGCCAGGGACATTTGCAACTCAAATTGGTGGAATTCTATGGTGCGAGAGAGGTGTCAGTCCACGGGTTACGGTCGTTCAGCGGCGGAGGCGGACCTGGACCTGTGCGCCTTCGGGGAGAGTGCCGTTGAGGAGTTCGATTACGCCGTTGCGGACGATTCCTTCGAATTCCTGATGTGGGGTGGGG
>JAIQFZ010000042.1 GCA_020073015.1 Terriglobia bacterium | reverse complement strand
GCCGTGGTGTTCAAGACGATAAATTCGGGTCCCCTGGTAAGCGGCTAACGCCAGCGCGCGTTCCAGATTTCTCTGGATCAGCTTGTCCACCACCTGCTCCGAGGTCAGCGCAATACGAGGCTCAATCGCGGGCGTATTCAGCTGCGCAGCGGCCGTAATCTGGTAGTCCTGGTAGTCAATGGTGAAATCGGCATGGCCGCCCAGTCGAATCGCGCTGCTGCTTCGATTGGAAATGGGAAGCCAGAATTCACCTACCTTAGCATAGGTCTGCTCGATCCTGGTTTCTTTCGTCCAGAAGGAGGGGTTCTTTGCGGGCTCCGCCTCAATCCGCACCACTGCAAAGTCCTCTGCATCCACCCAAATTCGGCCACGGTAGAGAAGCTTGCTCTTGGTGAGAGGCTCGACGGAGAGGATGTAGCACGGGCCAGTCGGCATACTCTCGTACCCGGTCAAAGCGAAGCGGTAGTTATCATTGTTGAGGGCTACGCGAGCCTGGTTCTCGCCGGTCAGGGCTTCCTTTTCGCTTTGCAGCAACTTGTGGAACACCCTCTCAATGATCGAACGGGAGCCTGTTTCGCCGTGGTGTTCAAGACGATAAATTCGGGTCCCCTGGTAAGCGGCTAACGCCAGCGCGCGTTCCAGATTTCTCTGGATCAGCTTGTCCACCACCTGCTCCGAGGTCAGCGCAATACGAGGCTCAATCGCGGGCGTATTCGATGGTTGCGCCGTTGCCGGCTGCCACATGCCGACGCACATCAAGAGCTGCGTGCTCAATACGCCGATATGGAGGTGGATTTTCATCGGCTGTATGCAGAATACTCTGCCCAGCTCTCCATAAATGTTCACTTTTGACCAGACCCTGGTTGTCCTGGAACGCGAGAATGTAGCCATACTTCCTGTCTAAAAGTGCTTTCTCTATCGAGCTTTAGCTGGTTCACCGATTCCATGTTTCCGCTGCACGCAGTCTAGAGCTTGAGCTTCGCGATTGTGCCCTGCAAGACCTCTGCCGATCGGCGCAGCCCGGCCGCTTCTCCGGGTTGAGTTCAAGCCGCAGTACGCGATCCACTCCTTCTCGATTCAAAACTGCCGGAAGGCTCAGGCAGACCTCGCCGATCCCGTAATAATCGCGAATGAACGTCGAGACGGAAAAAACCGTGTTCTGATCGCGCAGAATGGCTGCAGTGATGCGGATCAATCCAGCGGCCACCCCATAATAGGTCGCGCCCTTGCGCTCAATGATGTGGTAGGCGGCATCGCGGGTCTGCTCGTAAATGCTCTGCCGGGTAGCAGAGGTGAGCTCGGCCTCCTGCACGCGGCAGAAATCTTTCAGCTTCATCCCGGCAATGTTTGCCAGCGACCACACTGGCACTTCGCTATCGCCGTGCTCGCCAATGATGAAGGCATGCACGCTGCGGGAGTCCACACGAAAATGCTGGCTAAGCAGGTACCGAAAGCGGGCGGTGTCGAGGATGGTACCCGATCCGATCACCCTCTTCTCTGGCAACCCGGAGAGCTTGAGCGCCGCATACGTCAACACGTCCACCGGATTCGTGGCAATCAGAAGGATGCCGTTGGGATTGTGCTGCACGATCTGCGGAATGATCTGACGCCAAATTTCGCCGTTGCGCACGACCATGTCAAGCCGAGTCTCGCCCGGCCGCTGGCCTGCGCCGGCAGCGACCACGGTAATGGGCGCGCCCGCGCAGTCCGCGAAGTCACCCGCCCAGATACGTGTGGGATGTGCGAACGGCATGGCGTGGTTGAGATCCATCGCCTCACCCTCGGCTTTGGAGCGGTTGGCATCAATCAGAACGATTTCCGACGAGAGCCGGTTCAGCAGCAAAGCGTAGGCATAGGTTGCCCCAACATTGCCGCAGCCGACAATGGCGATGCGCGTGGGATGAGATTGTTCCATTGACTTGCCGTAGTGACGCGTCCTGCTGCGACGCCAGAACGTGCTAACACCATCTCCGTCGTGCTGAAGATTAAGAACCTAGTCACTCCAAGATTGATCCTAAACCTGTACGGGCACTAATTCCGGGCTGCGACGGGAATTCTGAATGGATTTGACAGTGTCTTCGGCCGTGAATCGTCCCATAACCAGTGCCAGGGTGCGTGCACGTATTCAGGGGCGCGAGTACCGCCACGGTTCACTTTGACGACAAATTTGGTGTTTTTCAAGGATTTTCCTTTCGTTCGGGGTGACAAATAAGGGGGGAGGCGCAACAAGGCGCCTCCCATTTCTCTCCACTCACCATTTCGCAACTGACAACCATGCCAGCGGTGCTTATGCGACCTTGCCGTGAACCTTGGCTTCGAGGGTCTTCTCGCCGCCAACGTTCACCTTGATCTGCTTGGGCTTGGCTTCGGCCTTCTTAGCAAGGTTGATCTTCAGCACGCCCTTGTCGTAATGGGCGCTCACTTGCCCCGTATCGACGGAACTGGGCAGCGTGAACGAGCGGGTGAAGCTCCCGTACTGCCGCTCGACGCGACGGAAGTTCTCCTCTTTCTCTTCCTTCTCGAACTTGCGCTCGCCGTGGACGCTAAGGGTGTTGTTCTCGATGCGGACGTCAATGTCTTTTTCGTCGATGCCCGGGACTTCCATCTTCAGAGTAATGGTGTGCTCGTCTTCGTAGATGTCCACCGGCGGTGCGAAGGTGGTGGTCGTCAATGCCTCTTCCGGGCCTTCAGGGCTATACGACTCACGGAAAAGACGATTCATGCGGTTCATGCGGTCTTGCATAGTGGAAAATTCACGGAAAGGTTCCCAACGGGTCAAAAGTGTCATAACGTAGCTCCTCCTTCGGCAATCTAAGAGGGGAAACTTCAGATGGGCTGACTTAGTTCAGAGAACCTGAAAGAGTAAGAAGAGGTGCTTGCTCAATTACAATGCTATTCTTCCGCGTAGCGGTTGTCAAACCGCGGCCAGGGGACGGCAGCCTTCGTGCTGGTCGGAGCGATGGCGGACTGCAAGTCGGCAGGAGTTGACAATCCTAATTCAGAGGCGCAGTTGACGGGTCGGTCAACGCAATTAACTTTCCAGGCGGATAGTCTTCTTGGGTAAGAGGAGTCTCGGGCTCGGGGTTGATGATCGTTAGCATCTCGCCGCTGAGAACTCCTCGGACCAGTAGGCGGTCGCTCTCAACGGCGACAACTCTATATCGCTCTTCGAAGATTGACTTCTCAGTCTCCTTCATTTGGACTGTTAGATGCGCGGTTTCACATTAACTGCTCGATTTTTCTGCGCGAGCGAACCCAAGGTGCAGTAGATTAATGAGCGGTCAGAATTCAAGCCACCGCAAGCTGGGCCGGTGCCGAGCCGACGCGGTCAAGGGCTTCGCTGACTGACGCGGCGGCTACCACACTTTCTTCTTGCGTGGGTGCTGGGATCTGGAGCAGTCCTTGCCGGCCGAGATCCGCTGGAAGCGAGAATGCAGTTTGGTGCTGCATCACAGATCCCAGAATGTGGGCCAGACCTTCGGATTGATATCCATTGTGAAAGTGGACTCCGGCGCTGTGAAAGGTAGACGCTGACATCCAGTACTCACAAGCCAGCAGCCACTGGCCTCGGGTTATGGATGACCAGAACTTCAGATAATCCAAAGTGCCGCCCGCAGCGAAGCCGTATTCAATGTGAATCAAGCCAGTTTGGGTGCCAGGCATCAAGTCTGCCCAAGAGACCACAATTGCAGACTCAAGGATTCGCTCGAGACTTTGGTTCGCGCCAAGTTTCATAAGTTTACTCCCCAGACCGGAGACACGCTCAACCTCTGGCCCATGCTGTCTCGCGCTGGGACGTCCGCCGTGTCGGACCGCTATCCAAGTAGCAGCTCTGCTGGACATGCCGAGAGTGTGCCGAGACGATGGCATAGGGCACGCCCAGAAAGCGCTTGGCAACGATTTCCGTCACCTCGAGGCCGTTGAAGTGTTGCTGCTCTACCTTCCCCAGAATCCGCTTCAATGCGTGCTCGATCTTCTTCCCTCCAAGAGCACCAAAGAACATCACCTTTACTTCTGCCGCCATGAAAAAGAAGTTCCATCCCGAGGCACGGATCTTGCGATCAAGGGCGAAGCCATCCAGCTCCTTAACCAGTCTCCAGTTTCCCGAATAGGGCTCGCTCTCCAGGCCAAGAAGTTGGGGCATCAGCGGCCACTCCTCGATCAGAATCGTACCGACTTGAACGGTTGGCGGCATAAGTCCTCAAGAGAAACCTGGGCGCGGTTAAGGCCGCGCGAACGCGGCCACTACGATCAGCAACAGCGAAACGAACATCAGTCCGCCGCTACCCAACAGCACGATTTCACTAAACAGGTCAGGTTTCATCAGATCTTCTGGGTGCATTTCATTCCTCCTCCTCGCGGAGGCGCGCCATCGAGGCTGGCCCTGACGAAGCTGCCCTCCATTGGAGGGCGACCCGGTTGCGGTTCCCGGCGAATGAACATCCGGCAATGGTCCGCAAACCACCTTGTCTGGGCAAGCTCCTGCCTCAAGAGGTAGACCGTCTGGTTTGGCGGATCAACTGCTCTCTAGAGGCATCTGTAGAGTCGCGCATTGGCTTTGGAAATACTGAGCAGAACGGCTCACTTCCGGAATCCCCTCTGAGAAGGACAATATTGGCCGCCCGAGGTCTTCACGACTCAGGGGAGGCGACCACATTTTCGCTAGCGGTAGTCCGCGACCGTGCTGTTGGAAATCGCTCAAGGGCGAAAGGCCGGTACCGGGGTGAGGCACCGCACCTTGGTGGCGAAGGAGCAGATCAACAGGTGCTCTTCCACATCGTTCTTGGCGCGCTCCATATCGACCTGTTGCTGAGCCGCAAATTCCGTGCTGATTCGATAAAGCGCCGCCGAACGGGCCGCAAGGTACGTGGCTAATTTGGATTCGAAGACCCGGGTTAGATTCTTGCACTCTAGGCAATTTGTCATGGACCATCTCTGGGAACAATTCCTGGAAGACCCCTGGAGACTGAAAGCGATCGTTCCTTCTACGGCCGTTCCTTCGATATTTCGTGCTCGGCTTGGACCCAGTCCTGCTGGTCTCTGCCAGGCTCACGGCCGCGGCCTTCATAGAGCTGGTGGGCGCGTTCTCTAATCTTGTGTTCTAACCCTGCTGCATCGGAGGTCGACACCACTTGTGCAAGAGTCTTTTTTGGCGCGGTGAGACCTTTGGGCTTTGGTGTGGATGAGTGGGAATTAACCATGCTGAACCTCCCGGTTCCGTCCGTTACTAAGGGGGAAGATACTTCAGATGGGCTGACTTAGCTCAGAGGACCTGAAAGAGGAATGGAAGTACTCACTCTTTCTTGACCCTACGCTGATTGTTCTGGTGTGTCAAACGCTAAACACAATCGCAGGATGCGCCACGTCTAGAGGCATCTATAGAGTCGCTCATTGGCTTTCGAAATATTGAGCAGAACGGCTCACTTCCGGAATCTGCACGACTAGCTGTTTCCACCGGCTCAGTTCTCCTGGAAACCAGCTCCAACCCAACCAAGCGGCTTTCCGCTGCAGGTAAACCCTGGGATACCAGTCGGACGTGATCGGCAACCCGTGTAGTATAAGAAACATCGGTAGAACAATGTTGAACAGTTCCCTGAGCCCGAATGTTAATAATGGGGTGCGAGGGCGGCGGTTATGCGCTTCGACGCATCGAGGATAACGAGGAAATGATATGAAAATCTTGTTGTTTGCAGGGCTGCTCCTGCTTGTGCTCGGCATCGCATCGCTGGTGGTGCCGATTCCTCACTCCGAGTCGCAGGGCATCAAAGTCGGGGACACGAACATCGGCGTGCAGACCAGCCACAGTGAACGAGTGTCGCCCATCATCAGTGCTGTGCTGATCGCAGGTGGGATCGCGCTGGCCATTGCCGGCACGCGTACGCGCCCGTCAAAGAACTGAGGCCACTCTCAAACTCGCTGCTAGTTCTGCACGATTGAGCATTTCGCCCAATGGGGTCGGAATGTGGCTCGCAGTCTTCATTGGCTCCCATTGCACCGGTGGAAAGTTGCGAGTGACACCCGCCTCAGTCCCCTTGCTCTGCCGATGGCCGCATGACAGGCAAATTGCTCCTACCTGCCTGATGTCAGTCTCTTTCGAGATTTCATTCTCGCGGACTGCCAGCGAGCCTGCAACCACCGGACCGGTACATTTGTCACAAGAATAGGCAGAGAGGTGAAGGTACTGTTTTTTCATTTGTGTCCTCACAGCGTCAAAGAGACCTGCTACACATCGTAGATATTAATGACCTGGATATCTGGTCAGTATTCCCGGAACTCTTTAAGCCGAACTTCGACGCCCGCCAACGAGGTTAATGATGAAGATCACCAACGCCACAACTAGTAGCAGGTGGATCAGGCTCCCGCCTACATGCAGACTAAAGCCTAGAAGCCACAAGATTCCCAGAACCACCAAAATCGTCCAAAGCATATCGTTAGTCTCCTTGGCTCGGGTTGCTCATCCTTGGCTTGCATCCTTCCGGTCCAGTTGAATGCCTCAGAGTGATTCCCCACACTCCAAACACAATCGTTGGGACCGTGGGGTGATTAACCCGCAAAACGGACACATCCTCTGCGATCCAAAATTCTTGCTCTGCGGTTTAAGAGCCGCCAGCAACTCCGTGAATGTGCCAGTGACGGAGGCGAGCCGTCTACGAACGCGTTTGCGAAAACGGCGAAGGACGGGTTCCATCGATCTACCTTCGCTCTTTCTCCCATTGCTGGGGACGGTTGGGTAACAGGGTGAGTGGCTGGACTCTTGGAAATAGCGGTTCGGATCTCCCCCAGTTCATAATGGCAGGCTAAGCGTAGGCGATTCTGTGCAGGATTGCTCACATTGCACAGAAACCTTCAGTCACGACATTGCGACCATCCAGCATCGGTTTGGGCCACAAGACATAAAGTGAGCAATTTAGACCAGCTATTCTTTCCTGCCTGGGCGATCATGATGTTTGAGACGAACACTTCCTCTCTCTCTTTCAGGTCCTCTGAGCTAAGTCAGCCATCTGAAGTCCTCTCCTCTTAGTTCCGCACCACCTAAAGGAAAATTCATGAAAAAAACGATTTCACTGTTGTTGATGAGCTTCATGGGCCTAGTTGGAACGTACGCGTGGGCCGGCTCGGCTCGGGAAGACACGGTTGACCGCCTGCAAAACTCCGTGGATGTTCTCCACGCGATCATGTCAACACCGGACAAAGGTATCCCTGAAGAAGTATTGAGCAATGCAAAGTGCATCCTGGTCGTGCCAGACTTGATTAAGGGTGGCTTCATTTTTGGCGGCAAGCACGGACGTGGCGTGGCCTCTTGCCGTACGGCTGAAGGTTGGAGTGCGCCCGCGTTCGTCTCCGTGGGTGGAGGAAGCTGGGGATTGCAGATCGGAGTCGAAGGCGTGGACCTGGTGATGTTGGTCATGAACGACCGGGGTTTTCAGCATCTGCTCTCCAGCAAGTTCGAACTCACCGGGGAAGGTTCGGTTGCAGCGGGCCCGGTTGGCCGTCATGCGTCCGCCGGAACTGACTGGAAAATGAACACCGAAGTGCTGACCTACTCACGCTCCAAGGGCGTGTTCGCCGGCTTAACCCTCGAAGGCGCCGTCGTGCAGCAGGATGACGACTCGACTAGCGCGATCTACGGCAAGGACATGGAGTTCCGCAACATTCTATCGGGCAAGGTGTCAACTCCGAAAAGTGCGGACGCATTCCTGAAGGCCGTGTCCGATGCAGGCCAACAAGCGCACATTGCGGAAGTGAAAGAAGACAAGAAGTAGTTGCATCAACAGAAGCCAGCGCACCCGCACTATTTGCTGACCGAAACCGCAAAAGCGGTTTCGGTCAGCACTTTTTGTTTTTTTCAGAGGTCGTATACGCTTCAGGCTGCAGAGAACATTTTTCGATTGCTCGAAAGGCGGCAAAACATGAACGTTACCCTGCGGAGATGTCTTTGGGCAGAAGTAGCCTGCCTCACTCTTGGGCCTGTTCTTCTATTTGCACAGCCCTCTGATCTCGCCCAGAACCTGGCGGACTGCAAGAGTGGCCGCGATGCCTGCGATCGCTCACGATTGAGCCAGTCGGAATTGGTTGAAGTGGCTCTCGCTCGCCACGAGCACAACGTTTCGGACTGCCGAAATGGCTACGATTCCTGCGACCGGTCAAAACTCTCCGAACCAGAAGCGATTGCGGCGGCTGTGGCCGATCATCGGCGTAACGTCTCCAATTGCAACGATGGCATAGCATCGTGCGACCAGTCCAAGTTGACCCGGTCCGACGGCACCTGCGATCGCTCCAAGCTGACTCAATCAGAAACCACCGAGGTAAACGTAGTGGCTGGGGCGAGTGCGACCGCGCCAAACTCACTCCGTTGGAAGCGGGTCAAACCGCCGTTGCCGAACATCAACGCAATCTCTCTGCTTGCAAGGCTGGCGAGGAAACCTGTGACTACTCAAAGCTGACGGCCCCCGAAGCCAAACTGCTGGCCGACGCTGAGCACAAACGTAATTACACGGCTTGTCAGAAGGGGAATGGTTATTGCGATCCCTCTCGTCTGACACCCTCAGAGGCGGGCGCGATTCCCGCCGAGCACAAGCCACTTCACCGGTAGGTGTCACGGGAAAAGAGACTTCAGGGGTGCGCCCGGTTTCACTGACTCTTTCCGGTCAATAAACCCGGGCGCATTGTTCAGTCCGCTACCCTCGCGCTCTGCTTAGCGAAGCGACTCGAAGCCGAGGACTTGCGACAAGATGACCTCAAGCATGATGTATGAGCCGTCAGAATAGCGGCCATATTGATACCGGCTGCTGTAGCCGTCTTCATAGCCCCGACGGAAACCTTCCCGAAAATAGTAGTTGTAGTCGTCCCGGTCTACGTAATAGCCGTTATAGCCGTAGTTGGCGTCCTGATAGGCATAACAGTCTCGGTAGTCGGAACGCCAGCGATCCTCGCGGTCTGCCTGTCCGGCCCGGAAGCCTTCCTGATAACCGTTGTTTAGGGCCTGGCGGAGCAAATCTGCGGCGTATTGATTAACCTCGTAGTAGCGGCCGCCCCGATGGTAACGATAGATCGGAGCCGTGTAGAAGTACGGATCGCGATCGTAATCCGGGTGACGGTCGTTCTGGAGAAATACCTGCTGTTGACGCAGGCGCTCTAGATAGTCTTCGTGAAAACGGTACTGCGCCATCCGCTTTTGTTGCTGTAGCTCTGCGGTCTGCTGTTGCAGGACACGCTGCTGCTGATCCAAATGTTGTCGGTACTGCGTCAGGCGCTGCTGCTGCTGCTCAACAAGCTGCTGCTGGCGCTGTTGTGAGAGACGCTCTCCTTGTTGTTGCTGCTGCTTGTTCTTGTCCTGCTGCTCTTGTTGCCGGGCGCGCTGCTGATCTTGCTTGCTCTTGTCCTGCTGCTGCTGTTGCTGGGCGCGCTGCTGATCTTGCTTGTTCTTGTCCTGCTGCTGCTGTTGCTGGGCGCGCTGCTGATCTTGCTTGTTCTTGTCCTGCTGCTGTTGTTGCTGAGCGGGTTGTTGCCGCTGTTGTTGGGGCTTAGCCTGTTGTGCGCCCTGTGGCTTTTCGGGCTTGGCTTGCTTTTCGGGCTTGCCCTGCTTTTCGGGCTTGCCCTGCTTTTCGTCTTGCTGCTCTTGCTTCTGCTTTTCACCTTGCTGCTCTTGCTGCGCGTAGGTAAAGGCAGGGGCTCCGAGAAGCAACGATAGAACTGCTGTGCTGATAACTCCGACTCGTTTCATGAGCGGTTACCCCCTACTTCTGATCTTTCTCTTTGGCTTCGGCTTTCCCTTCCGCTACGGCTTGAGCTTTCGCTCCACGAACTTCCGCAAGGAACGGCTGGGCTACGGCAGGGGCCGACACTTTGCCCAACAGCAAAGCCCGAGTGGTGACCTTGCGTCCATAAATCGCGTGCCGGGAATCATTGTCTTGGCGGATCGATGCACCTTCCAACGTGAGCCCCGCGAACACACCCTTGGCCCGGGAGTAGGTCAGGATCTCCGTATCCATCTTCCAGTTCGTGCCGGCCTCGGCATGCCGTCCAACGGGACCGGCTGCGGCCGAAGCGTCCGCTCCAACGTGGAAATTACTCTCGAGCAGCTTTTGCATCCCTTTTTCATTCTGAATGATCATGACCAGGTCCACAGCTTCCACACCGATCTGCAGTCCCCAGTTTCCGCCCGAAATCGTGATGAACGCCGGCGCACTCCAACCGTCCGCGGTGCGGCAGGTGGCTACGCCTTTGCCTCCTTTACCTCCGAAGATAAAGCCGCCTTTGACCATGTGCGGTACAACCGCCACGCACTTTGCGTGCTCCAGCACTTCTTCCGGGATTCCCTTGTCAGGCATCCCCATAATTTCGTGTAACACTGTGGTGGCGTTTTCCAGTCGCTCGGTGGCATCTTCCCGGGCCGACCCTGCCCAGCACAGCGTGCCCAGACTCAACATCGCAAGCAAGAACATTACTTTTTTCATCGGAAAGCCTCATTTCTGTGCCCTCTGCGCCGCCTCGCTGGCTTCGTGGCGTTCTTACACTCGCACACAAATCGCTCAGACATGCGGGCGCAACTGGTCGATTCCGACCTTAACAAATCAGGATTCAAGAGGTCTGAGCAATAATGCTCACACCTTTGCCGCATGGAATTGCCGAAGAATTGTCGTGAAGAGATCTGTCCTGTTCTGCACGAGTTCCAGTGTGAACTCGTGGGGAACTCACATTTCACATGACACCACCGCGTATACCTTTTCCCGTTTCGGGATGAAGCCGGGGCCCATTCCTAGAGATGGTCAATTCTGCTCAGCCTCAAAAAGACCCGAGATTTACAAAAGTGACAGCCCTCAAAGGGGCTCAGAAGAGCCGCATTCCGCACTTTTACGAGGGCCAGAGGGGAAATATGAAAACCAGTACGAAAGACAAGATCGAGGGCAGCTTCCACGAAGTGAAGGGAACACTCAAGGAGGAGGTCGGAAAGATTACGAAGGACCGTAATCTGAGAGCCGAAGGGAAAGTCGAAAAGAAAGCGGGCAAAGTTCAGCAGCGGATAGGCCATGCTAAAGAAACCGTCGCAAACTTGAAGGGACAGCTGGCAGAGTTAAAGAAAACTGGATAGGCCATGCAGAAATGAACCGGCAACGTTGAAACGGCTGTAGGGATAGGAACACCGCATCGCTATCAAACCTCAATAAACTATTTACTGCTTTGGTGGGTATCGGCCTCGGCTACAATCCGGCGAGAAATGCTGCGTATCTGGATCCGATGGTAGTGGTGCGGTTTGAATTATTCAGAGTTTGTGCTCTTGGTTCTTGGGTGATCGGCGCAAACATGCAATGTGAACTCCTTGTCGCGCTGCAACTCGAAGCTGCGCATCATTTCATCAAAAGATGTGCCAGTGAGCGCACCCGAGGGTTTGAACCGCCAGCCACATTCGGAGCACCCAAAACCCCGAAAACGCTGTTGGTCAATCCACACCTGTTTCCGGCTCATGGCCGCCTTTGTCGCCGCGCCCCAACGTTCTCTGACCACATGCCTCGTACCCGCTTGCCGTCAGGTGACGAAACGTTCTGGTTCGCCATAACGACTCCTTTCACAGCGGCGTACTGGCTAATGGCGGCAGAAAACCGTCACTCCCGGTCTGGGCGTAGCGGAAAATGCGTAAAGAGACGGGCGAAGTGTACATGCGTCAATTCTGGATGGTCTGTAGGGCATCCTACATACATGGAAGACCCCTAGCTTATGCGCGCGCCCGATTTCTGGGCCTCGTTCGAAGTCGCGGAATCGCGTAAGTGTTGGTTCAGATTTCGTGCGTCTTGGAGCGGTCAGTATTGCTCAGTCTCAGGGTCGTATCCAGCTTAGTGTTGATAGGTCTTCGAGTTAAGGATGGTTTATGGAAAACAAGGGCCTCCAAGTCGTGCAATCTGGCGAGCGGACGAATACCGAAGGGAAACCAGTCAGCAACCTAATACTTCTATCGATCTCCGATAGCGACTACAGCTCACTTCGTCCTCATCTCGAATACGTCAGCTTGCCAAACCATCTGGTCCTTCACGAGGGGGGTGGAAAGCTAGAATTTGCGTATTTCCCGAATCGAGGTTTGATTTCTCTTGTAGTTGCAATGAAAGATGGAAGGACCGCCGAAGCCGGCCTAGTTGGCAATGAGGGCTTTACAGGAACACCGGCGTCTGTCGGCCTGAGCAGGAGCCCGCTTCAAGCGGTGGTACAAATCACGGGGGATGGGTTTCGGGTCGAGGTCGGAGCTTTGCAAGAGACTTTGGAATCCGCTCCACACCTGCAATTGATGTTGAGCCGCTATGCAGTAGTCCAGGGAATGCAGGTTGCACAAACAGCCGCGTGCAATCGGCTGCACGGCATTGAGCAGCGCCTTGTGCGGTGGTTGCTCATGACTCAGGACAGAGTGGATTCGGAGTCGCTGCCCATCACCCATGATTTTCTCGCAACGATGCTAGGGACCGATAGGCCTAGCGTGAGCTTGGCAGCTGGTGTCTTGCAGAAGAAGAAGCTCATCGAGTATACCCGTGGCGCAGTGAAGATCGTGAACCGCAAGAAACTTGAAGACTCCGCCTGTGAGTGCTACGGGATTACCCAACAGTACAATGGCGAGCTGGGCTTGAAATAAGTCATAGATGAGGAAATCGAGGCAGGTCAATCCGAGCTAAGCTCTTTTTCGCCGGGACGGGAGATCTGATCTACGGGGACTTCCTCATTCGGACAATGCAAGAAAGGAGATGTGTTCTCATTGTCGGAACGACGCGCTGTTCTTTTCCTCTAGCCGCATTTCCTGCACCACCTTCTCCAGCGCTTCCGAGATTGAGAGCGCCTCGGCCAGGTGATAGAGCTGCATCCCATTGCGCGCGATGACCTGCGCGGAGTAGATTTCGTTGGTGCCGCGATAGTCAGCCGAGATGGCTATCGTGAATAGCAAGGTAGTCATGATTCCTTCTTCCAGATCGAAGCGGCCAAGAAGACGACCGCCGACCCTGCTGGTACTCCCGCGAGGCTTTTTGATTGCCGTCCTGCCTGAGAAGATCCCTTGAAGTGAAACTGAGAGGTGTGTTTGTTGACCATAAATATCCTAGAAGCCATAAGGGAAACTCAATTACCGGTCGTGTTCTTCGTTCTCAGCTTGTTGTTTGTTAGCGCCGTCTCCTCGGTTGTCTTCGACAGCAGTGGCCCTTGAGATTTCCTTGCGCGAAAGATTGCTTGCTCTACGCTCAACCCGCCTAATGCCTGCGGAAGGTTTATCTCTCTTAATCTCGCTGCTAGCCCTGTCGCTACCGTGCCGAACATCCCGCTCGGCACTTTGGGAATTGCCCCAGGTCGATTCAGGTCTGAGCCCGAGCCCGTCTGCAGTCCGGGCATCAACCTGGCCAGTGATTGGCAAATTCTCAGCCTTCTGATACGCGCGAATGCTGGCTCGGCTCCGCAGACCGAGGACGCCATCGATCTTGCCTCGGTAGTGTCCTTTGTCGCGCAGAATCTCCTGCATTTTCCTGATCTCGTTCTTGCCGACGAAGGCTGCAACTTTTCTTTTGTCAGACTCAGATCCTGCTGCGCTTCGCGGGAAGGCTTGTAGCGACATCCCAGTCGTCAGAAGTGTGAGGGCAATTCCAGCCCACCCGATCTTGCGCGCGAGAAACATGATTTTTCCCTTGGGCCGGCTCAGACGATTGTGTCTGGGCCGGCCCCGTTCCGAGAGGGTAGATCAGGCCGTCGGGTTTGGCGGGTGAGCTGCCCTTTTGAGACACCACTAGATTCGCTCACTTGTTCTAGCAATACTGAGCAGAATGGCTCATGTCGGGAGCCACCAGACACGATTGCCCGCTCAGCCCGGACTTTCCCTGGTTGGGGGCCATCCAGCGCATGGCGGGCTGCGGTTTCCGGACATTTAGGTTGTCAGGAAAGTGGTAAAATAAAAAAGTCGTTGTCTAGGCAGAGATCGTCCAGGCAGAGGGAGGTGCCTATGTCTCCTGCTTGCCAACTCAACGGTTCTCCAGGCAGAAGGAAAACCGCCCGCCTAACCCCAATCGACCCGACACTCCAAACAACGCGTAGTGCCACAAGTCCAAGTGGAGCGGCCAAGAAGAGGCGCGAGTTCGATCCCCATGCATTCCTCGCAACCATCGGCGAGGGCCGGAAGCTTGTGCTTTTCCAGAAGAAACAAACCATCTTTTCGCAAGGGGATCCCACTGACGCTGTGTTTTATATCCAGACCGGCAAGGTGAAACTCACCGTGGTGTCGAAGACTGGCAAGGAAGCAACGATCGGCATGTTAGGGGAGAGAGACTTTTTCGGCGAAGGTTCGCTTGCCGGCCAAGCGCTCCGCATGGGCTCTGCAACTGCAATGACGGATTGCACAGTTCTGCGAATCGACAAGAAAGTCATGATGGAAGCGCTTCATCGGGAACACGAATTTTCTGATCTGTTCGTGGCCTATTTGCTGGCGCGGAACATCCGTTACGAGGAAGACCTGGTCGATCAGCTTTTCAATTCGAGCGAAAAGAGGCTGGCCCGGATCCTTCTGCTGCTCGCCCATTTTGGCAAGGAAGGCAAACCCGAGAGTGTAGTCCCCAAGATCAGCCAGGAGATGCTGGCGGAAATGGTCGGCACAACCCGCTCGCGGGTCAGCTTCTTCATGAATCGGTTCAGAAAACTGGGCTTTATTCACTATAACGGCGGGCTGCAAGTCCACACATCGTTACTGAACGTTGTTCTCCACGACTAGCTGTCCGCAGCCTTCCAGAAACTCCCGATGCCCGTCACGGCCACGTCCTCTCACGGTGCAGGGTTGGCCGCGGTAATCGGAATCGGGGTCATGGACTTCAACTGCTCCAACTCGCTCAATACGCTTTTCCAATCACCCTGGTCCTTTTTCGTCTCGATCAGGACAGAGAGGTCGGAATAGAAATCGAGGATGTTGGCGCGCAGTTCCGGCGAGGTCCGATCGAACCTCCGGTCTGACAGCCGACCCAGCAGCTTTGCATAGCTGTCGTCCGTGAGGGAGTATTCGGCTGCCTTGGTCGGCTTGCCGCTGTCAAAGTCGCAGTTGGGCAGCACCAGTGTATCCGTGCGCACTTCTTCGAGAAAGGCCCGGTACTGATCGACGGTCGTATTGATGCTCTTGATATACAGGTCCTCGGTTTGCGGGGTTGGGGCATTGAATGCTAACCCTTTGAAGGGACCGATCTTCGGCATGTAGCGCAGGAGGGTTGCCAAAATCCGGCTACCCACGCCCGGCTTCACGTAGTCCTTTCCCCACTGCCTTTCGTAATCCGAGCGCGAAAGACGGTACAGAAACTTCTTTTTCGCAAAATTAGGCGTCTCGCGCATCAGGTCTTTCTTATGGGTTTGCAGAGCGACTCGGGTCATTTGCGGAATTAGCTGGCTGACAGCGAAACGATACGAACCCACCGCCAGATCCTCATGGGTAAGCACGTCGGTCAACTCCACCCCGTATACGACGGGGAAAGCCCGCTCCAACAGGGACTTGGAAACCTTAAATCCGATGAAATCGTGGTACTGCTGCGACGCATAACGATTCTTCGCGACCTGCACTGTGTCGAATCCGAACTCCGTTTTCAAATGCGCGGTCTTGTCCTGGGCATACCGAACCGACTGGCCAAACTTCGCCCGTAGCTTCGGATACTGGATGGCGACGGACTGGTTAACGGCCGGGTGACCGGCGATGTCCGACGCATAGTGCGACAGGGCGCCCAAGGCGAAGGCGTACTCGTTGACATCCTGGCTTTTGAGGAGCAACTCGCGAACAAAGTCTCCGCTGCGGACGTAATGCACCAGGTTGCTGAATTCCGTGCTGCCGAATGGGTAGTAGCCGAGATCCTGGATGACGGCGCCTCCATAGGCGTAGGCGTGCGCCTCCCGGATCTGGTCTTCCGACAGTCCTGGATATCGCTTGAGCAAGAGGGGTTGGATGTGATCGGTCCACACCAGGTCTACGATTTCCTCGTGCGTCAGAACGGAGTACGCGGACAAACTGCCGCTGCACATGAGCACGACGAGAAGAAGTGCCGCCGCACGGACAGAAAGCAAGCGCCAACCCCTCTGAGCTATGGCGCTTGACGAGATAGGCGGGTGACGCATGGTTCAAATCCGGCCGAGAACGAGCAGAAGGACAACGATGAAAAGCGCTAGTCCCACCCCAGAGCTCGGGCCATAACCCCAACTCCGGCTATGCGACCACCGTGGCAGGACACCAAGAAGTGCTAAAACCAAGATCACGATCAATATAGTTCCAAGCATATTGTGCTCCTTGTCATGTATTCAGGAGGAGTGCAGCCTCTCCCGAGGCTGCACCGGGTAGACCGCTACCTCGAGATGTTGATCGCAATTCCGACGTCGGGATACCTGCGGTTGAACAGATAGTAGCCGCTGTCGTAGGCGACATAAACGTCGTCGGTGTCGTACCAGTCATTCGCCCAGTATTCTGGCCATGGGTCAACGAGAATGAACCAATAACCACCGTACTGGAAGCGCGGGTATCCACCCACAACCAGGAAGGGCAGTCCGTAGATGCGGAATCCATGGTCTGGCCCAAAGTGTCCACGGAACCGGTCGTCAGGGATGCGGTAGCCGTGGTAGCCGCCACGTTGTTGCCAAGTGCGGTGGTCCGACTGCCAGCTTCGTGCGCGATGCTGTTGCCAGGCGGTCTGCCGGACGCGCTGCTGTTCCTGAGCGTGCTGCGGCTGCTCGTGGCCTCGTTGCTGCTGAGCATGCTGCTGCTGTTGCTTCTTGTCTGACTGCCGTTGCTGCCGAGCATGCTGCTGCTGTTGCTTCTGGTCCGACTGCCGTTGCTGCTGAGCATGCTTCTGCTGTTTTTGGTCTGACTGCTTTTGCTGCTGAGCATGCTGCTGTTGTTGCTTCTGGTCTGACTGCCGTTGCTGCTGAGCATGCTGCTGCTGTTTTTGGTCTGACTGCTTTTGCTGCTGAGCATGCTGCTTTTCGGGCTTGGCTTGCTCATGCTTGCTCTGCTGCTGGGGATGGTCTTGCTTTTCGCCCTGCTGCTCGTGCTGTGCGTAAGCAGGAGCAGCGATTCCGAGAAGCAGCGACAAAATGGCCGTGCTGGTAATTCTAATTACTCTCATAGGTGTTATCTCCATTACCTTCTTGACTGGGTAGGTCTACGAAATCCTTCACGTTCCAAGGTGGATTCTGGAAAGCGAATGGAAGAGTCCAAAAACATTCAGGATCCACAGAACCACTGCAATGACAACGACACCGTTCAAAATTGACTTGATGGACCCCTGCACGGGAATGAAGCGATTCACCAGCCACAGGAGAACACCCACCACGATCAGAACTTCGAGAAGTTGAATTAGAGGCATAATCTTTGACCTTTCATCTTTCGCGGGCTGACACCTCTTTATCCAGCTGGAGGTGTTGCCCTGATTTCAATGTTCGAGAGCTTTCAGGCTCGAATCGTGTCTCACCGCAAGGTTTGGCGGCATACACGCGGATGAAGAATGCCGATTGGCTGGATGTGCTCGCTTCGCCGTAACCTGATCGGGACCCGACCCGCAGCGACCTAAGAATGAGAGCTAGGAATCAGCGGTCGTCGCTCTCTCAACACACTCAGGAGACTCAAGAATGACACGCACGGGCGTTCGCGTCTGAGCAAGATAGCTCACATCCAGAAATGAGGATTGCAGCCCTGTGTCGGTACCCGGATTAAATCACCGGAACTTCGGCGTGCTTGGTGCTGTTCAGCGGTTCATAGGAAGGGTCGGTAACACTCGACGGTAGGGAGTGCATCAATGCCCAGGAATACCCAAACTCCTGTCCACACTCCAAGCAGACCTGGTACGTCCGTTTCTTGATCGTGAGCACACGGCTCAGTTGGCGGTGATGACAACCGAAGGCAAACTGGAAAACCCAAAGCAGGAGCTTCATAAATCCTGCGCCCGTTGTCGGCGTTCGCAGGTTCCATTGGCATCCAGCCACTCCAGTAGAGAGCGCACACTCGTTCGGGCCAGGGCGATCGAGCAATCAGCAGCTCCGTAGTAAAGATTGACGGTGTCGCCATCGGGGTTCATCGTATATCCGCACGGGAACACAACATCATCGACGTCGCCGCGGCGCTCGTACTCGGCCTCGGGCCCAAAGATCCACGAATCCCCTCGCAGTAAACACTTTTCTGGCTTCTCAAGGTCGAAGAGGGCCAACCCCAAGCGATATAGACAGCCCGAAGGCGTGTGCCGCACTCCGTGGTAGAGCACGAGCCAGCCTCTGGAAGTTTCGATGGGTGGCGGCGACAGACCAATTTTGTTTGCATCCCACCAAGCGCCGCGGCGTGCTTCCAGCATGAGCCTGTGCCTGCCCCAATGGCGCAGGTCGGGAGAGTAGGAAATCCACATGTGCGCTCCGAGTGTGGTCATGGGCCGATGAATCAGCGCCCAGTATCCATCGATTCTCCGGGGCAGGAGCGCTGTGTCTTTGTCATCGGGGGGCATGATGACGCCGTACCGCTCGAAACTGCGGAAGTCTTTCGTCAGGGCCAGAGACACTCCGGGGCCACCGCGCGAATACGAGGTATAGGTGACCACGTATTGCTGCAGTTCAGGCACGAACGTGATGCGAGGGTCCTCAATACCCCAGATTTCCTCCGGATACTCGTTCGGGCTGGGCATTAAGGTCGGTTCGCTATCAATTTTCCATCCATCGACACCGTTTCGAGAGCGTGCGGCGCAGAGATGCGACAAACCGCGTCGATCCTCAACGCGGCAAAGCAATAGGGTCGTTCCATCCGCGAGCAGGGTCGCGCCTGCGTTGAACACACTATTAATAGAATAGGGCCAATCCTTACTCGATAGGATCGGGTTGGCAGGATGCCGAAGAATCAGAGGCTCGTAGCGAGTTGTTGTAGCAACACTCATAAGGATTTCACGGAAAAGGAGGAACCTACTTCAAAGCACATGCGTGGTGACCTCATCCCTGTTGCTGGAAGCGCCAACCAGATCAGAGCTTGATCGTGGGCCATCGACTTCTCCCAGTAAACGCATTTCGATCTGTGCCATCAGGAATGCCAGGGTCGACTCTGCTCCCTGGTTTTCATTGACTCGCTCGGGGTGCAGACCGTCTCGGCAGCCGCCCGTGGTGGGATCGTACAGTGAAATTTGCAAATCATTGTCTCCCAAGAACCAGTTAAAGGCGGACCATGCTTCCTTGCGCCAACGATCATCTCCCGTTGCACGATAAGCTTCGAGACACGCGGAAACGGCGCAGCCCGCTTCAACAGGCTGCTGGTCGAAGCGCGCTCTCTCGCAGCCCTTGCGGTAGAACCCTTGCGAACCAATGGGGACGAAATGATCCTTCTCTGTGCAATGCTGTATCTCACTGAGCCAATCCAGCGCTCCGAGGCCCACGGATATCAAGTGGCGATCAGAGTTGCGACGGCCGGCGATCAAAACCGCTTGCGGTAACCTGGCGTTTGAGTAAGCCAGAACGTCTTCAAACCAGGCCCAGTCCGGCGACAGGTTGGCAGCCTGAAGTTCGACCAGTCGAGTGGCCAGGACGTCGCCCACCTTCTGAGCGTCCCGGTCGCCTGGAAAGCAATTGAGGTACTCCTGAATCCCCAGCAGTGCGAAGGCCCAGGCGCGCGGACTGCTGAAGGTAACGACCGCCGGAACGGCGATCTCGAAGAGATGGCCCGCTGCGCCTCTGAGCGACCGATCTTTCGAGCGTCCCAGCACAGTGCCGAGTGCCCACAACGCACGGCCATGACAGTCCTCGGACCCCTGCGCTTCGCCCCAGGTGCGCGCATAACTCAGGAAGTTTCTGAACCTGCCGTTTGCCGGATTGAGAGCATGTCCTAAGAAAGCCAAGTACCGCGAGGCAAGATTGTCACTCGCTGACGGCTCCGATTGTCCGAGTTGCTCGAGCAGGATGGTTAGAACGAGCGCGCGTGCATTGTCGTCCGTTGTGTACCCCTCGGTGTAGTTGGGAACTGCAAAGGTTGCGTGCTGGAGCATACCGGTGTCGTCAGTCAACCGATGCAGGTGGTCCAGTTTTAGCGCTGGTAGCTGGTCGATGCATTTTGCGGAAGTTTCATCCGCGAACATCACGCGTGGCTCCCCCATGCGGTCACTGCGAGCTTTCCCAAAACTCGCCATGTAACCTTTGGCCACTTTCTTCCAGATCATTTCCCGTGCGTACAGGTAAGCGCGTTTACGCATGGCGTGCCGTATCGCAGGAGTATCCAGGAGTTCGACAGTTTTTCGTGCAATAGCATCCGGGTCCTGGAAAGGGACCAAAGCGCCACGGCGGTCGTCCAGCAACTCGATCGCGTGCCAATATGGAGTCGAGATGATCGCCTTGCCTGCACCTAACGCATACGCAAGTGTTCCGGAAACCACCTGCTCCTCATGACGATAAGGAGTGATGTAAATGTCTGCCGCGCCAATGAACTCGACCATCTCCGCGGGGCTGACGAAGCGGTTGTGGAAGATTACATTTGATTCCACTCCGATTTCCTTCGCCAAGGCCTGCAAGTGCTCGCGATAATGATCACCTACACGACGGAGAATGTGGGGATGGGTCGCGCCTGCCACTATGTAGACCACATTCTTGTGCTTCGACAAAATCTGCGGCAAGGCTTGAATAACATTCTCGATTCCCTTATTCGGCGAGAGCAGGCCGAAGGTGAGGAGTACCGCCTTCCCCTCCACGCCAAACCGGTCCTTGTAGAAATTGGGATCGAGGAATGGCAAATCGGGAACGCCATGCGGCACCATATCGATCTTGCTGCCAGGCACCTTGAATATTTCTTGCAGGAACTGGGAAGACAGTTCGCTCATGACGATCAGACGGTCCGATAGCGCAGCGATCTCCTCCATCACGCGCCGTTGGTCCGGATTCGGCTCGCGAAGAACGGTATGAAGGGTGGTTATGACGGGCATCTTGAGGCGCCGGAGGAGAGCCAAAATGTGACTGCCCGCCGGACCGCCAAAGATTCCATACTCGTGCTGCAGGCATACCAAATCGAAATTCGTGAAGTTCAGGAAGTCAGCGGCCTGCTCGTACGAGGACAGATCATCCTGCGCAAGCGCGAGTCTTACCCGCTCCGGGTACGCGTACCCCGATTCCGTGTCGTTGACCGGCACAGCGTACAACCGTGCTGCACCACACTCAGTGGAAATCGCGTCACACAAGTCGGTGGTAAAGGTGGCAATCCCGCACTGTCGCGGAAGGTAGTTGCCGACGACGGCGATCCGGCTCGGGAGTCCCGCGCCCGATTGCAGCCGAACAGGCGGAGTGAGCGCTTGACCGGATGCCGTGGGGCGCCCTTTAACAAGTTCGAGTGTTCCGGTCGAAGGTATTGGCATCACTTTTCTGGTTTGCTCGGATCTGGTTTGGTAAAGGTTGATTTCCAGAATGAGCGGCCGCTCATCCGCGTTGAATCGGGAACGAGCAAGGGCACTTCATTCACTCTCTTGGCAGGGGCATTTGCTCGCGAATCGCAGTCTTCCATCTCTAGTGTCAGCTTGTTGGGCGAGGAAAACTGGTCAAAATTGACCAGATTGCAATTGCGGATGGCCTACCGTCTTATTCAGGCTACATTTGGCGCTTGCCGCTGATTCTCGGCCTACTCCGATACAACGCGTTGGGGAAGAGTAGCTACGATACGTCCCAAACCTCGTCTGTCACCGGTAATTTGGTGCAAACGTCTGTGGGTGTTGAAAAACTCCTCACTAGAGATTCGCGAAGCAGTTCTGATCGACCGGCATTCGTCTGCAAGTGGGTCTCGGATTTCAACCGTGTGATTATCCAGAAGCGGTGACACGTCACTATTCTTTCTCGCCGCTGGAGAAATGTGTGCCACGCGCGAACTCTTGAGGTTCGAACCCCGGGCTGGCTTAGTGTCCATTTAGTGTCCGGTCTGTGTGGGTCGAGCAAGACCTGATGGAATTGGCGATAAAATTCGCTTGAAATTCGCTTTTTCTTCGCCTACTATAGTTGCCTGTTAGGTAGGCTCACCTTCGTCAGTTGGCGATCCGCGAGCGGCTTTAGGAGGTTGAAAGTATGTTGAACGTAACCGTCGAAGACCGGAACGACATCGTGATTCTGCGCTGCGCCGGCAGAATCGTGCGGGGCGAGGAAACCGCCCTTTTGTGCGCTGCGAGTCAGCAGCACGGGCGAACTGTCGGCGTTGATCTCGGGCGAGTGGATGCGATCGACGCCGCCGGGATCGGCCTGTTGGTTTCGCTCCAGGCCGCCGGCATCTATCTCAGACTCATGAATCCGAACGAGCATGTGCGCGAGATGTTGAGACTGACTCATCTGGACTCTGTTTTCGAAGTGAGCGGACCTCTTTCAACGCAAGAGATGCCCGAAGGAAGGCCGGCCAATGACGAACTTCAGTCCGAACCGAGAACATTCAGACTCACTGCGTAGTGGGGTCGTTTTGGGGCCGGTCGATTAGCTCCCCTTCCACTCGTTCTGGCCCCTGCGCCCGCGTCCGATTTGCTTTTTCGCATCCCTCCAGAAGAAGATACTTACTCCATGATCGTGAACTTCGCGGAGCGGGCGCACAACCACAACTGGGAACTGGACCCGGTCATCCGATCTTTGCTGGATACGGATTTCTACAAGCTCCTGATGTTGCAGTTCATATGGAAGCATTACCCGAAAACCCAGGTGTCGTTCTCGCTGGTCAATCGCACTTCTGCGGTGCGTTTGGCCGACATGTTCGCAACCAAAGAGATTGTCGAGCAGCTGGAGCATGTCCGGAAACTGCGCTTTCGAAAATCGGAACTGGTCTGGCTGGCGGGTAACACGTTCTATGGCCGCCGCGGAATTTTTGAGCCGGCATTCCTGGAATGGCTGGAGCAGGATTTCAAATTGTCGGACTATGCGCTATCGATCAAGGACGGCCAGTTCCATTTGTCCTTCGATGGCTATTGGCCCGAAACCACCCTGTGGGAACTCTATGCGCTCTCCATCCTCGACGAGCTGAGGACGAGAGCCAATATGAAGAAGCTGAGCGAGTTCTATCTCGATATTTTGTATGCCCGTGCGAAAACGAAACTCTGGGGCAAGATTGAGCGTCTGCGCGGCGTACCCAGTCTGAGCGTGGCGGATTTCGGAACCCGGCGCCGCCACAGCTTTTTGTGGCAGGAATACGTGGTCAAGGCGATGGCCTCCAATCTCCGCAGCGGTTTTATTGGAACGTCCAACGCCTTTCTCGCCCATAAGCACGACCTTGAGGCGATTGGAACGAATGCGCATGAAATTCCGATGGTGCTCGCCGCGCTGGCCAACGATGAGCAGGCCATGAAGGCTTCTCAATACCACGTACTCGAGCTGTGGCAGAACACCTACGAAGGCGCGCTGCACATCATGCTGCCGGACACGTTCGGCACAACTCAATTCCTCAAGAACGCGCCTGACTGGACGGCCGACTGGACCGGCCAGCGCATGGACAGCAAAGATCCGTACGTGGCGGGCGACGAATATATCGAGTGGCTGAAGGGCCGCGGCCGCGATCCGCGTGACAAGCTCGCTATCGCCTCGGACGCTCTCGACATCGATGACATCATCGGTCTCCACGCTTATTTCGGTGGAACACTGCAGGGCAGCACGACCGCCCAGGACTTCCGCAGCGCCGCCGACTTCCAGGATCGGCAAAAGTGGATTCCGGGCCGGCGCATTCGATTCAGCGCCGGCTGGGGAACTCTGCTGACCAACGATTTCCGCGGCTGCGATCCCAAAGGCAGCAGCGAATTTGATCCCATCAGCCTGATCTGCAAAGTGTCCGACGTCGAAGGGCGGCCAGCCGTGAAGCTCTCCGACAATTACGCGAAGGCGCTCGGCCCGGAGTCCGAAGTGGAACGCTACCGGCGCGTGTTCGGCACGGCGGGGATGACGAATGCTCCACTGGTGGCGTGACGCGGCCAACCAATTGGGACATCATCCGCTGGCCGAGCACAGGCTCAGAGATCAGATAGAGCGCCGCCTTGTCGCAATCATTTATGAAATGTCCTGATGGCTTGTAGTCTAGAAACGCCCCCAATGGCCTCTGCCACGGACGACACGCCGAAGCATCCCCACCCCGGCCTCTGCCGGACGTGTCAGCATTCGCGCCGGATCGAGTCGGATCGCGGCTCGGTTTTCATCAGGTGTGAGCTTTCATCCGAGGATTCGCGGTTCCAAAAGTATCCCCGCTTGCCGATGCTGGTTTGCAGCGGCTACCGCCCCAAGTCAGCGTAAACGGACGGCTCACCGCACGTAGAAATAGCGCACGATGTGCAAGAAGATCGGGGCCGCAAAGCGTCGAATCCATCCGGTCAAGAATCCCAGCTCATATCAAGTATTGGTAGAAGCGGGAGAATTGTGCTACTTAGTGGTCGTGGCGGCAATGTAATTCCGCGACAGGCATCACCGCTGGAAATGGAAACCTGACCTATGGCCTTCAAACGCAACCTCGGGCTCAGCCTCTTGCTGGGACTGGCCGGAGGACTCGCCGCCTACGCTCTCGCCTGGGGCCTGTTCACCACGCATCCGGAACTGGGGATGGAACCCGCCAGCGGGCGCGCGATTGCGCTCTGGGTCGCCCCGCTCGTTTTTCTCGGAAGCCTGATCTATTTCGCAGCGAGGAATCGCGACCGCTAGCGGGTCTGCAGTCTATAATGAAGAATTCGGCATGAGCTCGCGCCCGGCACCGTGGGCACGGCTCATCATTCATCGATTCGCCAGGAGAAACGTCATGTCCGCACCCAGCCGCCGCCCCGAAATTCGCCGCCGTCGCACCCGCAAAGAAAAAGTCGTCAAGCTGCGCAAGCGTCTGGCAGCAGCATCTTCTCCCGCCGACAAAGACCGCCTCACCGCGAAGCTGCACCGCACGGAACTGGTGTCCCCGGGCAACCCGTTGGTCGCGAAGTCCTAGCCGGCCTGGCCCTCTGCAAATCAAGGAACCTCGACCGTCACGAATCTCGCCGCGTGAGCGCCCGTATTGGTCAGCGTGTGCGTGTAGCCTCCGGGCAGCCACTTGACCTCTCCGGCCTTGAACGTTCCTGGCATTGGGCCCATCCCTTCGACATCGCTGCGCACCTCGAGATCGCTGACGGCGACCAACAGGTGCGGCCCGTTGTGATGGTGGCTGGGCACGGTCGCGCCCGCCTCCAGATTAACTTCGGACACACGCACGCCGTCCTTCACAAACAGGATCTTGCTGCGGCCGCCCGCGAACGTCTTTTCGCCACTCTCTTCCAGCCAGGAAGAAGGAGACGTCCGCATCTTCTCGTCCTGCACGATCTCGATCGTCACATTGCGAAAGGGCGTCTCCGCCAGGTTCCTGGCGATATGCGCAAAGTTCCCCGGAACAAAGCGAGTGTCGCCGTCAGCAAGCTTGAGTTCGACCGGCGCCTTGCCATCGACTTCATTGGAAACATGGGAATCGCCGAGCGTCACAAACAAATAGTCATGGCGGTGACGATGCATCAACGTGGCCGCGTGTGGCGCAACCTCCACTTGGAAGACGCGCAGGTACTCATTTTCGAGGGCAAGATGATGCGAAGGTTCCGAGGTGATTTCAACTTCCGGCGCGGCGGCAAAGGCAGCCAGCATCGCGATCAGCAGGAAGAGGGGGAGGGTACGTTTCATAGCGGCGAATTGTAGCACCCGCGGTTTCTAAACGGACGCTCCTAAACGAGCGACCATCCGGGATCGCCCCATCGTGCCCGATCCGCACCTCCCCTGGTACCGGACTTGCGATGCACCAGTTGGTCGCCCGAGCCCGCTCCTGAAAGAACTCTAATCTGGTCCAAGCACTGGACGAGTCCTGCCAGGAGGGCGGTTGCAAAATTCAGTGGCGAGAAGGAGCAGCGTCATGAAGGGAACGATCGTTAAGTGCCTGGAAGAGCTCGTCACGAAGCAGTTTGGCGCCGGGAAATGGCAGGAGTCCATCGAGAGAGCGAGGATCCCAAAGGAGCGCTGCTTCACCGTGTTCTGCGATGTGGACGAGACAGAAGTCATGGGCATCATGACGGGCATTGCGGGCGCGGCGTCCCTCTCCATGGAGCAGTTGATGGAAGCATTCGGCGAGTACTGGTCTACGGTGTATGCGCCGCACATCTACGAAGCGTACTTCGCCGACGCAACCAGCGCGCGCGAGTTATTACTCAACCTCGACCACATCCACGAAGTCATGACCAAGTCGATAAAGCTTGCCCGGCCACCGCGCTTCCGCTACGAGTGGAAGGGAGACAAACTTCTGATCATGCACTATGACTCCAGCCGCAGGCTGGTGGCCCTCATGCCCGGACTCATTCGTGGCTTGGGGAAGTACTACAAGGAGAGACTGACCGTAAGAGTTGTTGGCAACGCGGTCCATGTGCGGTTCCCATGAGGGTTTGCTGCCCGGAAGGAATTCCGCCTTAAGTTATCCTAATGTGGATTCGTTGCCCTACAAACGGCGCAAAGCCGGCGCTATTGGTAGACGATCGTGCCGCTGACGATGGTTGCCACAACTCTCCCTTGCAGTTGCCATCCATCGAAAGGCGTGTTCCTTGACTTTGAGAGCGACTTGGCCGCCTCAAAGGTCCACTTCTTCTTGGGATCAAAGATGGTGACGTCGGCAACCGAACCGCGGGCGAGTGAGCCGCGGCCGCGCAAATCGAAGCAGCGCGCCGGGCCGGCCGTGAAAAGTTCAACCACCCGAGCAAGCGGGATGCGCTTCTCGCGATGCAGCTTGGTAATGGCGAGGGCCAAGGCCGTCTCCAGACCAGTGATCCCGAACGCGGCGCGCTCAAATTCCATCTGCTTCTCATGCAGAGCATGCGGCGCGTGGTCGGTCGCGATCGCGTCCACTGTCCCGTCAGCTAGCGCGGCCAGGATGGCCTCGAGGTCTGACGCCGAACGCAGCGGCGGATTCATCTTGTAGTTGCTGTCGTAGTCCCGCATGTCTTCGTCCGTCAGCGTGAAATGGTGCGGGGTGACTTCGCAGGTGACGCGGGCTTTCGCACGTTTGCCGCGGCGCACGCCCTTCAGCGCGTCCGCCGTTGACAGGTGCGCCACATGCAATCGAGCATTGGGAATCTGTATCGCCAGTTGCACATCGCGCTCCACCACCGAAGCTTCGGCCGCGGCAGTCATGCCCCGCAAGCCGAGGCGGAACGAGCGCGCTCCCGCGTGCATCGAGCAGTCCTCGGTCATGCGCGTGTCCTCGGCATGCTGCACGACGGGAAAATTCAACTCGCCGCCCAGCACAAGCGCCTCGCGCATGATCGCGTCTTCGAGGATCGGCTTGCCATCATCCGTAACCGCGATTGCACCCGCACGCTGCAGGGAGCGGAAATCCGTCAGCGTGGCTCCTTTGCTCGAACGTGTGGCCGCCGCAATGGGAAAAACATTGACCACCGCGCCGCGCTCCGGTTGCCGGAGCCACTCGACCCACTCGGCAGAATCCACGACCGGCGCCGTGTTTGGCATGGTGCATACCGACGTGAAGCCGCCGGCTGCGGCGGCTGCCGTGCCGGTGGCGATCGTCTCTTTATGGCCTTGACCGGGCTCGCGCAGGTGCACGTGCAGATCGATGAATCCTGGCGCAACAATCAGTCCACGAGCGTCGAATTTCTCGTCGGCAGCCCCACGAATCTTGTTGGGCGCAGCCACCTCCGCAACCCGTCCATCCTTCAGCAGGACATCCATGAGCGCATCCACACGCGCCGCAGGGTCAATGAGGTGGCCCCCCTTGATGAGGAGCGAGGATGCCGACTTCGTCTTGCCGTGAGCCATATATCTACACGCTGAAACTGAACCACGTCATTTGAACAGATCGTCCGACTTTCGATCACCAAACCAGGGACGAAACAGGACGTCCTGCTGCCATCCCCGGTCGAGAGCATTCTCGAAGTTCTGCGTTTCTTCTGGCGAAAACTGGGATTTGTGACATTCCAGTGCCCGGTGATAGGCCAACTGGTCGGCCTTCGTGAAGCTCAACCGCACCGTAAGATAAGCCGGGTCGGTCGCGTGCCAACTCATGGACGCAGGCCAGAATTCATTCAGCGACTTGACTTGTTCCGGCGAGAAGCCGACATAAAACAGCTTCACATCCGCCTTCGACGACTGAATCGCCTGCGTCACTCCGTCAGCCACCAGACGGTGGTCGGGATGACCGTAGCCTCCCTCTGCGCCCCACGTAACCACCACTGCGGGATGCAACTCCGCAATCAACTTCTCCACCTGGTCGGCGACCTCCTGGATGTTGTGTCCCAGCGGGCTCGAGATTGCACCGAGTTCACCATCGTTCAACCCGAAAAGAACCGGCGGCTCGATCCCGAGTTGCCGACACGCACACCCAGCCTCCTCGCGCCGCACTTTGGCCAATGGTTCGCCCGCCGGAATCGCGGCCCGATCGTTCGTCCCTTTCTCGCCCTTCGTGGCAATCGCCAGGTATACCTTGGCGCCCTCGCGGGCATAGCGCGCCAGCACCGGCCCCACCAGCGTCTCGTCATCCGGATGGGCAAACACCGCCAGCAACACCTTGGGCCGTTGTTGTGCCACGGCCGCTGCGCACGCGAGAAGCAGAACCAAGGCAACACGCCTCATCGCATTCTCCCCATCGCCCGCGCCAGGATCGCCATGCGCGTGGGCACCCCGTTGCGTACTTCTTCCAGAATCCGCGACTGCGCCCCGTCGGCAATGTCGCTCGTCAACTCAAGCCCTCGAATGATTGGCCCGGGATGCATCACGATGGCATCTTTCTTGGCCATCTTCAAGCGCGCCGGTGTCATCTGATAGCGCGCGATATATTCTGGCAGGTCGATCTTCAACCCTGACAATCGCTCTTTTTGCACCCGCAGAAGCATGACCACGTCGGTGCCGCGCAACGCATCTTCAATATGCCGGGTGACGCGAATGCCGGGCGCTAGCGTCGCCGCGACTTCCGGCACGAGTTCCTGCGGCCCGCAGAGAATCATCTTCACCCCAAACTTGCTGAGCAGGTGGCAGGCGGACCGCGCCACCCGGCTGTGGAAGATGTCCCCGACAATCGCGACCTGCAGGCCTTTGAAGCTCTTCTTGTTGCGCAGAATCGTGTAGGCATCCAGCAGCGCCTGCGAAGGATGCTCGTGCAGGCCATCGCCCGCATTGATCACCGGGACGTCAATATGCTGCGCCATCACTTGCGGCGCTCCGGCGTTGGGGTGGCGGATCACGATCACGTCCGCGCCCACCGCACGCACCGTGTACCCGGTATCGAGCAGCGACTCGCCTTTCTCAATGCTGGAACCGGCAGCCTGGATGAGGACGGTGTGTGCTCCCAGCGTCTTGGCGGCGATCTCGAACGAACTGCGCGTGCGCGTGGAAGCTTCGTAGAAAAGAAGCAGAACCCGCTTGCCCTTGAGCAAGGGACGCGGCCGGTCCGGATTCATGCGCCGCGCGAATTTCAGAATTTTCAGGATTTCCGCTGCTTCCAGGTGCTCAATCCCGAGCAAGGAACCACGAGCTGCATTCATGGGCATGGTCGCAACCACTTACTGCGATCTGCGTGGAGTCTTTCAATAACTCGCGGCCTTGGAGCCACCGCGTTACGCTGTTGTTTTTTCCATCAACAAGACTTTTTCCGCGTCATCCACTTCGCGCAGCTTCACTTCAATGATCTGACTATCGGTTGTTTGCACTTTGCGTCCCACAAAGGCCGCCTCAATCGGCAGTTCCCGGTGGCCGCGGTCGATCAGGACACACAGTTGTACCCGTTTCGGGCGCCCCGAGCGGAACAGCGCATCCATCGCGGCGCGCGTCGTGCGTCCGGTATAAAGCACGTCGTCGATCATCACCACAGACTGGTCGACAATCGGAATTTCCAGTTGGCTCTTCTGCACGACTGGCTTCTCACCCAGCGTGGAAAGATCGTCGCGATAGAGCGTGATATCGAGCGTGCCCACGGGCACGGGCTTCTTTTCAATGCGCTGGATGATCTTGGCCAGCCGCTCGGCCAAGGGAACGCCGCGGCGCTTGATGCCAACGAAGGCCAGGTCCTCGATGCCGTTATTTTTCTCGAGAATTTCATGCGCCAGCCGGATCAGCGTGCGCTCGATTTCCGAGGCCGACATCAGCTGTGCCTTCTCGTGAATCTCGACTGGACGACTTGGAACCCGTGAACTCATAAACGCTGCATCATACGCGTGCGGAAAGATCAGAGCAAGCCACCCCGGAAAGCGGTAGTGGTGCAGTTTGAAATCCACAGGGCTGGCATCCTGAGTCGGCCTGTGGGAAACTGTCGGAATGGGAAAACAAGAGAGACTTTTGCGGGTTCCTCGCGATCCAAAGTCACCCGGCGAGTGCACTGCATGCGGGCATAAGTTTACGGAACCCGACATGCTTAAGAAATTCAGGGAGCACAATTGCCACGAGGATGCCAGCCAAGCCGCTGCCCGGATCGTGAGAGAAGCTACGAAGTAGATTTGGAAGCTTCTATTATGCTGTGTATGCGGGTAAGGTCTATTTCGCCAAACTTCTCCTCATATTGTTTAACCGTCGATTGTAGCGCTTCCAGTGCAGCTTTGGCATGTCCAGGCGACATGACCACAGTTCCATGATTCTTGGCCAGAACGTTGTTACCTTCCACATCAAAAACTTCCATAAATTTGATCCGAATATCCCAAGGCGTCATCCCCATGGTAGTGCTATTGCAATAAATCAAGAATGGTTTGTCGGAATCCACAATATTGAGTGTCTTCGAGACATCCTTAGATTCTGGCATCTGTGCTCCCTGCTGCTGCCGTGAAATAGAGTTGACTGGCTGCTTTGATTACATTCGCATCTGCGAGGCTTCTAATCGATAGATCAGCGGACGTTGCTGTTTCGCCTGTAGTGATGAACTCCTCAGCGGATGTGGTAGCCGTTGAAAAATTTAGCGTCGCCTGGGCCGGATCTTCCACAGATCGCGTTCTGCCTCTAGCATACCGTCGTTCCAAGCTCACGTATTCATCAGCAAAACTTGGGACAGCTAAACGCTTCCAACTGAAGCCGTCGATGAATTCAATCATTTCGCTATACGGTACGAAGCTAACAATTAATCCCACATTGAATATCGATGCGAGCTTCTTGAGTGTGCTGAGCGAGAAGTTTCCATATCCGGTCTTCTCCATCAATGAGAAGCGCGGCTGCTTCGTTTCCATCTTCTCGGCAACATACTTCTGATTCCACCCACGTGCCTCTCTCATGGCACGTAGTTGCATTGGTAGTCCCGTATCAATTTCTTCGGAGATGAAGGCGGCGCGGTAGGTTTGATCCGTGAGTTTTTCTAGAAGCACTTCTTTAGACATCGTATCGCTCCGTTGGGGGAGGAGTTTTATCGAATTGCTTCTTTAGATTCTTGGCGTTCCTAATTGCTTGCTGCTGGTCCTTCTTGCTACTCCTGCCAAACATCACTACGAAACACCTCCCACTGAAATATCCGTAAATCCTGTGTTCAACGTTTCTATCGTCAAGCCGAATCTCACCAATCCCGCTTCCTAGCGGGCGGTAGTATGGCATTGGCCACTTGGGACCGATGAACTGCAGACGACGCAGCGTGACGTCTAGCTTGGCCTGGAGAGGCCTGTTTCCCGATAGCCAATCCACGATGGCATTGCGCCTCACCGTCCTGACCGCCCAAAACTCCCATAGAGGCTTCATAATATCACAAAAACGTTATAAATCAAGCTTTTTTTCTTGACAAAGTATTATAACTTTTTTATTATATTCTTGCTGGTCAGATATGAATAGGCTCAAGCTCGATAAGCGGACGCAGGTTATAACCGTTCTGGTTGAAGGCACTTCTATAAATGCGACCAGCCGAATCACCGGCGTAGCGAAGCATACCATCTTAAAGCTGCTTAAAGACATGGGTTGCGCTGCTGTCACCTACCACGATGCCCACGTCCGCAATCTTCATGTGCGCCGTTTACAGTGCGATGAAATTTGGGCTTTCGTTGGCGCGAAGATGAAGAACACGAGCGCGGAGAAGATCGAACAGGGATGGGGTGACGTGTGGACTTGGACCGCGATTGACGCAGATACAAAACTGATCGTGTCGTACACACTGGGACAGCGCAACGCGGGAACTGCTT
>JAIQFZ010000041.1 GCA_020073015.1 Terriglobia bacterium | reverse complement strand
TTTTCGGTCCGGGTTTTGGGGATGGGGTGCAGGGGAAGGGGGCGGTTCCCCTTCCCCTGCATCAGCTCTGTCGAAGACTTGGGCTGGCACCAGTCGATGGACCTTGCAGGTCCGGCCGTCGAAGCGCCCCAAGGGAAACTGGGCGAAGTAAATCGTGTACCAGCGATCGTCGATCGGTTGCAATCCGATCCGTTCTCCCCGCAAGGTTTCACTGAGAAAGACTTCGCGGCTTTTCCAGGCAAACTGTCCGCCCGGTGCCACTCGGCGCACCATCATCGTCGTGTCGTACTCGGGTTCGGGCACGCGGGCTGGATAGACACGCGGCGAGGGCGTGTAGCAACTGGCCGGCGGGTGCATGTCCAGCGCCTCGTGGGGGCGCTGCTCGTTGTATTCCCGGCGAAAATGGTCGAAGCGGCGTTGCTGCGCGCGGCGGTTGGCGGCCATCGGCGTCATGGTTTCTTGCTGCAGCGTCAAGTGCATGCGTTCGTGCCGTCCATTCTGCTCCGGATGCGCCGGTTGGATGCGCTCGGGCACGATGCCCAGCTTCATCCACCATACCGCTAACCGCGACAAGCCGCGGAGGGCGCGCGAAGCAAAAGGCGCTCCGTTGTCGGTGCGAATCGCCTCCGGCAGGCCGTACTCGCGGAACGCGGCCTCGAAGATGGCCTGCGCGCGCGCCGTGTCTGTTTTCTCCACCGCCTGGCAGCGCAGCAGATAGCGTGTGCAGGCGTCCGTGATGGTCAGCGGATCGACGCGTTCTCCGTCCTGCGTGCGGCTCCAACCTTTGAAGTCACCGCACCACACGCGGTTCGGCTCAGTGGCCGCGGCAAACGGCGCCCTGTAAGGATCGACGCGGCGGCGCTTCTTGCGCGCAATCACCAACCCTTCGCGGCGCAACAACTCGCCCATCGTGCTCGCGGCCGGCCAACTCACCTCCGGCTGCTTGCCTGCCAGCACCACCTTCAGCTTCCGCGGACCCCAGCGCATGTGCTGGTGCCGCTCCACAAACCACCTGCGCTTCTCCACTACTCCGCTCACTTTCCAAGGCATGCTCTTTTGTAGCTGCCTTCGGTGAACGGACCAAACTGTCAACCATGTCCCCGGTCTGGTTTGTCAACTATGTGCCCGGTCTGGACCACTTTGCACCCACGGCTTACGCCGTGGGCTGTATTCTTGCGCCGCTTCGCGGCTGAGAAGCGGCCATTCGGTTCCACCACAATGGTCGAATGCGAGTTCTCACGCACACGCTGAAGCGCTGCGCCACCCAAAATCAGGCGCAAATCTAATTTTTCAGCAGCCTGCTGGCGTCGTGTCCCGGAAATTGGCTACCTCCGTTTCGGTTGTCATCTTGAGCAAGCGAAAGACCTGTGCATCGCGAATTCAAGTACATAGGTCCTTCGCTTCGCTCAGGATGACAGGGTGGCTTTGTGCCCCGAACTTGCGGGTCACCACACTAGTTGGGCAGAGAAAACTTCAGGATCACGTCGGTCTGAAACGGGGATGGCTGTTCGTGCTGGCGATAGGGTTCGTAGCGCCATTGGCGGACGGCTTCGGTGGCGGCGGCGGCCAGGAGCGGGTCTCCACTCAGGGTGCGAATCGAGGCGACCGAGCCGTCTTCGGCTACCAGGACTTCGAGCACAACATCACCGGAGCGATGGGCGGCCAAGGCATCCGCGGGATATTGGGGCTCGATGCGATTACGGAGACGGCGTTCGGCTTGATCGGGAGCGAGCCAGACGCCCGGCGAGGGCACGATCCTGGTGCTCTCGGATGCGTCTACCACGGGGCTGGTGGCTGTCTTTTTGGTGGCCGGCCCCATGCGGAAGATGACCTTGCCGTGATCGTAGACCACCAGTTCGTCCGCGGGGGCAGTGGGACCGGGGTGTGCGGTTGACGCGGAGGCTGCCGGCGGACTGAGCAAGGCAGATTTTCCGGCGGGCGCGGCCGGCGGAGCGCCGGGCGTTGCTGCCTCGGATGACGACGATTGGGGAACCCTGACTTGAGCCGGAGGCGGTGATGAAAACCACCATCCGGTGCGGAAGCCGACCATGAAGCTGAGGGCAACGGCAGCGAGGATGGCGAGCGCTCCGAGAATCAAGGTCCAGCTCTCGTACAGAGGTTGAGCCTTGCGGCGGGATGCAGGGGCTTCGAGGGCTGGCGACGAGAGCAGGGGCGTCTCGACCTGCAATTGTGGCTGATCGGAGGGGACGAGTGTGAACGCCGCGGGCGGACGCTTCCCCAGGTCGGCCGCGGCGAGCCGGACGCGGGCACAGTCGCGAGCCGAGGCTTCGAGCAGAGCCTGATCCTGTTCGGAGAACGCTGCCGGCTCCGAAGAAAAGACTTCCAACACGCCGATGAGGTCGTCGTCGTCGAGGACGGGAACGATGAGCATGGAACGAATGCCGAGGCGGCGCGCGATGGCGGCGTCGACGCGCGGGTCGGATTCAGTGTCGGCGCAAAGTTGGGGCTGGCGGGTGTGGAGACACGCGCCGGAGAGGCCATCCTGGGTGTTGAGGGGAACGCCGAGATCGGGGGCGTGGAGTCCGGTGGCGGCGCGGCAAACCATCTCGTTGCCGCGCACAAGCGCCAAAGCGGCGGAGCTAGCGCTGGTGGCAGCGACGGCGCGCACGACCAATTCATTCAGGACGAGATCGAGAGCGAGTTCGGGCGGAAAGCCGGCCTCAACCTGCTGCTCGATAATGCGGTTCAGATCGGGCCGGGTGGAAAGAATTGCATCCACTGGTTCGGGCTCGGTCCTCGACATGGGTAGCGGACACATGGTGGTGTCCTGACGCCTGGCGCGGGGGGAAACAGGCTCTAAAGTTGAGTTTGCCGCGATTTCCTGGGGAAGTCAATTGGCAAGGGAGCAATTTGTGACTGAGGGGGAATTCCGCTCGCTGAGAATTGCCACACTTCGGAGGCATAGCATAGGAACGGCCGCTCCTTGGAGCGGCGATTTTGCGCCAGCACCCTGGGCGAGGGAAGAACCAAGTCAGCCCCGTCAGTAGTCGAACCTAACGCGAAGAGAAAAGGTGCGAGGGGGGGCAATCGCAGTACCGGAAAAAACGCTGGCGAAGTTGATCAGGTTCAGGCGGTCGTTCAGATTGCGAATGTCACCCTGGAGTCGCAGAGCGCGCGACTCTTTCTTGTACAGATCGACGGCGGCGGAGAGATCGATGGCGAGCGACGGGCGAACGCGTCCGGCGCTGAAGTTTACGCGGTCGACCACGGCCTGTCCGAATTGTTCGACCAGCGTGGCCGTGCTCTCGCCGTTCAGGTCGACGGGAAGGCCGGTGCCGTAGGAGGCACCGAGTGAGGTCCAGAAGCGGGACCACGGCTGATAGCGGATCTGTCCGTGCGCGGTGTGGCGCTGGTCCTGCGAAACCCAGGTGCGCGCATTGGAATTGAGCAAGGCGGAAGCGTCCTCTCGGAGAAACAAGCCCCCGACCACGGGCAGACGGGCGGAGGCAACCATGTAGGAGTAGTTCAACCACGCCGAGAATGGGCCCCACTCGGGGACGGCAAGCTGGCTTTCTGCTCCATAGATATTGGCCGAGCGGAGCGCGATGGGAAAGCTGATGCCGGTGTCGAGCAGGACGTCATCGTCCGGGAAATTGCGGATGCTCCGGCGGAAAACGTTGGCGGACATGTGCGCTTTGCGGAGCAGTTCCTTGGTGGCGCCGAGTTCGTAATAGTTGGCGCGCGAGGGTTGCAAAGTCAGTTGGGCCACATTGTTGTTGAGTGTACGTACTTTTGCTGACGTGCTGAGCAGCAGGTTTTCAATGGCCGGGGTGCCGAAGGCGCGGTCATACGATCCGCGAAAGACGACGCCGAGTTTGGGAACGTACCAGGAAAAGCCGACGCGCGGGCTCCAGGCGGATTCCGTCACATGCACGCTGTAGTGGTCGAAGCGAATTCCGCCGGCGAGGTTCAGGTTGCCGAAGTGGGCGTTGTCCTGGATGAAGAAGGCCTGCTCGCGGTCGTCGCCGGACTCGTGGAATGCAAAGTCGATGGGCGTGGAGGGATCGAAGATCGGCTGGCAAATCCCGCTCGGCTCGCAAATCTCGGTGGCGGTGATGTGGTAGGAGAATTGTTCGTGAACAAAGCTGTAGATGGCATCGACGCCCGCCTTGATTTCATGATGGTTGAACGCGGCGGCAACGGTGCCACTGAAATAACCTTCGCGAAAGCCGCGGTCCTGAAACGCCTCGATGGGCGTGGAAAACGAATTGGACGTCAGCCCCGCTTCGGAGTCCCGGACGCGCCCCTGCAGTGTACCCAGCACGCTGGATGAGAAGGTGTGCTGATAGGCAAGCTGGCCTGAGACTTCTTTATTGTTGCGGTCCTGGCGCTGCGCTTCTCCTGGCTGAGTTCCCTGCTGGATCAGTTCATTGGGAACCATAAAACCGGCGCGATCGAAACTGAGCGAGAGTCGGAGACGATCCTTCTGCGTGAGGTCACGTTCGAAGTTTCCCTTAACTCCGGCAATGGTGGCGCGATTAGTAAAGTTCTCGGCGACGGGGGGATCGAGAAAACGATCCGTGCGTCCGGCGTTCACGCTCACGCCGAAGACGTTGCGGCCATCGTAATAGCTGGTCCCGAAAAAGCCGTTTTCGGTGTCGAAGCTGCCTCCGCCGAGGATGGCCGTGCCGTGAAGTCCGCGGGCGGGATTACGGTCAGTGACGGTTTCGACGACTCCACCAACTTTGCGGCCGAACTCGGCGGGAATGCCCGAGGTGTAGGTTTTGACGGTTTGCACATCGTCCAGATCTTCGGAGGGCGAGAACGCGGGCGAGCGGTTGTTAAGAATGGGCAAACCGTCGGCGACGAATTGTGTGTCATATTCGGAGCCGCGCGGATGGAGAACTCCGTTGGCCTCGAGCAGCCAGCCAGGCTGGGCCTGAACGACCTCGATTGCCTGGCGGCCGGGCACGGTGGCGGCCCAATCGCGCAGCGTGGGCGCGCCGAGTTGATAGCTGTTGCCGGGGTTGGTGGTGTCGAGCAACGTGTCGGAATCCTGCACGTTCACACTCTGGGTCACGGCAGCAACGGTGAGGGCGGCGGAAAACTTCAGCGGCAATTCCGAATGAATCTCGATCAGCGAACTGTAGAGCGCGAATCCGGGATGCTCGAGGCTCAGCCGGTAATTTCCCAGGGGCAGTTTCTTGACCGTGTATTCGCCGGTGGGGCCGGTGTCGAAAGTCAGCTCAAAGTGGCTGGCCTGGCTGAGGAGCGTGCCATGGGCGGGCAAGGCTGCGCCGGAAGAATCGGTAACGGAGAGACGGAGTTCCCCAGAGCGATCCTGCGCGCGGGAAACGAGCGGCAGGGAGAGCAGGAGGAGTAACAAACGTCCGGCGTTGGCGAGGGCGCGGTTCAACGAGATCCTCCAAGCGGCGAAAACGCGCCCGCGTACGGCCTATTTTATCGCGCTCGAGGAGGGGGATGGAGGACGATGGCGCTAGTACTTCTGGTGCCGAGGGGACAGAAGAGGGGACAGAATAGGATGCTGGTGATCCGAGGGGCCGGAAACGATCTCTGGTTTCGGAAAATCCACTGAGAGGGTCGAGAACGTGCCTCTCAGGGGATAAAGAGTGTGCGTGAAGACTGGGTCGTCCCTCCGGGACTTCACTGATTTTTCCCATTTCACCCCGCGTTGAAGCGCGGGGCTAAGCTGGCTCGCCCCTACCGGGGCTGGATTCTCCACCTTTTCAATCCAACGGGTTGCCCAAAGACAAGCTTTCATGCACACATTAGAAAGCCGTCCCCCTTTCCTTCGGCAGGTATCCCTCCGCGGCCTGCTAGAATGCTGACCGTCCAGGCGCCCTCATCGAAATGGCAACCTCTGGTTCTCTGCGAACCTCACTGAATCCCCGGCAATGGCACGCGGTCAGCGCCAGCTTTCTGGGCTGGACGCTGGACGCGTTCGATTTTTTCGTGGCTGTGTTCCTGGTGAACGTTCTGGCGGCGCAGTTTCATGTGCCACCTTCGAAGATCATCTTCACGACGGCGGCCACGCTGGCAATGCGGCCGCTGGGAGCTTTGATTTTCGGGTTTCTGGCGGACCGCTACGGGCGGCGCACACCGCTGATGGCGAACGTGGTGTTCTTTTCGGTGGTCGAACTGCTGTGCGGCTTCTCAACGAATTACACCATGTTCCTGGTGCTGCGCACGATCTACGGGATCGGGATGGGCGGCGAGTGGGGCGTAGGATCTTCGCTGGCGATGGAGAGTGTTCCGGCAAAGTGGCGCGGAACGATTTCTGGGATCGTGCAGTCGGGATACTCGTGCGGCTATCTGCTGGCGGCGGTAGCGGCGAAGGTTGTGCTGCCGTTGTGGGGCTGGCGGGCAATGTTCTGGGCAGGCGGGTTACCGGCGCTGCTGGCGTTTTACATCCGCTGGAAGGTGACCGAGACGGAAGCGTGGAAACAGAATCGCATGCCGGGATTCGGTTTGATTGCCAAAGCGGCGGCGGCGCACTGGAAACTGTTTTTGTACCTGATCGGAATGATGGCCCTGATGAACTTCCTGTCGCACGGAACACAGGACCTGTATCCGCATTTTCTGCAGTCGGCACCGCGCAGTTTCACGATTTCGACGGCCGCGAACCTGGCAATTTTGTACAACGTTGGTGCGCTGGTCGGGGCGCTGACCTTTGGGCGGCTTTCGGAACGCATCGGGAGGCGGCGCAGCCTGGTGTGCGCAACCCTGCTGGCGTTGTGCATCATCCCGGCATGGGCGTTTGGAAAGAGCTTGGGAGTGCTGGCGATGGGCGCGTTCCTGATGCAAGTGGGAGTGCAGGGAGCCTGGGGAATCATACCGGCGCATCTGAATGAGCTGTCGCCGGCGGCGGTGCGCGGGCTGCTACCGGGGCTGGCGTATCAGTTGGGAAATTTCGTTGCGTCGCCGGTGAATACGATCGAGTTCGCATTGCGCGATCGTTTGGGATATTCGTGGGCGCTGGCGGGATTCGAAATCGCCGTGATCAGCCTGCTGGCGCTGGTGGTGAGCCTGGGACCGGAGAGCAAGGGCAAGGACTTTGTCGCGCGGGAGCGGCCCGGGTGACGGGCGGGGATGGTTTGCGAAGGCTTCGCAATGGACACGGACTTTGCGACCGAAGCCAGGACAGTTGGCCGGCGGGACGCCGGCGCTACGCGGCTTTGCCGGAGTGCGGTTCCGGTGCGTTGATCTTTTTCTTCTGTTCGAGCGAAACCGCCAAAACGAGCAACAGGCCGATCAATCCGAACGCGGCGAGTGCGATGAGAGCAAGCATCAGGATGGGCATAGTTCCCTCCTGATCCGCATTGTGAAGCGGAGTGAACACAAGATCGGTGACCCAGGTCACCGGGCTCTGTGAGGTTTCGATTCCCGTTTCTGGCCGGGACTTGCCTCAGCAACCCCATGAAACCTGCCGTGCCCCTGGGAAGTGCTGCTAAAGTAAAGGAACTGCACGCCTCCGACGAGCCGGACGTGCATCGACCAAACTCTTAAGGAGAAAGGCTCGCTATGCGCATTGCGGTGGTTGGTTCCGGGTACGTAGGTCTGGTCACGGGCGCGTGTTTTGCGGATCTGGGGCACGAAGTTGTCCTGGTGGATAACGACGAACAGAAGTTGACGGCGCTGAGGAACGGTGCGGTTCCGATTCATGAACGATTCCTGCGGGAACTGCTGGGGCGGCATCGGGGACAGCACATCAAATTTTCGGGTGATCTGCAGGCAGCGACGCGGGAGAGCGAGGCAGTTTTTATCGCGGTGGGGACACCTCCGACGGAAACCGGCGATGCCGACCTGTCGTACGTAGAGTCGGTGGCGCGGGAAATTTCGGGGGCGGTCGACGGGTACAAAGTTGTCGTAGAGAAGAGCACGGTTCCCGTGTACACCAGCCAGTGGATTCGCACGGTCATATTGAGAAATGGAGCCAATCCAGCGGCGTTCGATGTGGCATCGAATCCGGAGTTTCTGCGCGAAGGGACGGCGGTCACCGATTTTCTGTATCCCGACCGCATCGTGGTGGGAGTGGAGAGCGAGCGGTGCGCGGAGGTTTTGCGCGCGATTTACGAGCCGCTGACGAGCGGGGCCTATTACGGGCGAGCGGACGCGATTCCGCGTCCCGACCGGGCAACGGTGCCGCCGCGGCTGATCATCACGAGCACCAAGAGCGCGGAACTGATCAAGCATGCCTCCAATGCGTTTCTCGCCATGAAGATTTCGTTTATCAATGCGGTGGCCTCGATCTGCGAATCGGTGGGCGCGAATGTCGGGCAGGTGTGCGACGGGATTGGAACGGATTCGCGGATCGGGCCGCGCTTCCTGAATCCGGGGATCGGGTATGGCGGCTCGTGCTTCCCGAAGGACCTGATGGCGTTTCGGGCAGTCGCCAAGGAAAACGGGTATGACTTCCGGTTGCTCGACGAAGTGATTCGCATCAATGAGGAGCAGCGACACCGTTTTCTGCGCAAGGTGCGCGCGGTGCTCTGGACTTTGCGGGGAAAGCGACTGGGGGTGCTGGGGCTGGCGTTTAAAGGGGGTACGGACGATATTCGCGAGTCTCCGGCGCTGCTGCTGGTGGAGGAACTGCTGCGCGAGCACTGTCAGGTATGTGCGTACGACCCGGCAGCTATGGAGCACGCGAAAGAGGTGCTGAAATCAGGCGTCGAGTTTGCGAAAGACGCCTACGAGGCTGCGACCGGTGCGGACGCGTTGTTAATCCTGACCGAATGGGAGGAGTTTGCCTGCCTGGACTTGGACCGGCTGCGTAAATTGCTGAAGTATCCGATGGTTCTGGATGGGCGGAATCTGTACGATCCGGCGACCATGGTGGAGCACGGATTCAGTTATTACAGTGTGGGCCGTCCGGCGGCAGTACTGGAGGGCGCGACCGAGGTCCAGTCCAAGAAAAGGGAGCGCGCCTGAGTTCATGCCAAGTCGACGCGCGCTGGTGACCGGTGGGGCGGGCTTTCTGGGATCGCATCTGTGCGATGCGCTGCTGGGAGAAGGCTACACGGTGGTGGCGTTCGATAACCTGCTCACCGGGCGGCTGGCGAACGTCGAACACCTGCGGAGCGACTCGCGTTTCGAGTTTGTGGAACGGGACGTCTGCCATCCGATCGAGTGCGGCGCGGTGGAATACGTCTTCCACTTCGCCAGCCCCGCCAGCCCCGTGGACTATGCCGCGCACGGCATCGAGACCCTGCGGGTCGGGTCCTACGGGACGTTTGAATCGCTCGAAACGGCGCGACGATACGGCGCAAAGTTCATGATGGCGTCGACCTCGGAGTGCTATGGCGATCCGCTGGTGCATCCGCAGACGGAATCGTATTGGGGACACGTAAACCCGATCGGGCCGCGGTCGGTGTATGACGAAGCCAAGCGCTTTTCCGAAGCGGTCACGATGGCCTACCACCGCTATCACAAGGTCGACACGAGGATTCTGCGCATTTTCAACACCTACGGACCGCGCATGCAGCTCAACGACGGGCGGGTGATTCCGAACTTCATGGGGCAGGCGCTGCGGGGAGAAACCCTGACGGTTTATGGCGATGGCAGCCAGACGCGCAGCTTCTGCTACGTCAGCGATGAGATCGATGGCATCGTGCGGCTGGCGCGGTCGTCGGAGCATGAACCGGTCAATATCGGGAACCCGACGGAGTTTACGATTCTGGAGTGCGCCCACAAGGTGATGGCCGTGACGGGCAGTACGAGCACGATTCAATTCGAACCGCTGCCCCAGGATGATCCCAAGCAGCGGCGGCCGGACATCTCGAAGGCGAAGCGGTTGCTGGGGTGGGAGCCGAAAGTGGATCTGGAGAGCGGGCTCAAACTGTCGCTCGATTATTTTCGCAAGGCCGTGTTCGGGGACCAGGCACAGTCTGCTTGAGGGTGGGTTTCAGATCCCAAGCGATCGCAGCAGATTAGTGCGGAATTTCGTCCAGAGACGGGCCTGCCGCAAGAACCGCCAGCAACTGCAGGATTTCTTCCCGCTCGGCAGAATCGCGAAACACGAAACGCACCCCCATGCCGAAGCCCGGGTGGGTGGCCAGCACCTCGCCACGAATCTTCAATTTCATTTCCGAAGTGCGAACCAGAATCTCGACCCCGGACTGCCCGCCGAGCGGGGATGGCATCTCCACGTAACAGCCCCCTTCACTGATGTCGGAGAGGGTACAGCGATTGGGGACGGTCGTGCCGAGGCGATAGACTTCCGCCCCGATCTTGCAGGCGAGGCGGAGCTCGCCCCGGCGATTCCCGCTGTTCGAGGCAAGTACAGGAGTGGTCTTCTGTTTAGCTGAGCGGTCCAGGACTGGCGCGGATACGGGCCGACCCGGCTGGGCTTGAGTCTTGCCGGAACCGTTGTGCTGGAGCCACGCCTGCATCAGGCGGCGGGAAGCCTGCGGCACATCGAGAAAGCGAATTCCGGTCCGGCCCGTGGAGTCCTGCCAGGCAACCTCTCCGGATAAGCGGACCAGTTGTTGCTGGCCCGGAAGCGCGAACTCGAAGTAGACCTTGCAAGCGGGCGGAAGGCGGTCCGCAGTGGTCAGTAGAGTGCCGCCCTCGCTGAGATCGTTCAAGGTGGCGCTGAGTTCGCCCGCGCCGGGATAGGCCACGCTGGCGGGAGACTTCAGGGAAATGCGCGGCGCGCGGCGGCGTTCGCGGCGCATCAAGCCGCGAGCGGCGCGCAAACTGACGCGGGTACGTTCCGCCGAGAGCGGCCGGTAGAGCACGAAATTCGCGCCCATCCCAAACGCGGGACGGGCATTGAATTCTCCATCCACGATGGCGATGAGCATGGTGCCACGGTTCTTCCTTGATTGCCGCCACCGGGTGAGAAATTCCTGCGAACTGGGATCGGAGCGATAGTCCAGGATGATGGCGTCGAACCGCTGTTCGTCGAGTTGCTGCAACGCACGAGAGATGGCTGGGGCGTGCTCCGCCACCATCCCTATCTCGGGCAGAATCAGGTTCAGCAAGTTCGCTGAATCTTGATCCGGGCACACCAGGAGGACGCGCAAATCCATGATGACAGCATCCTAGGGGAGAGCGGTACCAGCGACAAGTTACCTTTGGAACGGAAAACTTTGGTCATTTGGAGTTTCCTGAACACTCGGTCTAAGCTGAAATCGCGTTCCAATGTCAGGCCCCTGAACGCAGATCCTAACAACCAGGACGAATTGGCATGGCAACGAAAATCGCAACCTGGATGATCGGTATCGGCGGTTGCATCGCCTTCCTTGGATTCTGTGCGTTCCCGGCGGCGTTTGAGCCGAACCCGGACAAGACTTTGCTGAGCGCAGGCCTGACGGTTCTGTCGACCGGCATGATGCTGGTGTCAGGAGGCCTGTATCTCAAGGCGGGAGTCATTCGACAAGGGGCTACCAGCGGCGCTGCCTCCCAGACCAAGCGGGGCCGGAAGGCAAACTGCGACCGGTGCGGTAAGAATGAGCCGGTGATCCAATGCCGAGTGCACCAAGTACACCTGTGCGGCGGCTGCCTGGGCGACCACTATGACTTTCGCGCGTGCGCGTATGTTCCGAGCACCCGCCGGAGCACGGGAAAAGCCGCTGCTTACGCGCAGGCCGGCGGAGCCTAGCACACCCGTAATTCCCCGACGATTACCTTACTAACGGACAGTGTGCGAAGGTGCTGTGTACCCCGGTACTTTGACCCATCCCCAAAAGGTTCCTACCATTAAAAGCTGATTACGCCTCGGTTCCAAAGGGTAGCGAAGCGAGGCCGTATTGCGTGGAGTTGAGTCAAGAATTGTGGACGACCTTCACAGGAACAGCCACTGGGATCGGCGAATGAGAATGACAAACCTGAGATGCAATCCAGAGCAGGGCCGGCATCGAGCCAGCGGCTTCAGCTTGCTGGAAATGGCGATGGTGATGGCGCTCGTGATCGTGATGGCGTCGATTGGGTTCATGAGCCTGCAACCGTCGTTGAAAGCGCAACGCGTCACGAACGCGTACAACACCACGATGGGAGCGTTGCGGCAAGCCCGCGACAACGCGGTGGCGCAGCGCACGTCGTACCACGTGCAATTCACCCACACCACGACGTCGGACACGATCACAGTGTCTCCAACACTCTCTACGTTTCAAGGCGCGCAGAATACGGTGAGCTATGCGTTGCCGATCGATGTCGCATTCTCCGCCCTGGCGGGAATTCCAACGGGCAGTACTCCGGATGGGTTCGGTTCGGGAACGGCGCCGATTGACTTTGGCTACAAGCCTCAAGGAACAAGTACCGGGGGAGCGACGGATCTGTATTTCTGCCCGGACGGCACGGCGCAGGACGCAACCAACGGGGCTGGGAACTGTGCCGGGAATTGGAATAGCGGGGTGGTTTACATTGCGCGCCCGGGAGAGTTGACGAGTTCGCGCGCCATCACGGTGTGGGGCGGGACCGGCCGCATTCGTGGCTGGCGCTTGTACAGCAATGGGTCAGGAGGCTATCAATGGCTACGTCAATAGCCAGGCGCGGCGGAAGTCATCGAGTGCAAACGCCAACGGCGGGCGGTTTCACGCTGATCGAGGTCGTGATCTCGATGGCGGTGCTCACGATCGGGCTGGTTAGTCTTCTGGGGGTCTTTGGGCTGGCGATGGCGGCCACGCAAACTTCGCAGCAGGACATGATTGCGAAACAGTTAGCCAACGAAGCGCTGGAGAGTATTGTCACCGCGCGCAACACTTCGCAGTTGCAATGGGACCAAGTACAGAATGTGGGCAGTGGTACGGGAATTTTCCTCACCGCGCTTCAGCCGATCAACCTGGCCGGCGCCGACGGAATTGTGGGGACAACCGATGATGCCACGGCCGGGCCGCAGATGTTGACCGAACCAGGCTCAGACGGAATTTATGGGACCTCGGATGATGTGCATTTGCCATTGAGTAACTATCAGCGCCAGGTCGTGATTTCACCCGTACTCGACACCAACGGAAATGTGGTGGCGAGCCTGCGCGCCATCAACGTCACGGTCCAGTACACGACTCCCCGGCTGGGCGTGGCTAAGACGTATGTTCTAACTTCGTTTATTTCGCAGTTCCGGTAACGACAAAGAGGAAATATGCGCTCTCGCTCAAGAACACGCGAACGTGGATTCACCCTGATCGAGATGATGGTGGCGATGGCCCTGGGCCTGGTCGTGCTGAGCGCGGCGGTCCAACTCTACAGTCAGGGCGTGAACGCGACGTGGACGATTTCCCAGCGCGCGGAGATGCAGCAGGATTTTCGCGCGGCCGCGGACATGCTGACGAGAGACCTCAGCCTGGCGGGCTCGGGATTGGGAAACAACGTACAGATCGCATTGCCGGCCGGAACGGGGACACTGCCGGTGTATGGCTGCAGTCAGACGACTTGCTATCTCAACGGCACGGGGGCTGCGTATCCAACCCAGGGCGGGAACCCGTATCTCTACGGACTCATGCCGGGATGGAAGTTTGGCCCGATCATGAACGCCTCGCAGCCGGCCACCGACACCGTCACGGTGGTCTATACGGACTCGAGTTTTTTTCTGAATTGCTACTCGGTCACTGTGAGCAGCGCAACGGTCGTGCAATTCAAGCTGAATTCACCTCTGCCGGCAAATTGTGTTTTGCCGACCGGAGTCACCGCCCCGCAAGACGTCAATGATTCGGTGGTTGGGCTTACACCGGGCGATCTGGTCTGGTTCACGGTTACGACCGGCTCCGGCTCGGGAGCCACGACGGCGCCGGTGATTGGAGAAGTCACCAACGTTGCGACTGCGGGAACCAATACCTACAACGTCACCTTCGGCACGGCGGACGCGCTCAGGATGAACCAAACCGGCACCACAGGCGGGGCAATCGAGACATTCGTGGGCTGGACCGGTTTCGCCAACCGCCTTCTGGTCATCACCTATTACATCGATAACACGATCAGTCCGCCGCGGCTCATGCGGCAGGTGAGCGGGCATACCCCGATGCCGGTCGCAGAGAACGTCGTGTATCTGCAGTTCAGCTATGACCTGTACAACTCCGCCACCGCGGCCGCTTTGCCGAACCAGGCGGACGGTGGCGCGTCGCAGGGCTTGACTCCGAGCCAGATCACCAAGATCAACATCCTGCACATGGCCATGAACAGCACTCTGAAAGGGGCCAAGGGCGGGTATCAGAGTTTGGATTTACAGACATCGGTCAGCGCACGAGATCTGACGTTCAAGAACGACTATCCGCAGTAGTGGGAACTGGCCTTGGGCCCAACACGCCAGGGATCAACACGGGGGAGTTCGACCATGAAGAGCATGAGACATCATTCACCAGGATTCACGCTGATCGCGTCGTTGTTGCTGCTGTTGCTGCTGTCGGGCATCGCGATCGGTTTGATGATGATGGTGAACACCGAAAGCAGGGTGGGCGGAACGGATCTGCAGAACAACGCGGCCTACCATGCCGCCGAGGGTGGAATCGAGAACATGAGCGCGAACCTGGCGGCCACCTTCCAGAACGCGCAGTCGCCCACCGCCAGCCAGATCTGCAACCTAGGCACCCTGCAACCCTCCATGCCGGGCGTGACGTGGAAGGACTACTCGGTGACGCCGGCCTCGGGTTGCTCGGGTCCCCTGACCGCGAAGTTTGGGCAGATCACGGCGGGACCGAACCAGGGCTTGTGGGCGCAGATCATTCCAGTCACCATGCTGGCCACGGCGGCCGAACCGGGCGGACAAGAAGTCAGCATGACACGGCAGGCGCAAGTGGCGCTGATTCCGGTGTTCCAGTTCGGCGTGTTCTCGGAGAACGATCTCTCGTTCTTTAGCGGTCCCGATTTTGATTTCGCCGGCCGCGTACACACCAACCAGGACTTGTATCCCTTCGTCGGGCCAGGCAGCACCCTGACTTTTCATGACAAGGTGTCGGTCTACGGCAACGTGGTTCGGGCCAATCTGGCCAATGGGTTTCCCCCGGGCACCCAATATAACGGCACGGTACAGATTCCGACCCAACCGGCGGGTTGTGACGGAGCGAAGCCGCACTGCCGAGCCCTCGGGCTGTCGGAGGGCAGCGTGACGGGTGCGGGTGGAATCCCGCCGCAGTCGGGCCAGAACACCTCTACGCCCTCTCCTCAGGGTTGGAACACGGTTTCTTTGTCCTCGAGCTACTACAACGGCGATATTATCGATGGCAACTACGGAAATGCGGGCGGAACGGGCGCCAAGAAGCTCTCGCTGCCCTTCGTGAGCGGCACGCTATTCCCTTACGAAATTATTCGCCGGCCGCAGACCGGCGAATCGGCCACGTCGTCACTGGGCGCATCGCGAGAATATAATCTGGCGCAGATTCACGTGCTGCTGTCCGACGATCCGGCAGAGTTGCCGGGCGGCGCGGCGGATGCAAACAACGTCCGGCTGGCGAACGTCGGCGGAGCCACTCCAAGCAACCAGTTTGGCATCGCGACCTCGGTCCCAGCCGGCTTGCCGGCGCCGCCGGCGGGATCCTCGTATGTGACCTACTTCGCCGCCGCGTCGAACGCGGTCCCGCTGCCGAGCACTTGCGCGGGCACCGCCTGCACTTCTTCCGACTGGGCGAATGCGCCTGCGCCGTGGACGGGAGCAACCCTGCTGCAACCGGCGGGTGCCCCAATCTACGCGAATAACGGAACCCCGGCGATTAGCCTCTGTCCGCCGGCCGCGGTGTTTGATGCGACCAAAGTGCTTTACTCGCCCGCGTTTCCTGCCAACTGTCCAGCGACTCTTGGCACGTATCCGTATTACGCTCTGCCCAACGGAGCAGCGCCTTCTAACTCGGCCAGCTCCAATAACTGGAACCTCATCGATGGCTACCTGCGGGTGGAATACAAGGATGCTGCGGGCAACTGGCACCCGGTAACCATGGAATGGCTGCAACTCGGCTTTGCCCGGGACTTAACCTCTCCCACCGCCCCGGGAGGCAGTTCGCCGGCGGCTGCCGGGAGCAACGATGTGAACCCGGACGCGATTCTGCTGCTTCAGGAACCTGCGGATCGGAATGTTGACGGTGCGCTAAACTCCACCGGGACTCCCCCAGCTTGTACCGCCACGAAAACGGTTAGTGGTAAGGCATACTGCCAAACCTGGACTGGGGGCGTTGCACCGGAGGTTGCGGCGGATGCAGCAGGGGGCAATTGGCGGTTTGGCACTTACAATGCCGGCGCCCCACCGGCGGCCCAGAGCATCACGCAGTACAACTGGTACCCCATCAACTTCTACGATGCGCGCGAAGGCGAGGCCCGTGACAACTGGTACCCCATCAACTTCTACGATGCGCGCGAAGGCGAGGCCCGTGACAATACTGTGGCTGACAACAGCTGCACGGTCAACGGCGTGATGAATGCCGTCGAAATCGACGTGGGCAACTTGAAGAGATGGCTGAAGGGCAGTATTGGCACGAACGGCGGCAATGTCGATTACCTGACCCAGAACGGCTATGTGCTGTATTTCTCGGATCGCCGCGGAATGTTGCCGAATCCGAACAAGGCCAACACGAAGAGCGGAGACTCCGGCCTGGAAGACGTGATTAACTCCGCCAGTGCCGCTGGTACACCCAACGCATTGCTGGAACCGAAATCGGCCGGCCACACAGCCTATTCGCCCGAGGACGTTAATCAGAACGGCGTGTTGGACAACTTCGGAGCCGCCAATCTGGGATTAGGCTTCTACGGTACACAAGCCAGCCCGACCCAGAACCTGAACGCCGTCATCGTCGCCGCAGCCCCGGACGATCCCTATGGCACCGCGGCCGGCAACCGGATTGCGAGTTGCAGTACCACGGCCCGCAAAAACTGGGTCAGCGGGGCCCGCCACGCACTGAAGCTGGTGGATGGATCACTCGGCAACGTGCCCCTGAGAACGGACGCGGCCGCACCGAACACCGGCGGATTCACGGTAGCGTCGGAGAACCCGGTGTACATTCAGGGCGACTACAACTCTAACTCCACGGACACCGCCTGGGGCGGCGGCGCGGATAAGGCCGGGCACGCGGCTACCGCTATCATCGCCGACGCCGTCACGGTCCTCTCGAACAGCTGGGACGACAGGAAAAGCTTGGGTATCGGCGGCACGAGCACTGTTACCAACCCAGCGAATCGGGTTGCCACCAACACCTACTACCGCGTTGCGATTGCCGGTGGGAAGAACATGACTTTCCCGAAGCCGGGCTGGGGTGCGCAAGATATGGGCACCGACGGAGGTGTACACAACTTCCTGCGCTACCTGGAAAACTGGGGCGGACAAACCCTGAATTATAAGGGCTCGCTGGTCAACCTGTTTTACGCCACATACAACACCGGGATATACAAGTGTTGCACCACCGTATATTCGCCACCCACGCGTAATTACAGTTTCGACTCGGATTTCGCCTTGCCCGCAGGCCTGCCGCCGGGAACGCCGCTGTTCCGCGACGTCGACAGCCTGGGCTACCGGCAACTCTTCACGGCTCGCACATACTAAACGTCAACTCAACCAACCCAAGCCGCCCCGATCCGCGAGGATCGGGGCTTTTGTTTTCGGGTAGACAACGGCCACCTTAAATTCCTGGGGATGGTATCCTCAACATCATTGCGTACCGTGGGGAGTTTTGCCGTTCATGTCCAAGGCTCGGAATAGCGTTCTGGAAGCTCTGGTCCTTCTGCTGACCGTGGCGGGGGTTGGACTCTTTCTGATTCCGGCGTTCGTGATCCGGCCGTTCCGCTACCAGTCTTGGTGCTCTGCCTGAGTCGGTGGCGAACCGCCTCCAGCATGGCGCGGACCGGCTTGGTCGCGGCCATGGTGCTGAGTGCAGGTTCGGCAGTCATGGTTCGCCTGAACTATTTTGAATGGATGTTCCGGCCCATTCAGGCGGCCGGATTCATCGCGGCGGGCGATGCGCATCTTTCCGACAAAGAAATGGTGATGACGGTGCAGATGGGACCGGACGCGCGGGCCTACCCGATCCGGCAGATGGCGTACCATCACATTCTGAATGACGTGGTGGGAGCGGTGCCGATCGTCGTCACCTATTGAACGCTCTGTCACACCGGTCTGGTGTGGAAACGGACGGCGCAGGGACGCGAATTACATTTCTATCTCGCCGGGATCAACAACCAGAATTTTCTGATGCGCGACCGCGAGACCGGCTCCTGGTGGCAGCAGGTCACAGGCCGGGCGATTTCCGGGCCGCTGGCAGGCGCGATGCTGGAACTGGCGCCCTATGACGAGCTGTCTTTCGGACTTTGGAAGTCAGGCGCGCCGCACGGCGTTGTGTTGGCTCCGGTCGCTGGTCGCGAGAAGGACTACGACAACGACTGGGAGAAGGAAGTTGCGAAATATCCGGTCCCGGTGAGTTTTCCTGGGCAGGGGCTGAAGGATCGAGATGTGATTCTGGGAATTGAGATGGGCGGACAGGCGCGAGCATTTCCTCTGGAGCGCGTGCTCAAACAGAGTCCGATCGAGGACAAGATTGCGGGCATTCCGGTCGTGCTCGTGACCGGGAAGGACGGCGTATCGGCACGAGCCTTTCGCCGGCAGTGGAATGGATCGGAGATTGAACTCTACCGCGATCCGCAAAGTGCGGAGGAGCGGCTGATCGACTCAGATGGTAGCGCCTGGAATTTTGAGGGCTGCGCGGTCAGTGGGCCCGCGACCGGGCAGTGCCTGGAGAAAATCAATTTTCTGAAAGACTTCTGGTTCGACTGGAAGAACTACCATCCGCAAACCACGGTGTACAGCCACTGAGGTTAGCGGGGCTTGCGTGCCGGCAAGCTTGGTTCCATTCCCTTCCTGCTAGCGTCCGGAACGGGCGGCGCACTCACGGCCAAGTCGGCGGACCAGCAATCGGCAATAATTTTCCAGGTGCCGGCGGGCTGGCGGACCAGGACAAGCAGATATTTCCCACGCTCTTCCCTGCGCTTGCCCATGGCGACGGGCACAAGCATCTTGCAGCGACCGATGTCCATGGCAATCTCGCCCATCACCTCAGTGCGAAGCGATTCCATCTCGACATCGCCCAGCCCGGCCTCGAGCAGTGAAAACAGAAACTCACGGATGGCGGAAAGACTCCGAACCGGCGGAACACTGGAACGGATCAGGGTGGCGTCGGCAGCGTAGAGTTCCAGCAGATCATCCATGTGCTTGGTGTTACAAGCCTGGGCCCAATCCTGGGCTACCTGGCGAGCGGACGCTTCCGCTCGGCCACCGGTGGAGCCGGGAGTAGAACCCGGAACCGGAGCGCGACCCCGTCGTGCCGACGTGTCCAGCTCGGCCAGGGACGCCGCGGATCCGTTGGCTTGCGCCGGGACGAAGTGGTGATAGTGATGGTGATAATGGTGCTGCTCACCGGCCCGAGGCTGGGGAGCAGCCCCTGTTTCCCCTGACCGATCCGATTGTGTGCGCACACCGCACCAGACGCAAAACCGTGCCCCCGCCGGCAGCAAGCCGCCGCATCCCTCGCACGCACTCCCCTCGGTGCCGCCGCCCACCGCGAGTTCTGCACCCGCGACACCGCCTGACATGCGCTGGATCGCTTCCATGGCCGCGGCAATCGCCTCGTCGTTCGGCTTCGGCCAGCGAAAGTTCGCTGGGAGCCGATGAAAGAACTCCTCAAGCTCGCGGTTCTCCCCCGGTTGATCCTTTTCTGCGTCTGGAGGATTCGGATTCTCTGGGCTCACGTGCACCTCACCGATGCCATTGTAGGAGAAACTGTCAACTTAGCGGAGGGCGAATCGCACGCGGGCTTCGGAATCGGTCGGAACCCCGTTGCAGAGTGCTGGGCGATAACGCCAACGGCGAACCGCGCGCAGGATCAATTGGTCCCGGTAGGGTCCGCCGCTGTCGAGGATGAAGGCACTGTGCACGTGCCCATCGGAACCCACAATGAAGCTGACCCGTACGGGGAGGCCGTCATCCTGAAGCTGCAGCAGCGGGTCTGGAGTGAGCAAGGCTTCTGGGGGCCGAACCTCTCCACAGCCCGACCAGGCGTGCGGCTCGGAAATCAGCGAAAACTCGGAGATATGCACGGGCATGCGGTGCAGGTTTTGTTCCCGCTGGGCCAGTGAAGTGCGGAGCGGAACCACACTCTGCGAGAAGGCCGCAGCGCACCAGGCCACAGTGCTGCCCAGCGCGACGAGCGCGGCGCCCGCCAGCACCTTTCCGGTTATGGTCCTCTTGGCCGGTCGCAGACCCTTCATCGTTGGTAGGATGGCAATTCATCTTCCAGGCTCCGAAATCATTAAAGACAGTTCCATCAGCAACTTACAAGCGTCAGTGAATCCATTGTTTCAGTTGCAGATGAAAGTCCTTGCAAGTCATCGAGAGAACGCTGCGCCGTTGCGGAGCCGCTCCGGTGACTTTGCCAACAATGCAGTGTGAGCTACGTCACAGGGCGCGGGGCCGGCTTGGCGGAAAATGAAGGTGGAGTCGCGGTCCTTCTTGCGGACGCGGGATTTGCCTGGAGGGTGTCATGTTTGAACAAGAGCTTGAGATGGAAAAAAAGACTTCGTCCATCGTTCCGTTACTTCTGATTGTAGTGTTGATCGTCGGCATTGTGGGCGTCGCGCTGTATTTCGTAGCGGAGAGCAGGAAGGTGCTGAGCACGGCCGAGGCTACGCCGGTCGTACTGGCGCTGCTGGAGGGCCAGAAGCCGGCGGTGCTGCATTTCCAGACTGGAAAGATCAACACGAGCGTGAGCGACAAGCTGCGTGAGCCGAATTATCGCCTGCTGGAAAACGAGGGCTACCTCAAGATCGGCAAGGAGTCCGCCTCGAAGACGCCAGTTTCCCTGACGCCCCAGGGCCAGGCATTCCTGGCTGAGATCGCCGGCGTCAAACAGTCCAAGGACAAGGACGGGAATGACGATTACGCCGTGCCCCTCGGGCAAAGAAAGCTACTGGAAATCGGCAAGATCACGATGCTGGCGCCAAACAGAGCGGTGGTTGAGTATTCCTGGAAATGGGAGCCGACCAAGGCCGGCGACCTATTCGATGCAGCGGGACCAGCGGTGAAAAAGTTCAGCACCTGGGACCGCTCCACGCTGATCGACAAGTACGGCGCGACCTTCTATCACGCGGGCCCGACCAAAGTCTCGGTGGCGCTGGTGAAGAACTACTACGGCTGGAAGGTCTCGACCGACTAACCGTGCGGGCGTCTTGATTCGTTCCGTCAACCAGCGGCCGAAGGCCCTGCCGCAGGCTGCGAATTCGCCAGCCTGCGGCAGGGCCTTTGTCATGGACGATTCTTCGAGTGCGAGTCGAAAGCGTCAGGCTCTCGGTGCCGCGCGCCGGTGACCACGCCGCAGAAGCCGCGATTTCGGTTGGTCGTCACCAGCGTTAGCCGCAATCTCTCTTTCTCCCGTATAAGGCCTGTTTCTTTTTGGATCGTCCGGCCTCCGGTTGGCTCCGGGCTGGGGCTCTGGCCTGACTTCACCTTATCCCCTGGTCATCTTAGCTGCCAACCTATTTTTGGTCCGCAGCAATAAAACTGGCAGAGAACTAATCTAAGTAATACAATTACCGGCGGTAGTTACCCGAGGGGGTATTTGATGACAAACATCGCTAAGGCGCTGTCGCGGCTCCGCGAGGAACGCCGGGAAGCGCAAAACGAAGTGCAGAAACTTGGGGAAGCGATTGCCGTGCTGGAAAAGCTTACCCGAGGCCAGGGCGCGTCTTATACCGGTGGGCAACGCCGGGCGAAGCGCGTTCTCTCCGCTGCAGGCCGCAGGAGAATTTCTCTTGCGCAGAAAGCACGTTGGGCCAAGATGCGGCAAATGAAGAAAGCCGCCTGATCAGAAGGCGGGCTGCGGCTTGCGCAATCTTCCCCCTGCCAGGCTGAAGCCCGCCGAACTTTATGTCTGCCGCAAGGCAGGCTACCTTCCAATGCCTATTTAGGTGTGTCCCCCACTCAGTTCCCGCACGATACTCCCCACAAAAACTTTGGCATCGCCGAAGAGCATGAGCGTGTTATCGAGATAGTAGAGCGGGTTATCAATGCCCGCGAAACCGGGGTTCATGCTTCGCTTGATCACCATTACGGTATGGGATTTATCCACGTCGAGGATGGGCATGCCATAGATCGGGCTGGTAGTGTCTGTGCGGGCTGCCGGATTCGTGACATCATTGGCGCCGATCACGAGGGCAACGTCGGTCTGAGGGAAATCGCCGTTGATCTCATCCATTTCGATCAGGCGATCGTAGGGGATATCCGCTTCCGCGAGCAGCACATTCATGTGGCCCGGCATGCGGCCGGCGACCGGGTGAATGGCAAAACGGACATCGACGCCACGCTTGCTTAAACCATCGTACAGTTCACGCACTTTGTGTTGCGCCTGCGCGACTGCCATGCCGTATCCCGGGACGACGATGACCCGGTTCGCGGCGGAAAGAATGGCGGCGGCTTCTTCCGGTGTTGCACTGCGTACGGGCCGAGCTTCCTGTCCCGCGGCCGCTGCAGCCTGTACCTGACCGAACGCCCCGAACAGCACATTCGTAAACGATCGGTTCATGGCTTTCGACATGATGATCGAGAGGATCAGACCTGAAGACCCATCGAGCGCGCCCGCAATAATCAGCAACTTGCTGTCGAGAACGAAGCCCATGGCCGCTGCCGAGAGCCCAGCGTAGGCGTTCAGCAGCGAGATGACCGTCGGCATGTCCGCGCCGCCGATCGGGATGATCAACAACACTCCGAACGACAACGCAACCAGAATCATGAACGGAAACAGCGTACGCGCTCCCGGATGCAGCACCAGGGACACGGCGAGCGCGAGCGCGACCGCAAGCAACAGAAAATTGACGAAGTTCTGCCCCTTGTACGTCAGCGGCCGCTGCGGCAGGATCTCCTGCAACTTCCCTGCTGCCATCAAGCTGCCTGTAACTGTCAGACCGCCCAAGATGACTTCGAGGGAGAGCACCGACATCATGAATCGGGAAATATCGGGCGACCGCAGATAGAACTCGGCCGAGCCGACCAGCGTCACGCACAGAGCGCCAAACGCGTGGCTCAGGGCCGTTCGCTGGGGGACGGCGGTCATGGCGACGCGTCCGAGCGGCACGCCGATGATCGTGCCCAGCACGAGCGCGATGGCAATCAACCGATAGTCTACGATCCCGTGGTGCAAGAGGGTGCCGCAGATGGCCAGCAGCATACCCACTTCGCCCGCCCAGATGCCGTGGCGAGCCGTGGCCGGCGAACTCATCCAGCGCAGCGAGAGGATGAAAAGCACGCTCGCAATCAGATAAAGAAGTTCGATCACCACTTGGCTTCCTGCGAATTCTGGGGTCATGGCTTGGCCGCTGGACGGCTCGATTTGAACATCTTCAACATGCGGTCCGTAATGAGAAAGCCGCCGACGATATTGCTGGTAGCAGCCACCACGGCAATGAATCCGAAGATGGCGGAGAGCGAGGATTTGTGCTCGCCCACCAGGACGATCGCGCCCACCACCGCGATTGCGTCCAACGCGTTGGTGAGCGACATCAACGGTGTGTGCAGCAGGGGAGAGACTCGCCGGATCACTTCAAATCCGATGAACCCCGCCAGCACAAAAATAAAGAGTGCGTTAATCAGGCTCGAACTATTCATCTCTCCTCCAGCCGGCAGCCCCGGTCAGCTTTTCGCCACCAGCGCCGGCAAGGCAAAGAACTCGCGCACACGGGGATGAACGATCTCGCCGCCCCGCGTCAGTAGTGTCTCGCGCACGATCTCGTCTTCCATATTCAGGTTCAGTTTCTGGTCTTTGATCAGATGCGTAAGGAATGCAGTAATGTTACGCGCATACATCTGACTGGCGTGGTAGGGCACTCCGGTGGCGACGTTGATCGCTCCAATGATGGTCACGCCGTGTTTAACGACGGTCTTCCCTCGTTCGGTAATTTCGCAGTTGCCGCCGCGCTCAGCCGCCAGATCAAGGATCACCGAACCCGGCGCCATGCCCTTCACCATGTCCTCGGTTACCAGAACCGGAGATTTCTTGCCCGGAATCACGGCGGCGGTGATCACCACATCGCTCTCCTGCACGACCTTTCCCAACAACTCCCGCTGCCGGCGGTAGAAATCCTCGTCCTGCGCCCGGGCATAGCCACTGGCGTCCTGCGCGTCTTTCGCTTCGATGGGAAGCTCGACGAAGCGCCCGCCCAGGCTCTGCACCTGTTCCTTGGCAGCCGGACGCAGATCGTACGCGGAAATCACCGCGCCCAACCGGCGCGCGGTCGCAATCGCCTGCAAACCCGCCACCCCGGCCCCGATCACAAACACACGCGCCGGAGTGATCGTGCCCGCGGCGGTGGTGAGCATCGGAAAGAAACGCGGGTGAGAATCCGCGGCGATCAACACGGCTTTGTACCCGCAGACCGTGCCCATGGAGGAGAGCGCATCCATGCTCTGGGCGCGCGTGGTGCGCGGCATCAGTTCAACGGAAAAAGACGTGACCCCCGCGCGCGCGATCTCCTGCACTACTTCCGCCGCCCCGAACGGGCGCAGAAATCCAATCAGGATCTGATCGCGCCGGAAGAGGGGGACGTCTTGCTTGCCCGTCAAATCGTTCGAACCATAGCAAAGGATCTGAACGATAATGTCAGCCGCGCCGAATACCGCCGCGCGGTCGGCGACAATCTTCGCCCCTTTGTCGGTGTAGTGGGCATCGGGGTATCCGGCTTCGATCCCGGCTCCGGACTGTACATGCACTTCGAAACCAGCTTTGGTAAGCGTTGGGAGAACGGCCGGCACCAGCGCAACCCGCCGCTCGCCCGGATAACTTTCCTTCGGAACACCGATAATCACGAGGCCCTGCCTTATCGGAATCACCCGTCGAAAAAGCACCCGAACGCCGGGCCGTCTTCGCGGGCAACTTCTGAGGAACTGAGGATTTTAGTTGAGTAGACGGGCGCGCGCAAATGACTGTCTGAAAAAGGAACGCAAGATCTTAAAGTGCCAAGGTCAGAAACAATCCTCCATCACCATTGTGCAGGGTAATGGCGGCGCAATTCGGCACGATCCAATCGGCGCCAGCGCTCTCCAGTTCGCGGAGGTCCATAGTGGTGGGAAATCCGATCACTCTCGCGCCGGCCGCTTTTCCTGCGCGAACTCCGGCCGGCGCATCTTCAACTACGATGCAATCGGAAGCGGCAAACCCGAGGATCGCGGCTGCTTTCTGATAGGGCTCGGGATGCGGCTTGCCGTTCTTCACGTCGCTGGACGTGATCAACTTCTTCGGGATCGGCAGGCCCGCGGCCCGCAAACGCACCTCGGCCAGGGGCCGCGTGCAGGACGTTGCGATGGTCCAGCGTTCCAGCGGCAGGCTGTTGAGCAGCCGTTGAGCGCCCGGCAGAAGAACCACGCCCTCGATGTCTTTCATTTCTCTGCGCTCGACCTCCCGATCCTCGGCATCAATATCGGAGTCCGGCAAGAGGTCACGGATGGTGGTTCTACTCGGACGTCCGTGGGCCATGCGCACCACGGTTTCGGGATCGAGGCCATGTTCAAGAGCCCACCGATGCCACACCCGGGCGACCGCTGGAGTCGAGTCGATGAGAACGCCATCCATGTCGAACAGAACGGCCTGGCAGGAGATCTTGGCCGTCCCATCTAACTCTGCAATTTGCATTTGAAAAGAGTCGTCGCCCAGAGCCCACCCATTCGTCCGGCGGTTCCTACTTCCTGCGAACACTTATTCTTCGGTACAAAGTCTTCACATCTCCGATAGTCAAAGTGCCCGTCATGCTGTCTCCGGAAACTTTGAATTCCCAGTGGTCTTCCTTCACGCTATTTCCGGAGCAGGTGAGCACTGCTTCGCGCGAGCGGTATTGGCACCCAAGTGTCCCCATCAACTCTTGCTGGCCGTCCACGACCTTGTATGCGTCCAACGACAGCCTCCCCGGCACGCGGTCGTCGGCCGCGATGTGATAAATGACGTGTTCATCATGGCAGGGGGAAGTGGGAATGGTGCACTTCGATTCGCCCTCCCATGCTCCGAGAACCGCGGCCTGATCCTGATGCGCTGAAGCGAGCAACAAAATGGAGCACAAGAAGCAGATCAGAACTGCGCAGAGTGGTCGGTTCATCGTGGATGCAACGGCAGGACGACATGCCAGCACGCCGGCGCGCTAGCTGCTCCATAATGCGCGCCTGACATGGGCCAAAGTTGGTGAGCGCGGCAGGATTCGAACCTGCGACCCACGCCTTAAAAGGGCGTTGCTCTACCACCTGAGCTACGCGCCCTCACCTACTCCCATTCCCGGGATAACTCCATTCTATACTTAATCTTAGAAGAGCACTCCGGGTGACGACTCAGGCGACTTTTGCACGCTTTTCCGGCTTCCGTACCCTATCATCTTTGCCGTTCCGGCTTGCATCTGCTCACCTTTTACCATCCTTCCATGTTTTACCATATCCGCTCTTCTCTGTCGTTCCCGCTCAACGCATTTCCGCAAGCTTGCGGAGGCGGAGTGCCTGCTAGAGGGCCGGAGGGAGGACAGACTTACTGGTGCACGATTTCCGACGCACAGCACACCTTCCGCCAGAGCTGGTAGAAACGCTTGACCTGGAGTGGTAAGATGCAACGATTTTCGCCGGGGTGGGTACGTGGGACTCCCGCCAAGAATACTTGATCTGAGTGAGCCAAATCGCTCTAGAACTACGCATGTACGAGTAAGGGGGGAATCTGCGGGGCCGTGGGGGGCGAGCTAAGTCCTCTCTTCCAGCCCCTTCCCTACCGTCGTTGCATTTAAAAGGCAGTCAACTGTTCTGACAAGCTCCACAGGAGGAGAAAATGTCTCACCCGAGTTGTGTCAACATCGTAAGGCGCATCCTTACGCTCGCGATCGTGTCTGTGTTGACGGTTGGGGCCTCGGCCACAACGGCCGTGCAGATCGACGTCAAGCCCGGAGTCTGTAAGAATGCTGTCAACCCCCTGGCCACGACGGGCCACCTGAAGGTAGCCATTCTGGGCAGTAGCACGTTCAACGTGGCGAACGTGGATTTGACCACGATCCGACTTCATGTGGTGGATGGCTTCGGGACACTCGGCGCGCAGCTGGCCGGTACCGCGTCGATCGGTAGCATCGCTCCTCTTCCCAAGCTCACGAAGTCCCTCGTTCTGAGCGGTCTCGCGGTCGAAGACGTGCTGGGAAATTGCACTAGCGTTACGAATAACGGGACGGACCTGCTCCTGCAATTCAGCCTCCCCGCGGTAGTCCAGGCGCTTGGCCTGGGCTCGCTCCCGAGCGGCACAACCGTGCCTCTCGGCATCACCGGAAGCCTGATCGGAGGTGGCGATTTCTCCAGCCTGAACTCTCCGGACTACATCAACCTGCAAATCGTTGGAGTTCCCGCCGCGAACGTTGTTCCATCCGGTAGCTTCACGAAGGTGGCGCCCAATGACTTTGTGATTACCGCGCCCAACCATATCCATCTCAAGGGCAAGATTTCGAGCACGGCCACCTTCTCTTCTCAGTGGTTTCATCAGGGCGGCCTGGTGACCGGAGTTGGAGAAGTCTCGTTCAGCGCTCCCACCAGCCCGATCACCGACGCCATTTTCAACACCGCCGGACAATACCTGCTCCGCTTCACTGCTTCGACTGCAACCGGCACCACACAGCGCATTGTCCGAGTGACCGTGAACCTGAATCCGAACGCACTCATGGATCCGACACTGGCCATCGGGCCCGTTCTCGCACTAACCGATCCATCCGCGCAACCGAACGACTTTCTCACCTACGGCGCCGACGGCGTTCTCAGCAATGTGACGGATTCGACTACGGCGGATGCCTACTACCAGGCTATCGATCCGGGCAACCAGAAGATTTTCTTCGGAGACTGGCTCACGCGGAATGGCATCAATCTGGGCGATCCCACCACCTATACCTTGGCGGGATACTTCAACGCCATCGACCTTGGTTTTGGACGGCGCATGATTGTTTCGAAAGACGGCACCGCCTGGGTGGTGACCAACCACAGAACGGTCGACGACGCGGTCAACGATGTCAATCCGATCGCCGCCGTCGCCATGGAATTCCAGCCGGACGCAACCACCGGCAACACCTTCACCAAGTTCTACATCTATGACCGCGGTCAGCAGGTCGTGAACCCGGCTACCGGGCAACTCGACAATCCCCGCGTTAACAAAGCAGATCTGGACGGAGGCGGTGCTAAATACTTGCCCGGCCTTTGTATTGTCTGCCATGGAGGCAAGAACCCGGCCAACGTCAGCCCGGGGCAACCCTATCCCAACCCCGGTGGGAACGTGCACGCGCACTTCCTGCCCTTTGATCTGGACGCCTTGCAGTATTCTTCCAACCCGCAGTTCACGCGGGACGCTCAGCAAGATACTTTCCGGCAGCTCAACCAGAGCGTCTTGAACATCCAAACTAAGAATCCGGATTACAACAACAACCTGTTGTTAACGCTGATCGAATTGGTCGAGGGTTGGTACGGCCAAGCGTTCAACCAGAATGGTGCGACTCTCACGGGCACGCAGAACACCAATTTCGTCGCCAGCGGCTGGGCAGCGGATCCGCCCCGAGGTCAGACGGTTCCGGCGAATGTTTACTCCGGAGTGATCGCGCGCTCGTGCCGCAATTGCCATTCCACGCGTCCCTCTCCGTACGACTTCAGCTCCAACAATACCTCTCCGACGATCATGTCGCCGTTTATTTTCGGCAACGTGGATTGGACCCAATCGCACATCACCACGCCTCCGATCGGCACTCCAGCGATCATGCCGCACATCCGCAGAACGCAGCAGCGCTTCTGGCTCAACACCTCCGCCAAGCCGGAGGCCACCCCGCCAGCGCCGCCGGAGGCGGATTCCTCCGTTTTCCAGCTAAGAAGAGCACTCCCTGTCTCCGGGGGGCCATTTACCCTGTTCGCTTTTCGAGAAGAAGCGATACACTCGCTCCAATGTCATGTGCCCGCACTCTCTGCAGGAATCTGGCTCTGGCTTTCAGCGTGATTCTGACGGTGGTGCCGGGCCACGCAAGCAAGAAAACGCTGCCCGCCGTGCGCTGGACGGCCGGCGCTCCCAGGTGCGAATTTCAGCGCGGTGACGACGGTCGCTACCGCTGGAGGATGATCGGCGATGACCTGGATTTGACCCTGCTGGTGGATTCCCAGGAACTGTCAAAAAGCCGGCGAAGGTTCTATCACGTTCTGGGCGTGTATATGAGTGTGACTTACACGGGGAAGGGCAAGTTTGAATTTCCCGCGGATCTGCGCATGGATTTCCTGCGTCATCACGAAGTCCGTGAGGGCTTTCTCGATCCAACCCAGTTCTCCACCCGGTTGCAGAACGATGTGGACACGCTGGTGTTCGAGACGGAGCGCAAGATCAAGAAGAATCCTGAAACAACCGAAGAGAAAACTGCTTCTCTGAGAGAGTACCAAAAGGAAGCTGCCGAATTCATCGAGTTTCTCAGTACCCAGAGCCTTCAGCCCGCCACCCTGACGCCGGGGAATCCCGAAGTCCATGGTTGGGTCTTCTTTTCAACCAGCAATAAGTGGATCGGCCCGTGGAAAAGCCACGAGGATTTCATGCTCAGCGTGTGGATGAAAGACAAGGTCTGGGAGTTCCCATTTTCCCTGCCGCCGAGCGAAGGCGACGTCATCCTGCGGAAGCGGGAAGACTGATCCCTGGCGCGGTTACTGCAGAGTCTCCTGCAACGCGTCAGACGAGTCTTTGTTCTCAACCGGCTGCCGCCGCAAACGATCCCCGTGATTCTCCGGCACAATCGCCAGCACTGAGAATTCATATGCCTTGGAGTCGAAATCCTCCACCTGAAGCAGCATGCGATCCCGGTGCAAACGGAATTGTGCCTGCTCGCCGATCGGCAACAGAACCGGGTGCTTGCGATCTCGTGACCGGATTCGGTAGTAGAGTCCCTCCGAGCGCAGAACGTATTCCTGGCAGAGCCGATCATCCTGCACCGGAAGCGGCGCGGGTGCTCCCAGCAGTGCCTTGCTGAAGCCACTTCCCTCCACTGTGCCGCAGGGTACCGACTCCATGCGCAACAGTACTCCGAGATGGTTGCGCGAAACATCCTTCGCGCTTAGAACCGCCGTGAACATCACGACCACAATCAACACACGTTTCATAAGATGGAGCGCCCTCTTGATAAGGTATCGGCAGACAGCCATCAAAAGTTGAGTCCGACCCCAAGCCAGTGTGCTAAAGTTTCGTCCGCATGGATCCCAGCCAGCCGACACCCCCGATTGTCCAGAAAGGACCCGAGGTGCTCTACTGCCCGGTGTGCTCCGTAGAAGTCACTGACCCTCTGACGTGCGGCGACTGTTCGGCCGTTATCTGCCGACGTTGCGGAACACCGCTCGAATCTCCTGACGAACTGGCCATGGGCTGAAAAAACAACGGGCTGAACCACTACATGGACGATCAACGACTCAACGCATGAACCCGGCTCCCGAGGCTCCGGCCCCGACCACCGACCGCACGAAACCGCAGCCCAGCCTCGTGCGCGGACTCAGCCTGCTGGACTCCGTGCTGCTGCTGGTGAGCGGCATCATCGGCTCCTCGATTTTTCTGACCGCAAAAGATATCGCCGGCCCCTTGCCCAATCCCAAACTGTTCTTCCTGGTATGGGTCCTCGGTGGGCTGATCTCACTGTGCGCCTGCGTCGCGTTTGCGGAACTGGGCTCGATGTTCCCCGACTCGGGCGGACAATACGTCTACCTGCGCGAAGCCTACGGCGACCTGATTGCGTTTCTGTATGGCTGGATGCTGTTCGCGGTGGCTAACGGGGGCACCATCGCTGCTCTGTCGGTTGCGTCCGCCGCCTACATGGGGAGAATCGTTCCGGCAATTTCTCAGGAGCACGTCCTTGCAAACATCAACCTGCCGTATCCAATGCTGGCGCATGGTCACGTTCTCTGGCCTATATTCACGATCGTTTTCACACGAGCGCACGCCGTCGGACTCGCGCTGATCGTCATTCTCACCTTGGTCAACGTTTTCGGGCTGCGCTGGGGTGCACTGCTACAGAATGTCTCCACTTGGACCAAGTTCACTGCCATGGCGGCGTTTGTCGTCCTGGGCTTCGCCATAGGAAAAGGACACTGGTCGAATTTCAGCGCGCAGGCGCCCGGCGGATTGAACATGGGCCTGAGCCCCGGACAGTTAGTTTCCGCGCTGGGCGTGGGCTTGATTGCGGTCTTCTGGGCTTACGACGGATGGGTGTACATCACCTGGGTCGCCGGCGAGGTAAAGGAACCCCGCCGCAATGTCCCGCTTGCCATGGTTTTCGGTGTGCTGGCGGTGGGTGCAATCTATCTCGCGATGAACATGACGTACGTCTACGCCCTGCCGCTGAGCGAGGTGTCGAAATACGAGACCATTGCACACGCCGCTGCGTCCGCACTGTTCTCACCGGGCGCCGCAGTGTGGCTGTCGGCCATGATCGCGCTCTCCTGCTTCAGCGCCGCCGCGACCTGCACGCTCTCCGGCGCACGCGTCTATCTCGCCATGGCGCAGGATGGTGTTTTCTTCAAGCGCATGGCCATCATCCATCCCAAGTGGCGCACGCCCGCCTTCAGCCTGATCGGCCAGGGCCTCTGGGCCGCGCTGCTGACCGTGAGCGGACGCTACGACTGGCTTTACACTTACGTCATCTTTGGCATGATGTTCTCTTACACGCTGACCGTTGTCGGCCTGTTCGTGTTGCGCTGGAAGCGGCCGGACGCCCCCCGCCCCTATCGTTGTACTGGATACCCATGGCTACCCGCGATCTACGTTCTGGTTGCCATCGTCTGGATCCTCAACACAGTTATCCGAAGGCCAACCGAAGCGTTGGGGAGCGCAATCATCGTCCTGATCGGCGTTCCATGGTATCTGTTCTGGAAGCGAAGCAGCCGCGCGACGAGCGCGGGCAACTGAGATTCGCCTTGCCGTTTCCCCCAACTCTCTGTTAATCCTTACCGCTCAACTCCACGGTAGCCGCGAGTGAACGACCCAGAGCCATCACCGATTTCCGTAGTCGGACCCGGACTTTCCATCGCCGAAGCCGAGGACCCGAACCGCCCCAAGCGGGTCATGGGATTTCGCGAAATCAACAGTCTGCAAGGGCTGGTGCAGGCCATTGCAAAAACTGTGGGCCGCGTCCGAGTACCAGGCGTACTTCCACTCGCCGCATTTCTCATCGCACTGAGCAACAACGGGGCCTCGGCGGTATCTGGCGGCTTGTGCCCGGCTGCCTTTTGTCGCCGGCATCGATCGTTATCTGCCGCCGTCGTTTGGCGCGCTGCATCCGCGCTGCGGAACGCCGTGGGGCGCGTTGCTGACTCAAACGTTGATCGGGCGCGGTGTTCATCTTCCTCGGACAGGCTGGGACGAGCGTGAAAGGCGCCTATGACGCTCCTCAGTATGGGGGTGATCACATACTTCATCCCGATGTTCCAGTTGCAACGCGAGCCCGCCGGATCAGGCGTGATTCGCGTGCCCGGAGGGAGACCAGCGGCTTACGCGCTCTCGATCCTTGGATTCACCACCACGGCGCTGACCATCGCACTCTCCGTACTGCCGCCACCCGACGAACCGAACAAGCCGCTCGCCGTTTTCAAAATCGTCGGCGGCTGCGGAGCCCTGGTGCTAATCGGAGTGTGGTTGGACTGGGCGGGGAAACGACGGGCGCATCGAAGTCCCGGGTTCTCGCGTTGACGAGTTTGAGGCGTCAGCACAAACTTTCAGACGATCTGTCGCAGTCGCCGTACGTCGATCGTGACGACCTCGCAAGGCTGGACTCTGATGCCCGTCACTTCCACCAGAAGGTCAATGGCAGTGGAACGCGCATTGAGGTGCACACTGTCAGCGGCAGGATCGTGATCCGTTGACGACTCGAGAACTGTCGTCCGAACTAGAGTGGCCGCCGAATTTGTGGGGAAACAGAAAATGCCCGCGAGGGGCATCCTGTAAACCATTGAAAGGAATGGCGGGGACGACGGGACTCGAACCCGCGGCCTCTGCCGTGACAGTCCGTTTCCGGGTTTACCGTCCCTGTGTTTTCAATATCTTAGATAACGTACAGACCCCTAAAAAACGCCCGTTCGGCGCTTGTTGCCCCCGAGTTGCCCCCGAGTTTTGGCCTCTGCCTTTTTTGGCAGATTTTCGTCTTTCCTTCGCTAATCGACTAGTCTTTATCCAGATATTCGCCGGGCACGTCATCCTCCGGCACCTCATGCGTGCGAACTTCCTTCTGATCAGAGCTGCCGGCGGCTTCCACGCCCGTGACTACGTCGGCTTCAAACGCGTTTCCTTCCTCCAGCAAATCGCCGACACTCTCCGAATCTGCACTCTCGACGCTGGACAATCCCTGCAAATCTCCCGATTGCCGACCCGAGCGCGCTACCGGTTTCTCCGGTGACAACGCCACCGTATCCACGCTCTGGCTTTTCTCCCGAACCCGTTTCTTAAGCGCGCGAACCGTCTTCCCACCGATCGCCTCCTTGCCGACGGCCTTCGTTTTCACCGGCACCCTTTTCGGAGCAGGCTTCTTCTTAGTCAACTTCTTAGAAGTTCTCCCCTTCCTAGCCAGCTTCTTCGTCGGCGCCACCTTCTTGTCGGCGGTTCTTCTTGATCTCGTCTGCTTCTTTTTGGTTTTCTTTTTCGCAGCCATAGACGCAGTCTACACCGGCTTTTCCGCACTCACAAAACCGCGCCTCACGCATCGTCAGGGTGCACAGGGAATCCCTCGTGTCTCCGGCAACGAAGCATTCGTACTCATTTCTTGCTGAAGGCGTAGTGTCCAGAGTTGGAGCCAATGTCTTGCACCAGGCGCTCCAAAATGTGGTACTGCCCGTGAACCTCCCAGAACAGACCCGTGAACTTGAGGGCAAAAGGTGTGAGAAGATTCGTGGCGAGGCCGATAATGTCGGACCAAAGCTGCGAGCCGGTCATTCCACCGACGGAATTCATTCTGCGGTCTAAGACTGAACGGCAGAGGGCGCCGCGCTCGCTCGGAGGATTATCGCCATCCCATTTTCCAACGGCGCAGGAGAGTGCCATTTGGGTAATCTCGCCCGCTTTCAATTCCTTGGAAAGGTGAGGATCGTGCAACTTCAAACTCCAGCCTTTAGCTGACTCGATGGCCTTCTTCGCATCGGCATTTTCTTCAATCTTCTTGACCCACTCGACATTGGCTGCCATCGCTGTGATTACCGCGCTGCTGGTGCGCGAGGTCTGAGGCATCGTCGCCACGCGCAGGGACCGGGCCAGCGTTGTGATACTCCGCTTGTGGTCTTAGCGGCTGCCCAGGGTTCTCGTATTCCGTAAACATCAAGCGAGAATTGTCGTGGTTCATGTGAGTGCGCGTGTTTAGCGCACCTGAGGTGGGCGGGTAAATACCGGACCGAACCTGAAACGGCCATTTGTCCGGCTGATCGTGCCGGCTGCGGAACTCAAACCATGTGGGCGCGCGAAGCTCGCCGGAGGGCAACCTGACCATCTTGACATCGGTTTCGTTGAAGTCGTTGTGAATCCAATCGGAGTGACTGTAGAAATCCTGCACTGCGTGTAGCGAAGCGCCGAGCGTAATTAGTGTCAAGACCCTGCGTAGGCGCTCATCCGCGTGAAGCCGATTGTAATCAGCGAGGGCATGCTGCGCATTCTGCAGCAGATGGCTGAAAAGGTAATCGAAATCGGAGTTATGTTGAAAATCACCAATGAGGTTGTCGAAATGGAGGTAGATCGCGGCGCCGCGCACTTGCGGATTATTCGAGATGTATTCGTTTACCGCCTGCAGTTCCTCGCTCTTTAGATTTCTGGATGCGTACTCCGCGACAGGACCAAAACAATCAGGTGAGAAGTTGCCCAGCTGCACAACTTTCCACGCGTCTTCCGTGAAACCGAACTGCTCGCCAACCTTTTGGCTGCGTTGTGAATGCCAATAGCTGTCAAAGCCAGCGGCCGGCGAAGATTCAGCGACGAGCTCCGCATGAATCTCCTTCTCTATGGTCGCCTCTCGATTGCCCAGATCAAGCGCGGCTTGAAAATAGTGCGTGGCGTACAGTTGCTTAATCGCAAGCACATACACCCGGCGTTCGAGGCCGGGAGCACGATAGATCACACCATGGTTGAGTCGTATGGTAGCCTTTAGGCCAAAATTAACTTTTTCCCAATAAAAGAAGTCCTGTGTTCCGTCCGGCATCGAATCTGGGTAGTCCAACAGGTATCGATTCAGTTCAGGGAGATACTGGGGAAACAATTCAACGCGACCCAGAAGGGATCTGAACTGTTCCGCAACCGGCAATGGATCTCGCTTGTCCCGGTAGGTTCCGAGAGCGCGATCACCGTTGTACTGGTAATCCTCCAGGAGGCGGATGATCCTGCGCTTGGCGAGATCGTTCACCTGTTCGGCTACGTCGGGCGAGTTCCAGTTGACCGAAGCCCGGGCGGCTTCCATGGACTCCTCTGGAAGCTGCACTTCGCAGTTACCGGGCCTACAGTTCTTAAGATCCTTAATGTCGTCATGGTCAAGGGAGAGTCCGGCCATGTCCTCCATCGTTGGAGACTTGCTGAACTCTCCTGCACCCAGATACCCGGACAGTTTGTTGAATCGGTTGACATCCCTCATTAACTGAAGGTAGGCGACAGGCTTGGTGCGGACGTACACGGCTCCGAATACAAAGATGTCAGATGGATTAGGAGACGAAAGAATTGTTGCCACCGCTTTGCCGTTTTGGATGTCGGCAATCTGGTTGGGCGAGAGGTGCATTTGCGCGCGAAGAAACTCCTCGGGACCGGGAGTGCGCCCGAGACAGAAGAGTGTGGCGCCAAAAATCAAAGCGACCGAGTTCAGGTATCTTCTCAATGGAATCTCATTGTGACTTGTCGAGTGGCAGTCCTACTCATCGTCCAATCGGCGTGGCATCCGTTGCTGTCGGTAGCCTACCAGCCGACTCAGCCCTGGATCCGCCGACCGTGAGCACCGGGCAATGTGCATGCGAGACAACCTTGTGTGCAATCGACCCGAAGTGAGAAGCCAGGCGTGCAACAGCGCCGGCTCCGCGTGCTCCAATCACGATCAGGTCCGCCTCGAGGTCGGCGGCAACTTTCAAGATCACATTTGCCGGCGATCCGACCTCGACCAGAAGATCCGGTGCTGTCGCGAGTGGGGAATAAAGCGAGACGATCTCGCCCAATCGGACTCTTGCCATCTGCGCGTCTAGGTAGGGCGACTCGGGGAGGCTCGCCATCACGTGCAGCAGCGTGAGACGAGCGTGGAATCTTTCCGCACAAGAAAACGCGTATGGCGCCCCTAGCAACGAGTCTCCCGAGAGATCGGACGCATACAGGATCTTCTGCACTCTGGTCACTGCTTCATCAGGCGTTCTCGGACCCACAGCCAAGACCGGACAAGGCGATTCACGAATAGCCTCTTCTGCGACCGACCCAAGCAAAACTTTTCCCAGCCCGGTGCGCCCAGTCGTGCCGACGACCAACAGATCCACCGAGTACTGTTCGATAAACCCTCTCAGCACCGCCCATACATCGCCGTTGTCGAGTAATGGTGTTCCGGAAATGCGGGCTACGGACGGGGACCGCACAATGTTGGCCAAACTCGATTCAGCTTCTTGCCGAGCCAGTCGCAAGCGTTCCACCGCCTGCGAATCGCCCAGGAGATAGGACTCTATCGGCACCACGTGAGCGACGTATAGCCTAGCTCCGTATTGCGTCGCCGTGTCGGTGGCATAAGGCAAGGCCCGCATGGAGGCCGCCGAGAAATCCGTGGCGAAAAGAACGCTCTTCAGAAGAATCTGGCTGCTGGGCAGTGGCGTCTTCATGGGGCCCCCGTACTTCCTTCCGTTGCCATAACTCCGTGTGGACTGCGTGCCAGGCGGCTTATGCGAACACTATCTTTGCTGTGACTTGGATTCGATGCCATTCGGGCCCGTCGCCCGACCGAACCCCGATTTATGCCGCCTATTCCTTTTTCGTGTTGACCCCGCGCTCGAGTGTATCTGTCGCCGCTTGTTCGTTCACGGCTGTGACCCGCTCCAGTATATTGCGTGCATACGCCGCCACGGCTTCAACTCCGGCGGCATATTGAAGATTGGGATTGCGAGGCCCCCCATTGTAAGCTCCTACTGCTTTGTCAACATCACCATTGAAGTGATCGAGGAGATCCCGGAGGAGCAACCCCGCGTACGCGGTCAATACATGGGAATTGGTCAAGTCCAGTTCCAATGTTGGTGGTGGCCGGAGCCTTTCCGGCAATTGAGAATAGTCGCGCTTGTCGGTCAGGTATAAAGCATGGGCATAGCGCAGCGTTTCGCGTGTAATCTGCCACACTCCGATCGAGTAGTTGCTGACCAAAACTCTTCCCCGGCGCCGCTTCAGGATGATGTCGTCCTTGGCCGCCTTCCTCTTCCACACGGCATGATTGAGATCACCCCGGATGCTTAAATAGTTGTTTTCCATCGCGCCGATACCGAGAAACACGTCGAGAGGCAGATCATAAAACTCTGCCACTGCCACAATGTCAGCCGCCAGTTCCGTCGCCTGCTCGTGGCTCAGGCTGCTCGGTCGAGATTCATCCCTGCCGCGCACACGGGGGTCGGTCCGCGACTTGAATACCAAAAAATGTACCGTGGAGCGTAATAGCTGCTTTCGAGGCAGGAGCTTGAATTCTTTTTCGACCGGTCTCTTGTAGGCTGCAACAAATAGGTTCGTCTGTTCCCGTCTGCGCTCCGCTCCCTGGCTGGTTGCGAACACAAGCTCGAAGCCCTCAATAAAAGCCTTCGCTTCGAGTTGCGCCAGAAACGGAATCGCAACCAGAGCATTGTTCGGAAGCACCATCTCAATTCGATAGAGCGGAGCCCCTTCCCTTTCCGCCACCGTGAGCAAAACTTGTGATCCTTCAATGCCTGGACGGCTCCGCAGATAGTCGAACCAGAGGTAGGCGGAAAGTTCATCGTCAAACCTTCCGACTTCCGCGAGCAGAGTCTCAGTTGGAAAGGGGACGACCATGTTGCCATGGTCAAAATGAACAGAAGGGTATGGCCCTGTGCCTAACGATATCTTCCGCGGCCAGGTTCGGAACGTAATCCAGCCCGACGCGCACAGCAGCGCACCCAAACAGACTGCCGTCAGGATTCGGAGAATACGAGTGCCGGACACCTCACTTTGCCCTCCTGGCTGCCTTCTTCCTACCTCAATTCTAGGCTCATCGTGAATGTCCGAGACCTGCTCCAGGAGAGTTCACCGAGCCCGCGAATCGCATCCTGTGGAGCGCGTCACCGAGCCGAGTGACTCCGTGCACATCGGAAACGAAGCCGCTGGAGCGATGCTGAACTTGACGGCCGGCGGTCTGCGAGCGACTGCGCATTCTCCACGGGAGGCGGATGAGATTCTTTCTGATCGTTGCGCTTTTGATATGGACAGCGATGCACGTTTACGTTTTCTGGCGTGCGAGATCTGTTCCTGTCATTTCCCGGCACGTGTCTCGATATCTCCTTGCGGCGGTGGCTTGCTTCCTGTGGGCGAGCTACATCCTCGCCCATATTCTCGATCACTTCCGTATGGGCGTTCTGGCACGAATACTGGAAGTCATCGGAGCCAACTGGATCGGAATTCTGTTCCTGCTGCTGGTCGCGTTGCTGGCGGTGGATCTGGTGACCCTGTTCGGCTGGTTGTGGCCAAGGTTCGCGCCTGCCATCCGAGGTTGGGCCCTTCTTGCCGGTGTGCTCCTTTCCGTTATTGCGCTCGTGCAAGGTCATCGTGAACCAGTGGTTGCTAACTACGAAGTCCGTTTGGCGGGACTGCCAGTCGAAATGGACGGCACGGTGCTCGTCCTCGTTTCGGATCTTCATTTAGGAGCGCAACTTGGGAAGGATTGGCTTGAAGCCCGCATCCAGCAGGTACAGGCTGAGCATCCTGACATAGTTGTCCTTGCGGGTGACATCGCTGAAGGTGACAATCCTTCAGAAAGCAAACTGCTGTCTTCGTTGCGCACTCTCCGTGCTCCTCTTGGAGTGTGGGGAGTCACTGGCAATCACGAGTTCGATGAAGAAAACAAAAGCAGCCCTAGCGTGCTCGAAGACAATGGCGTTCACGTGCTGCATGATCGCTGGGCCGAGCTGCGGCCGGGCCTGATCTTGGCCGGAATTGACGACCTCACGAGCCGGCGCCGGCGCAACCAAACCGGCAACTTCATCCTAAAGGCGCTCGAAGGCCGTCCTGCGGGTGCGGCAACCATATTTGTGTCGCATACCCCGTGGGACGTAGAGACAGTGGCGCACTCGGGAGCGGGGCTGATGCTCTCGGGCCACACGCATGAAGGCCAGATTTGGCCTTTCAGATACTTGGTCCACTTTACGCACCCTTTTCTGGCGGGCAGATATGAGGTGAATGGAATGCCGATCATTGTCTGTCGTGGTACTGGCACCTGGGGACCTCGCATGCGCTTGTGGAGCCGGGGAGAAATCGCACGCATCATCTTGCGCAGTCAGCAAGCAAGGCACCAATAGCAAAAGCGCAAAAAGTCACAGAGACGCTTGCGTTTCACCGCTCGCCGACGGGCAGTAACAGATCCTCTAAGAAGAAAGCCGATAGCTCTGCACGGCTTCCCAATCCTGACTTGCGATAGAGCGCAAGCGCCTGCTGGCGAATGGTCGTCTCCGTGGTCGACCTCACCTGAGCAATTTCCCTGTGGCTAAGCCCCTTGAGCAGCAGGAGACCGACCTCGCGTTCAGCAGGAGACAGGGCCCAGCGGGTGAACTGGCGGTCTATGGCTTCGCCGAGTCCCCGAAGCGCGTCATGCGCCTCCTCGCGGAAGCGTTGTGCTTCGCGTCTAGCGGATTCCAGGTCGACTGTCAGCTGCTCGGCCCGCCGTTGGACGGATCTGAATTGCCTCCACAGCAGCGCCAGACCCACCAGGGCAAGTGCCATGACAACTCCCTCGGTGACCAGATGCGGTGGTTCGGTGCCAGAGCGATAGTCCGCGAGGACGTCGAAGCCGATGAGAGAGGCAATCACGGCAAACAGTCCGATCGCAAGGACCAGAGTTCCGGATCCTACATCCGTGCGATCACCCGATCCAAGCCCGTCTGTTTTCATCTGGTTACAACCCTTCTTACGCACGTTCGATGACAACGCGTGCCATCAATCGTAGTGTCGGACCAGTCGCGTACGCAAACGCGATAGAAATTCGCTAAAGGAGATCACCGTGACATCTGTACCACTGCATCCGGCCCTTGTGCACATACCCCTTGGATTGGCGTTCGTCCTCCCAGTTCTTGCCCTCGGCTTCTCGTGGGCACTCTGGAAAGGACATGTTCGGCCGCGCGCATGGCTAGCCATCGTAGTGCTGCAGGCCCTTCTACTGGGGGGCGGTCTTCTCGCGATGAAGACCGGCCAAGGTGAAGAAAAAAGGGTTGAATCGATCGTTCCGGAACCTGCGCTGGAGACACACGAGGAGCTTGCAGAGCAATTCCTTTGGGCAACGGGCATCACCTTGTTGCCCGCGGCGCTTGTTCTGATACTGCGCAGGCCCGGTGCCGTTCGAGCCTTGACCGGCATGACGGTAATTGGAACCTTGCTCGTCGCGGTTGCCGCAGTGCGTGTTGGCCATGCGGGTGGTCAACTCGTCTATGTCCACAATGCGGCGACAGCCTACGCATCGGACAACAACGCCAATGCCAGACCCAACAAGAATCCAGATACGAGGTTGCTCGAGAAAGGGCGTGCAGTTGCGGATGCCGACGACAAAGAGCGGTAATCGTTGATCACTACGGCGGAGATGAGCTTCTTCCTGCTCATCTCCGTCTGTGACAATCGTTGCCGCCCTCACTGACACGAGCCTCCGTCCGTACCTACGCCTGTCCTCTGCCGACAGCCGGTGCGACTGCTCGAAAGTACGCGGCACGAGCAAGTCCGAAAAGAACGGGCCGGGTGCCCATCTTCTCGCGGTCCGCGAAGCCGGCGTCGTCCATGAGCGCAAGGATGCGGCTTTCGGAGTTGTCCCGCATCCGTTCGTTTGCATGAAATAGACGGAAGAAACCGTGACCCGAACTAGATTCGGACGTTTCGAAATCCAACAGGTAAAAAGTCCCGCCAGGTTTGAGAACACGGACAACTTCGCGCAAGGTCTTTTCCCTATTGTTGCTGTGGAGGTGGTGGAACATGAACGAGGAGAAGACCGTATCGAAAGTCTCTGCCGGATATTCAAGAGCATCCGCGAAACCTTGATCGAAGCGCAGCGACACTCCCGCCTGTTCAGCTTTGCTCTTTGCCCGCGCGAGCGCCTTCGGATCCGGGTCGAGGCCAATGATTTGGGCGGCTGGAAGACGGCGCTTCAGCAAAACAGCAAATGTGCCTGTTCCACAGCCGATATCGAGCACATGTTCTTCCCCTCGAAAATGTATTTGATCAAGCAACACTTGCCGGGCCCGATCAGCACCCAGAACCTTCGCCGTGAGGTCGTATACGGGCAGAAACAGATCACGCCCTGCCGCCGGCAGATAACTTCGCTGAGCTTTGCTCATTGCAGCCATACTAATCATCACGCATCCTCCAATGTAAACATCTATTCCTTACCGGACATATGTTCGATTATGATAGTACGACTCCGGTCGCAGGGTCGCGAGGACAGATGGTGTTTGGCTGTTCGGTACCGAACAGTTTGGCCCCGATTGTCCGGCAAAAAGCGGAGGAACTACATGAAAAGCAAGAATCGACGTGTCCGCCGCACGCACAGATCCCTGCACAACGCACTCATGTCGCTCATCCTGGAGAAGAATTACGACTCGCTCACGGTCCAGGAAATTCTCGATCGGGCCGATGTCGGGCGATCTACGTTCTATGCGCACTTCGATGGCAAGGATGAACTGTTGCTCTCGGGTACTGACGATCTTCGCAACACACTGGACGCTGCTCTACAAGAAGAACGATTGTCCACGAAGCGGCATGATGTCGCCATCGGCTTTAGTGGCGCAATGTTTGAGCACGCCCATGAATACCGGAACGTCTACTACGCCCTGTTGCACACACAGGGGTGGCCTTTGTTCCGACAGCGGCTGCAGGAGATACTACAAGAACTGATTCGGCGAGAATGCAAGGCCGAAATTCACAAACTTAGAAAGGCGGATTCAGAAGTTCCAGTAGAACTCTTCGTACACTACCTCACCTCCGCTTTCCTGTCAGTTTTGACGTGGTGGCTGGACCGTAGGAGCCGCCTGGCGCCAAAAGAAATCAATGACGTGTTCCGCTCATTGATCTCTCCGACCATAAATGCCGTACTCGGTGCATGGTGAATGGTCTCCTGTCTTCCACGAAAAAGAGGCGGCCGGCCGATACCGCCCCTTCCCGAGAACGACATTGAGAACCGCGTTTCCAGAAACTCGCCCAGTTTCGCGGTCGCCTTAAACTGCGGGATGGGCTCGAGTTCCTTGAACGCCGATGTGAATGCATTCGAAAGACTCCAGATCGTTCGCGGCCGGAATTCCTCGTACTTCGGCTCGAAGTAGAGGTCATGCACGCTGCGGGCGAGGTGCTTGGGAGCCTCAGTCTGCCCTCGACAAAGGCTTCATAGATGACCACCTTCGCTGTGACGTCGGACCGTTCGCTTTTCTGCCCGGCTTCCACCTGTTTCCTCATGGGATCGAAGTTCCGTTGCATCCGATCAACCCCTACTGAGATGCAGTCGATCAGAGAGAACGACTTCGAATGCTTCGCGAGGACCGGCGTGAACACGCTTGGAACAATGTCCCCAAAGATCTGGGTGCCTGTGAGGTAACTTCCCCGATGCCGACTTCTGGACAGGAATAACTTCCGGTTGCCCAACCCGGAAGCGGGCTTTGAAAAGGTCGAGCGGATCGATGTTCAGCGACGCTACACTTCTCCCAAGCCGACCCCGAAGGAGGTCACTTGTACCTGTCGCTGACTGCGTGATCATAGGAGTTCAAGTTTATAGGCGTCCTATTCCGAGCAATATCGTGTACTCCGTTTGTCATCAGTAAATGTCAAGATCATGCCCGGCTACTACCTTGCCGCTGTAGCCTTGACGAACCTCTTGTAGCAGTGGCTCTTCACTTCCTGCCTGGCGGCACTCGTCGGTGTGTGCTTGATCGCAGCCCGGATTCGCTCGATGGTAAAGGATCAGCAACCCCGGCTTCGCTCTGCTGGCAATCTCGGCTAGCTCTTTCGAGGATGTGTGATACGCCAACCTGTATTGCTTCCATTTCGGAGAGACCATGTCGAACGAAGCTTGTGTATAAGCTTCATGAATCAGCACGTCACATCCGTGGCAGTTATCCACAATGGCGGCGTCTGGACTGGTGTCCCCTGAAATCACGATGGTCCGGTCTGGAGTCTCGAACCGGTAACCGTACGCATGAGCCCACTTGCCATGATGTACGGCAAACGCCGTTACCGTCACGTTTTGGTCCTTGTAAACGATGCCTGGCAGGATCTCATGCACGTTCACTTCGTACCCGTTAGTGTTGGAATGTTCGTTGTCCCCAGTCTTACTCTTAACCTCCGACCTGACCTTGATGTCAGCCTCGTACGCCTTGAGGATATGCTTCGCCATGTCCCTGGTTCCTGGAGGGCCGTAAACCTCAAGTGGTTGCTTCCTTCCCACAATCCAAGGCGTCAGAATCAGGTCCGGGAAGCCGAGCGTGTGATCGGAATGGATGTGGGTGAGAAAGGCGATCTTGAGGTTTACTGGTTCCAGCCCTCGGACGCCTTTCTTGCGCGCAGCCGCAGCCTGCCTGACGACCCCGGTGCCAAAGTCGACGAGATATGGAGTACCGTTGACGACGATGGCGGTAGACGGTCCGGAACGCTCCGGATCTGGCGCGGGGGTTCCCGTACCAAGGAGAATGATTTGCGTCTTGGATGGTTCTTTGCTTGGCACCTGCGCGAAACCATACCAGGCGAAGAGAAACAAAACCGTTAATCCCATCGCACAGTGTTTTTGCCGTCTTGTACTCATGGGGTTATCCCCCGTTTGAAACGGGCGCTTGCAACAGACCTGTTTAGTGCGTGATCCATTGTCATCAAATTCAGAAAGACATGCTCTCTAGACGCGCGTTGTGCGCGGGCCACTCACCACGGATAACGACGCTTGCCTGTTTTATTTCTTGGCCTCTTCTGGCCTGCTCGCGCTTTCGGCATGTCCCAGGTGGGCGCAGTCTTTTTGCTGCTCTGGGGTGATCGGAGTGGGCCTTTCACCGGCTAGCACGGAATTGCATCGCATCGTATCCTCGAATCCGGGCGCTGAGAAAACGAAAGTCAGGCTAATCGGTTCGGTACCAATGTTCTTCGCGCTTATCCATGTATTGGCTGGAATAAACACAAGTCCACCGGCATGGAGATCACGCTCCTGGTCTCCGAGCCAAACGTGCGCCGTTCCGCTGTGGATCAGCACGATTTCATCCTGGACCAAGTGCCTGTGCTTCGGTAGGGTTGCCCCTGGGGGAAGCACCTCCGTGCCCGCTACTAGATGCTCAGAGCCGTTGTTTTTCGGGCTGACCTTCAGCATGAACTGAGAGGAGGCGGGGGTACTGGCGTCTGTGTGAATGCGGCGAGTCCGCAGCTCGCCTTCGTTCCTTTCCAACAGAAGCGGCTTAATATTAGTCTCTGAACTTGGAACTGCGCTGGATTGATTCAATTGAGAGAAAGCGCTGCAGAGCGCGAACACCATTCCCACCACCACTATAACCACGTGCCGGGCTGCTCTTGTTTTCACAGGTTACCTCACCAAGCAGTGTACGCTTAGCATTCGTGGGACAGATTCCCATTCGGCCATAAAACGTTCCCGTCACGGTTGAGGAACGTCGTAGAAACCCGTCAACGGCGAGCCAAGCCTTTCGCGCGGCAGAAGGACACACAGCGCTGGTTCAGCGACCCGGCGACCATTCGAGGCACCGTGCTGGGCAGAGTTCGCCGGAAGCCGATCCGCCGCTTTGAGGTGCTCGGCCACTTAGGAGTACCCCACCCCAGTCGCTCATTATTGCGACCAGGATGGGAGTCTCCGAGTTGCTACAGCTTTCGCAGATATGCCAGCAACGCCTCACGCTCGTCGCCGTTTATGAATCCGCGATCAAGGTCTACGCCGTTTGACGAGATGATCGGAGGCAGGTTGGGCGGTGGATTCAGCCGGGCCGCGCGTTTGAATAAAGCGACGTAGTGGTCAACCACTTCCTCCAGCGTGGCCGCGGAGTTGTTGTGGAAGTACGGTGCGGTCTTGCGGATTCCATACAGATTGGTGCTGTCCAACACACCTAGGTCTGCGATCTGGCCGGTGAGCAGCAATCGTCCAGGATCGTCGGTGGTGAAGGTTTGGGTGGCGCCGTTGGCGAGAGTGATCTGGTAAGTGCGTGCGTTGCGAGCGAGCCGGTCTGGACACGGGGTGAAGCCATCCACCGTGACGGGACGCGGACAGGCACTTTGGATATTGTGATAACGCACAATGGGCCGCACGAGGGTGGCATCGGGCGTAGACGTGCTCGGGTGCAACGGACCGCCGTGGCATTGGGCGCAGGCGCGGATGAAGACCTGCTTGCCGTGCTGTTCGAGTTCGTTCAGTTCGCCGTCGGGGTCGGGGAAGATGTTTGAGCCGGAAAGGATCACATCCGCCAGGTTCCTGACACCGTGGGAAGAAAACAGGGTCTGCTGGAATGCGGTCAAATCATCCAGCATCTGGACTGGCGGTTCCGTCTTTACCTGCGCGTGAGCGAAAAGAGCGCCGCGGGCTTGCTCCTGCAATGTAGCGAAGCGCGCGTCGTGCTGGTATCCGCCCTGCCGGTTGGGACCGTTCGGATCCAGCCCTCCGACTGGGACTCGTGCTGCCGGCGGCCAGATTGGCAGGACGTTGTCCGGCCCAGTGATGGCGACGTTGCGGACGGGCATGACCGCGCGCCACAGATCAACCGACGTTTCACCGGATGGCTGACCAGTTGCCGGATCAATTAACTTCACATTTGGCGGCAACGGCATGGTTACGCGAATCAGACCGTTTTCGATGAGGTTTGAGAAGTCCTTTGCTTGTTCCCCGTTCGTGCGGAAATCATCCGCGTCCACCGGACGGAAGAGTGGATCGTCGGCCTTGGGAAAGAACCGTCGTATCCACTGTAAGAGGTCAAATCGGGCCTTGGCAGCTGCTGGTGAAAGTTGGAACTCCTGAGTCGGCATGTGGCAATCGGCACACGAGCGCCCGTTGCCTCCAAGCTTTCGGAGGTCGCGTTGGAAGAAGGCGATCCGTCCCCGCGCGACTGCATCGTCTTCTCCGTGATAGGCTGACCGTCCATCCTGCTGAGTTTGTGACGTTACGGTTAGTGGGCTGGCCGTGATTGCCAGCACTAGCAAATTGCGAAAGATGGATCTAGATCGAACGAACGGGAAATGCGTCATAACTCCTCCTGAGAGCGAGTGTTTTGGCTGTCGCTGGGTACTTCATATGCGCTTTTCTGCCTTGGGTTCTGCTGGCTGGCTGAAAGTAGCCGGATCGCGGGCGGGAAGTCTTAACCAAATCCTGGAATTTTGCTGGTAGAATCCTGACAATTCCCCACCGCGGCCAGCGAACCATCATGGATCCAGGTTTCGAATTCGGTGAGTTCCACCTTGACGTGGCCAATAAGACTCTTCTTCGCAAGGGGATAGCAGTTGGCTTGACCCCCAAGGTGTTCGACACACTGGTGCTCCTGGTAGAGCGCCATGGGCAATTGGTCGAAAAGGACGAGTTCGTACAAAAACTCTGGCCGGGAACGTTTGTCGAGGATGCAGCCCTGGCGGAAAACATTTCCCGCGTGCGCCGCGCTCTAGGGGAGAACGAGGGCCAGCCGTGGATTGTCACAGTTCCAAAGCGCGGTTACCGCTTCGCCGCTGATGTGAGAAGGGTCGTCGCCGCAGAGGCTGTAAATCCTACAGCTTTCCCCCCAGCAAACCGGTCTTCAAGGCTGTGGCTTAAGTTCGGATTGCCAACGGTTGTGCTACTGCTGGTGATGGGTAGCAGCTATCTTTACTTAAGCCGATCAAATCGTTCTACCGCGATGCCGGTTCACTCTCTGGCCGTACTCCCGCTGGAAAACCTATCTGGCGATCCCGAGCAGGAATATTTCGCTGACGGCATGACTGATGACCTGATTACGCAATTGGCGAAATTCAGTTCCCTGCGCGTGATCTCACGAACATCGATCATGCGGTTCAAGGGAACGCGCAAGTCTCTGAGTGACATCGCCCGAGAACTAAACGTGGATGCAGTCGTCGAAGGCACAGTAACGCATTCTTCGGAACGGGTGCGCGTAACCGTTCAAGTGGTTCGCGCCAATCCAGAACAACATTTGTGGGCGGAAAGTTACGACCGGCCGCTGGGAGACGTGGTGCTCTTGCAGGGAGAGCTGGCGAATGAGATCTCTCGCGCAATCCGCGTTCAACTTACCCCACAGGAGCAAACTCGCCTGGCTTCCACGCGGCGCGTAAATCCGGAGGCCTACGAGGCGTGCCTTAAGGGCCGCTATTTCTGGAGCAAGCGCACCGAAGCTACCACCAAGAAGGCAATCGAATACTTTCAGCTGGCCATCGAGAAAGAGCCCACCTACGCTCTCGCCTACGCTGGATTGGCTGACTCCTACGCGTCGCCTGCGTTGGCGGAGGCTTTGCAGGAATCCGTACCTCCCACCGAAGCTTTCCCCAGAGCCGAGGCCGCGGCGACTCGGGCGCTGGAACTCGATGACACCCTCGCCGAAGCACACGCCTCACTTGCTACCTTCAAATTCCTGTACGACAGGGATTGGGCGGTCTCCGAGGCCGAATACAAACGCGCTCTGGAACTGAATCCCAACTACGCCAATGCCCACATCTGGTATGCCCAAAGCTTGTTGTGGATGCAGCGGCCCGACGAAGCTGTGGCCGAGGCCCATCGCGCAAGAGACCTCGACCCTTTGTCTCTCGTGATTAACGCCAACCTGGGATTTATTCTCGGTGTTGCTCACCACTATGACTTGGGAATCGAACAGTGCCGCAAGACATTGGATATGGATCCAAATTTCGCTCTTGCTCATTATCGGCTCGGTCAGATTTTCATTCTGAAAGGAATGAATCAGGAAGCGATTCCAGAACTTGAGAGGGCAGTCGCTCTCTCTGGCGGCAGCCCAAGGGCAACTGCGGAGTTGGCCCTAGCTCACGCACAAATGGGAAATAAGAAACAGGCGCTCAAGCTGCTTGATGATTTGAAACAGCTCTCGAAACAACGCTACGTCTCTCCTTTTAATTTAGCGTTGATCTACGGCGCCGTAGGGGACAAGAATCAAGCCTTGGATTGGTTGGACAAAGCGAATCAACAACGTTCTCCCTCTCTAATTCTGCTGAACTTGAGCCGGGCGTTCGGAAATCTTCGCGCAGAGCCGCGTTTTGTCGAACTGGTCCACAGCGTTGGCTTGCCGGAAAATGAAATGTAGTTCGAGAATCGTTGGTCAATGACTCTGTCGCTACCAACCGCTACTCTGCAGCATGCTTATCGCATCCAGCCCGGCCGACGTTTGGCTGCATTGTTGCTGGCACAGCTTGTACCCTGGGAGTAGGCTCCTTGGTCTTCATGGTCGTCGATGAAGCGGCAAAACGGGCTTGGGGGAGGCCGATGGCGATGTCCTCGAAGCCGCCTTCTCAGTACTAATCTCGTGATGGAGGCCGCGGACTCCTGCCGTATTGGTGACCACCCGTTAAGAACGGGCCAGGCCTATAATCTCCATGCGCGGTGAATTCCGCGGCTTAGTCCAACAGGCTATTTCCGTAGCCGCACCAGCTTCCCACATGCACTCACATCCTCGTCGCTGCGCCTACGGAAACAACTCCATCTGTTGGGCGGAATCGGATCGAGCATGCTCATAGAAATCGGACATGTGGAGGCGCTCTTCCGGTATCCCGTGAAGTCCATGGGCGGCGAACGACTCGAGGCCGCCGAGCTGGGCTGGTACGGCGTCGAGGGTGACCGGCGCCTGGCATTCCGGCGGATGGATGACCGCAGCGGGATGCCGTGGCTGACCGCAAGCAAGCTTCCCGACCTGGTACGGTTTGCTCCGCAGCGTCGTGAAGACGGTGCCCAGGGAGACCTTCACCTTCCCACCCATGTGCGCACGCCGGATGGCGAAGAGCTGCCTGTCTTCGGGGAGGCATTGGCCACGGAGATCGGACGCCGGTACGGGGCGCCCGTGGAGATGATGCAGCTGAGGCATGGCATCTTCGATGAAGCGAGCATCTCTGTGATCGCTCTCGATACCGTGCGCGAGATCGGACGACTCGCGGGTCGGAGCCTGGACGTGCGACGATTTCGCCCGAATATTGTGATTCGTTTACTGCGATCGGGTCCCTTCCAGGAGGACGAGTGGGTGGGCGGCGTGCTCCCATTCGGCGAGGGGGACGACGCCCCCGCCATCGCCGTCACCATGCGCGACAAACGCTGCTCGATGGTGAACCTTGATCCCGACTCAGCGAGTCCGGCGCCAGAAGTGATGAAGGCGGTCGTTCGAGCGAACCAGAACAACGCGGGAATCTACGGCGCGGTCACACGCATCGGCCGACTGGCGGTCGGACAGACCATACTCCTCCGTGCGGCGACCGAGAAAAAGGGCCGTGGGTGATTGAAACACAATGTCCCGGAGGGCTGCCCAAGCCGGCGTTAAACCTGATGGGCCCTGTCACGGCTCCACCGCCGATATGCATCATCTGGTAGAGAGCGCGATCGGCCACTTCCAATAGACACTCGATCACGCTAGTGCTTTTTCGAACGCGCGCCCCCAACCATCTGTTCCACCCCAAGTGCACACCGGGGCGCGCCTCCGAAAAAGCACTAGCGTCACTCGGGCGCAATCTCAAAACGGGTTCGCGTACGAAGCTCTCTCCTAAACAAGAGTCAGGTGGACAACCACCGCAAAGCAGCGGGCCCAATGTCGATCGCGCCCACTCAGATCCGTGCACGCGCGCTTGCGCATCACGCCAAGCTCCGCAGAGCAAACTCGCAGATAAGAGATCGAGTCCCACGCTTGATAGCCAATTTCACATGATGCCCCGAATTCTTCAAAAGATCCTGGATTTCCCAGAGCGCGTATTTGCCGGCCGGCTCGCCATCAACAGCCGTGATTACGTCATTTTCCTGCAATCCAGCGTTTGCTGCAGGCGAGCCCGATACGACCCCTTGCACTATGACGGTCTTGAAATCACTTCCTTCAGCTTTCAAGACAAGGCCGCTGGCATCCGCCAGGAACGGATCGGCAAAATGCGAGTTTGGTTCAAGGATCACCCTACGTCGGGGATAGTCGATGATCACAGCGAATCGCCGCAGGATATTGCCCCCCACGTTCACTCCTATATCCTCCATCGTGAGTGACCCCGTCGTGTCTCGCGACAGTGCCACCAGAGGCTGCCGCAGTTTGTAGGGGCCTAGGCTAATGCTTTCGATGCGGCCAACTACATCGTTTGATTCGCCCCCACCCACCCCATGCGAGGGGCTAGGAATTTTGTCTGTCACGGTTTTGAACAGATCGTTCGCCTTGACCAGCGGCGCCGCAATTACCGTGCCGCCAGCGCCCGTATCGATAGTGAACCTGGTTGAAACAGCCGCCATTCCCATCACTGCGAAAGTGCCGTCGATTTGAGGGTCATAGTTCATCTCGAGGGTCGCCCCTAGAGCTTGGCCCTTCCCGGAGTAGTTGTAGTTGGCAGGAGCATAGAATGTAACCAGCTTTTTCTCGTAATCGAACTCGACCACGAGGTCCTTCAAAACGTCGTATCCGATGTCGCCATAGATTCGCTGGCCGATGAGTGGCCACAGCCCCGCCATAGATACAGTGTTTGCGTCGTCAGTAGAGAGTTTCAGGCCACCGGGCAGGTTAAATTCAATTTTCCCGCGGACCACGCCCATCTTGTAGGTTGCTCCGGCACCGGTGCCCTGCGTCTCGCCCTGCGGTTTCATCCCCAACTCGTCAGTCAGTTCGCTGGCAAATACTGAGCCCGATGAACCCGTATCAATGGCGAACAAAAACGGGCCCTTGCCGTTGACCTTGGCGGAAACAAAAACCGCATTGGCCAGGAGTTCGAAGGGTACCGGCACCGCACTCTTGCCCGCAGGAAAGCTAAACGTGCCAACATCCATAGCGCTGGGTGCTGAAGTCTGAGCGGGGTTTCCGCCGTTAGCGTGCCAGCACAAAGCCAGAACGGCAGAAACCGCCCAGAACAACAGCGATGCTGCTGATTTTATGGTCATATGATGCGTCCTCCTCGAGGCCCGTACTTTTCACAGCTCGACTTTCAGAGGAAAGGCGGGCGCGAATGCAAGACAAGTGCGCAGGTACTTCTGCCATGGTACCCGTCGAAGGCGACCATTCTTTCGTGAGTTATCTCAGCACATGCTGGCAGTCGCTCCTCCGTGCATATTTGTGGTTGTACACTCAGCTGATGCACGTGTCTTGAATCTATTTGCAGGAGTGGCGCCAGAACTGCGGACGCTGGCCAGTCATCCCCTTGACACTTCGGCTCATGTGGGACTGGTCGGCAAATCCCAGGCTCGCGGCGATTCCGGCCAGAGGTTCTTGGCTTCTTAGAATAGCCTTCCAAGCAAGGCGGGTTCGGGTCCGCGCCCGAAAGGCCCGGGGGGAGATACCGAATACTTGAGCGAATCCCCGCGACAGCGTCCATGGGGCAATTCCGGTCACCTCGCTCCAAGACGACAGGCTCAGGGATGGATCCTGTATCAACGTATTTGCCAACTGATCGGGCCAATCGGTGCACCCTCGTTCTCTTTGTTGCATGCTCGCAATCAGCAGTGTGGCAGCTTCGTCGTCGTTGTTCTCCGCGATCCGAACAATCGAGTCAGGATCGGCCACGTTGCCGATGCCGGGCTGAAAGACTCGGTCAGTTGCAAAGACAAGATTGAGAATGACAGCTCCCGATGCGGCAAAGTGGTTCAGGTGACCTTCAAAACGGTCGTGAATGATGACGTCCCCCGCCTGCACGTGTAAATGGCCAAGGTCGCCCGCCTCCTCGTAGCTGCCTGACAGAACAAGGGCTGCATACGCACATTTATGAACATGTCGTCCTAACTGCGACGTATTAATTCTTTGCCATTTGCGCATCTGCGGTCCTACCTTGCTTCGCATGTTTGAATGTGGAACCGTGCTCCCTGCCGTCGCATGGAGGCCCCCATCAGCGATGGTGGTATCAAATCCACATCCCTAACTTTAGACGCCAGACCTCATTAAAGGTGAGGCTGCTCGTTGACGTCCCCCGCGTTAATGCCGAATTGTCGGCTACACGGAAGTAATCGCGAAACGAGTTTCCTGGCCTGCGGGTTATCCACGAGCCGGCTCACACCGAATGCCTTAAGCGCGACACTATTTCTGGGAAATCGCCCTCTGTGCCTCTAGGATCTCCGCCCTTCCTGGCTTGTCCGCACGTCCGCAAACCTTCAAGAGCTCGCCAAAATACTTCTGACTCGCTTCGCGCCTTCCACTCAACTGAGCAGCACGCCCTGCCCCATAGAGCGCTCGCAATCGCCCCGGCTCTTTCGTCAGCGTAGCTTCGAATTGCTCCAGTGCCTGCGCCGGCTCTTTCATTTCGAGCAACATCTCGCCGAGTAGCTCGCGCGCCGGGGCGAGCGGCCCGGGCGTCACCGCGCTTTTCTCTGTCCCATCTTCCAGTCCCGCTGCCGACTTCATCTGCCGCAGTGCTTCCTCTTTCTTACCCTCCGCTAGCGCCGCCCATGCTCCAACTTCAAGTTCCTGAATTTCCACTTGCTGCGCCCAGTAGTTTTCGCCCACCTTGAACAGTCGCTCGCGGATCTGCTTCAGCGCGGCCACCGATTCGCGCGCAGCCTGCGCTTGCCCCAGTTGTCCCGCGCCCAGTCCGCGGGCGAACCAAGTCATGGCCTCGGTGTGAGGAAACGGTGTCTCTAGTTGTGTGAGCTGCGCAGCTTGCTTCCACTCCCGACGTTCCAGCGCGTACCGTGCCGGGATCGCCGCCAGAGCAAAATATCCCGTAGAGGGGCTACCAGCGCCGCTGATCACCGCCTTCGGGTCGAAGCGTGACGCGATCTCCGGCAACGAATCCACGATCCGCCGCGCCGCATCGTCCTGCCCAGTTTGCAGGTAGGCGTAAATTTCATAGTCGCTGGCGTGCAACTCTTCTGCCGTCTGACCCTCGCGCCGCGCCGCCGCTGCCGCTGCTATGTTGCTGTCGATGGAGTCTTGCCAGTAACCCGTGCGGGTGAAGGTATGCGATGGCATGTGCAGCGCATGGGGCGCATCTGGCGCAATTTCCGAGTAACGCCGCGCCGCCACCAGCGCCCGCCCCGCCAGCGCCGCCACGTCGTAAGTATGGATAATGTAATGTGCCAGTCCAGGATGCGCCGGCTCCTGCTCGAACAATTTTTCCAGTATCGCTCCTGCCTTGAGCCGCCCCGCGTACGTCTTGTCCGCGGGATCTTCCGAAGCCGCGATCGCCAACGCGTAGAAGATTTGCGCCTCATGATCTTCTGGATACTTCGCCGCGACTTCCCCCATGGCATCGCGATAGGCGATCAAACGCGCTCGCTGCGGCGTGCCCTCGTAGTCGCTGTACAACTTGCCTACCGCCCCGAGATACGCCCGTTCCCGCTCCGTCTTTGCGCCCACGGTCTTGCCGCGTTCCGCGCTCTCCCGTCCTGCCTGCAACTGGCTCTTGTCTTTCATTCCCGGTGCAAATGGATTACTCCAATCGCTGAGCGCGGTTCCCCAGTATGCGATTCCGCATGTCGCGTCCTCCCCCAGAACCGCGTTGAATCCTTCTATGGCACGGCTGAACTGGAAGGAATGCAGCAGCGCAACCGCCCGGTTGAATTCCTTCTGCGCCACTTCGTTGCACGATGTGGCAAAGTGCACCGTCCCCAACTTCTCGCTATTCCCATGCTGGTGCTCCTGAGCCTGGCAACTCGCCGCCAGCGCCAGTACAAATCCCGCAACGACCGCAGCCCTGACCATTTCACCCCTCCAGCCCTCAAGATTATAGACACGTTTCAGGATCTCCAGAAGATTTGCCCCCTCAAGCAATCATGATCGCGTGCGCGGTTCGCCCTCCACGCGGTTCCCTTCGCAGTTGAAGCATGGGAGTGGCCGCGGACTATGGGAGGTTAACGGGCGACCCGAAAGGAATTCTTAAGTTAGCTCTTGTGCGGGCAATGCCCCCGAGATCACTAGGGCCAGCTCGTGGAATACCTGCGCATGAACAATATCATCCCGCCTGATAGCCGGCCCAAGAAGGCCTAGAGAATGTGGGCCGTGGATTCTCTCCCATCGTTTCTGGTCGCCAATGCGCAGCAGATTCGACGATTCCGGACGGTTGGTCGGCAACCCTTCCGTTACAGATTAGGGAAGAGTTGCCCGTAAACCACGAGCAGAATTTTTGGGACAAGCAAAGCGCGGCGTTATAGCGCGCATGTACGTCGCGGAGGGTCGGCCTTCCTGCGCTGGCGGGGCAGTTGGGCGCCACATACGCGATCCCGATCATCTACGTGCCCGTGCTCATGATCACGCACGTCGTCGCATTCTATTTGCTGCTGCGTCCTCAGCCCAAGGCGGTTCGAGCTTTCGCCGGCGATGCGGCGGCATCTTAGATCGAATTAGTCGCGAGTGGATGGTCGCCAAACCTTACCTTACAAGATTAAGGAAGAGTTGCCCGTGGTACGCCCAGAATCGATGGCGATACTCCGAACAGATCTCCGCCTCCCGTAACCGACAACGCGGAACTCTTGTATTCAATAAGAGGTCGGCGTGCGCAAACACGCCGTCGATATGACCAGGCGCTTGACACGCGTTATCCAGCACCTCCAAGTGGACAGAGATGCAAAGGCGCGGACAAGAATGTCTCCAACGGGCTCGCGGACGCTACGCCGATCGTCTCAGTGTGCTCTGAAAATCAGCCACAAATTTCTGGATACCCTTAGTTGTGAGTTCATGTGCGATGTCAAAGCTCTCCCATGGAAGGTTCAGATCCAGCGCTTTGTACGGGATCGACTTGAGAAGCTGGCCGCTCGCATCGGCCCCTTGGTACCTGAAATCTTGATCTGGCATTGGAAAGCTCGTTGCCGCCCATTCGTCTAGAACTTTAGTCGGCACAGTGGCAAGCTCAGCACCTAGAGCAAAGGAACAAAGCAATTGGTTGACATTACGTATGCTTGCGGCTAAGACATGCACATGGCCATCGCCGCGCTCGTACATCTTCTTTATGTTTCTGACAAGATCCATGCCCTCTTCGCCGCGATCGTCGAGCCTGCCGACAAAAGGCGATACGTACACTGGCTCCTTTGATCCCTGGGTTGCGGCATATACGGCCGCCGCCTGCTCCTGCGAAAAACAGAGTGTCATGTTGACTCGAATGCTCTTATGCACGGACATTTGTGCGGCACGCAAACCCTCGTGCGTGCACGGATACTTGACATAGGCATTCGGAATCCAAGAGAACATTTCTTGGCCCTGGGCAACCATCTCCTCAGCTCTGGTACCAACATCCGCAAATACCTCAATCGAAACCCCTGCATCTCCCACGAGTGGCGAGATACTTTGCACAATCTTCTTGTATTCGTCTTTTTCTTCTTGGGAGCTCAATCGGTGCCCGGATGCAATGAGCCGCTGAATCTCCGGATTTTTTGCAATTAGGGATGGATTGGTGGTCTGCCCATCGACAAACCCGATCAAGCTCTTCATCCGGAGGGTCTCACTAGGGTCGCCACCGTCAACTAGAATTTTAGTCTTAGGCCTGTTTGCCAGCATTGCTGTTCACCTCGAAACACTCTTCTTTCTTGTTCGATCCGGCCGCCATCCTACAACGGGGTGGCGCGCTTCAGTACCCTCCAAATTCTTCCGTTCGGATGTCGTCCTCGTCAACGCCGGCGCCCGCAAGCATTTTCCTCATGGCCGCAACCATGGCGGGAGGTCCGGCAACGTAATAGATGGGTCCCTGCAGGTTGGTGAGATGTCTCGACAACATCTCTTTGTTGATTAAACCTGTTTCCCCCTTCCATTCCTTCTGCGATTGCAGCATTTCGGTCATGGTGCATATCAACTGGAAATTTGGATTGCTCTTTTCCAGTATCTGGAGAGCTTCAAGAAAAGGTGTATCTTCGGGCCGCCGGTTGGAATAGAAGAGATACAACGTGTGCGGGAGTCGGTCGTGATCGGCTTGCCGCACGATGCTGACAAAAGGGGTGATTCCGATTCCACCAGCCAGGAACACGGCAGGCTTGGCTGAATTCTTATGTAGCGTGAAGGAACCCATTGGCGAGTCAATCTTCACGTCTGTACCCAGGGGCACCTTCTTCAGTGAGCGCTTAAACGCTGTGTCGCGCATGCGGGTAGCGAACATCAACTGGTTTTCAAATGGAGAACTGGCAATCGAAAAAGTGCGCGTGTTCCCCTCTGAGTCAGTTTCTGGAGGATTGAATAGTGTCACGTCGGCGGACTGCCCCGGTTTGAAGTCGAATTGCGATGGTTTCTCGAAATGGAAGGCCATGGTGCCTTCCGCAACTTCGACTCGGCTCAACAACTTGGTTCCATAACCAGCCATTGGAATTTCTTTAGTGGCCATGCCTACCTCCTGGACTTTCGGCCAATGCCGACTCTTCTTAGGGCAGCCTGTCCTTCCTGCAGCGTGCGGACTGTCACTGTACCTTCGCCGCGGAGTTTTCTGTCTTCGAGGCCTGCTTCTGAATTCTTTCAAACACATTCTTGACAACTCGATCACACCGTACGGCATGAAAAGTGAAGGCTTCTTTTCTTTCCATTCCAGCACGCGCGTAAAGACTCTTGCGTAACAACGCCCGCGCTCGATGGAGGCGAACCTTGACATTTTCTTCGGTGATCTCGAGGACATCCGCGGCATCGCTCGTGCTCATTTCGTCTACGTCGCGCAACATGAAAATGGTCCGGTAAGCGTCCGGCAGCTTTTCGACTGCGTCCTCCAGCAGCCTGCGAATCTCCGAGTTTGATGCTTGCTGTTCTGGATTCGGCGCCAAAGAGGCAAACCTGTCCATGGGGTCTCCCTCCCGTTCTGACATTGGTTCCAACTCCTGATATCGGTTGCCGCGATGCTGTCGCGCTAAAGCTTCGTGCACCGCGATGCGTGTCAGCCAGGTGGAGAACTTCGCCCTCCCGGCAAACTGGTCCAGATGCTCGTACGCGCGCACGTAGGCGTCCTGCATTACGTCCTCAGCTTCGCCATCGTTGCGCAGAATCGCCCGAGCCACGCGGTACAGGAGCTGGTTGTGGCGGCGCATGACGATTTCAAACATCCCGGTCTCGCCCGCCAACACTCGGGCCACAACTTCTTCGTCGCTCAAGGGCTCTTGCGAAGTGGCCACTTCCGCTGGGCTGACCATACAAACCCTCCAAACTGATGGAGTCACGAGAGCAATAAAGGTTACAGCCCAACTGCCTTAGCTCAGAAAGAGAAATGCACGTGTGGACCTGTAACCGATTCGCCCCTGCCAGCTCTATTCTCGTGAAGGGGGAAATCATGCACAAGGGATTTGATTCACGATTAGACCAGGCCTGGTGGGCACTGCGCATTGGGCTTGGGGTCAGACCGTTCCTGGCCGGCCTAGATAAATACTTCAACCTCCTGGCCAACTGGCCCGCCTACATCAGTCCGCTGGCCCTGACAATACTGCCGTTCAGCGTACAAACTTTCATGCACATTGTCGGCGTGGTTGAGATGGTCGTCGGGCTCGCGATTCTGACCAAGTGGACACGCGTGGGATCGTATGTTGCGTCAGCATGGCTGCTAGCCATTGCCATCAATCTGGTCTCGACGGGAATGTTCTTTGATGTCGCAGTGCGAGACGTAGAGATGGCCGTGGCCGCTTTTGTGCTTGCGCGCATGACTGAGGTCCGCCGCAATGCTCTGCAGAGCGATGTGTCACACGAACGGAGTGCAAACGCTGTTGTAGCTGCATGATGCGGAGCACCGCACATCATCACGTGTGACAGTAGCAAATCAATTACCAATTTTCAGAGGCCGAGTTTTTGGATTGTGAGAAGAGATGCAGACCATACTTGAACCCCAGTTGTTAGCCAGTACGGACCTGCAGGAACTCATCCGGGAAATGCTGGTCCGTCTTGGCGAGGACCCCGAGCGTGATGGCCTGCAAGGCACTCCCGAACGCATGGAACGCTCGCTGCACTATCTGAACAAAGGCTACCAGGAGAACCCAGAGGAAACTCTGCGGGGCGCGATGTTCGATGTGGCTTATGACGAAATGGTGATCGTCAAGGATATTGAGATGTTTAGTCTCTGCGAACACCATCTTCTGCCGTTCTTCGGCAAGGCCCACGTCGCCTATATTCCGCAAGGGAAAGTGATCGGCCTTAGTAAGGTTCCTCGTCTAGTGGACGTCTTTGCGCGTAGATTGCAGGTGCAGGAGCGTCTCACGACACAAATTGGCGAAGCGATTGAGAGTGCTATCAATCCGCTGGGCGTCGGAGTAGTCGTTGAAGCGAGGCATCTGTGCATGATGATGCGCGGAGTTGAGAAGCAACACTCCTCTACGATCACGTCCTCCATGCTGGGTGCGTTCCGTGAGAAGGAGACGCGAGACGAGTTTCTCGCGCTTATTCAGGCAAGACCCAGCGCGTTCTAGCTTGGAAATCAGCAAATTGGTTACTGAGCTCGCTGCGAGCCGAGCAACGGCCCTCGCCTACCGAATGCTCTGGCTGCCCGCAACTCGTCAATACTCGTCCGGCAACAGCAGAGTGGTTGCAGACCGGTCCGCTTCGGTGATTATCCACAGCCTCTCCCCGGCGTATGTCTGGTAGCTGCTCAGCAACCGAAGCCCGTGAATCAGGCTGTACTTATTCTCTGCGACATCGGTTGGCTCCAGTTCGCCCCAGTCCCCGATTGCATGACGGG
>JAIQFZ010000186.1 GCA_020073015.1 Terriglobia bacterium | reverse complement strand
AGTTCGTCAAACACCTTGTCCGCCGGCCGCCCCGAGCCTTTGCGAGCTTGCGCAAGGCCGCGTCGAATGCTCGCCACAGCATCCAGTTGACTGGCCACTTCCTGATAGGCCGCTGCATCGAGAAGCACAGCCTCGGCTTTGCCCTTCACGGTCAGCACCAGCGGACGCCCGGTTTTCTTCATGTGTTTCATCAGGCCCGAGGAGTTGCGCTTGAAGGTGGTCAGGGAATGAATGTCCTGCGTCACATCGATCATGGTGCGATTATAGCATGATGTGAGCATCTTATTTGATGCTTGACCTGCGAAGCTGATCCAGGCGCTGGAGATGCTGGAAACCAAGCGCGACAAGAACCCGCCGAAAAAGCACGGGAATATACCGCTGTAAAGGGCCACCCAATGCCGTTCGACTATATTGCCCTCGACACTAGTGCGTTGCGTGCTGCTGGTTGGCCGGATGTTTCTGATGACCTAGAAAGTTTGCTGCGCCTTGCCCGGCTGTCAAAAAGCGTCGTTTGCCTGCCTCAGTCAGTCCTGCTTGAGCTTGAGGACTTCTGGAGGAACGTCCATCAGGAGAGATCCAACAAAGCTCAAATGGCTTTAGTTAAGCTCGAAGAGGTTGTCAAGAACGCTGACGTTCTAAAACAACTACAGATACCTGATGTTGAAGGTCAGTTGTCGGATTCAGTTCAAAAAGCCGAAATGGTTATAGGCAAATGGGGAATTCAAGTCGCTCCAATTACGTCTCGACCTGTCGAGCATTTCTTCAAAATGGCTGCGCGAAAGGAGGCGCCATTCCGCAAGGATGGAGTGGGCTTCAAAGATGCTGTTATCTTCTTCTCGCTCATTGATTATCTGACAGGGAGGCGGGGTTGCGGAACCGGCGGTCGCGTTCGGCTGGGGTTCATTGCTTCCGATTCAGATTTCGCTCACGAGTCCCTCATCAATGCTGCGAGCGATTCGGGGGTGGAATTACTACTTGTTAAGAGCATTCAAGAGATGAACGAGAGTATGACCAGCAGCCTGGAGGACAGGGGGAAGGCAATGTTCGCCCAGGATCGAGCTCAAGCGCTGGATGCGCTTGAACAAATGCGGCCGAAGATCGAAAGAATGTTGAATACGGAGCTGGACATTCCAGCGTCAGAATTGTTTTCCGTGGGACCTGCCGAGACTCTCGATCTCAACGGGGTTGACTTGCTGACTATAGATAGCGTGTGGACGTCATTCAATCCGTTATTGTCCAATCTGTCTACGCCAACGAAGATCACAGCGGACATTAACATTGCGATTAGACTTTCTGTAACCCGCAGGGTCTCTTCAGAGCAGGCGCCTCTAAGAGTGGGCGAGAAGTGGTCACAGTCCCTTGATCTCGTGGCCCGAATGGCGGCGACTAAGATTGAAACGACTGAGGAGGCGCTCTCGAAAGTTGCCAAGCTTGAAGCAGTGGGCGTCAAAACCCCGGCCGGCTACAGAGATCTAACGCAGATGTCAGTCAGGTTGTCAAAGAAGTCGCCTATTTACGGCGACTGAGCGTCGAGGAGTTCCTGGAGTCGTTCAGGGTCGGAGTGCGGGAACTGTTGGTCCAGCTCACCGCCTAGTTGGATGCGTGGCTAGAAGCTAGTAGCTCGTAGCCAAAAATAGAGAGTCCCGAGGTGATGTTGAACTCATTCCTCTCGGCCAGTAGCTCGCGTTTAGACCCTTGCTGACCTCACTCAGAAAGCGCCCTTGCGGGTTTACTTTCCGGCGATCTTGCTCGGGCTCCGGGCTCACCGCCAACCGGATAAATCAGTCCAACGCCTCGGGACTCTATCCTGCCTTCAACATTAGTTCCTGTTCGCCTCGACCAGCGCTTAGCTATAGACCCTCGCCGACCCTCTCTGACTCACCTCGCGGTTATCAGGGTGACCTAAGCTCGAGCCCCGGACGCCGCACCAACCGGGAAAACTTCAGAACGTGTCAAAGAACGAGTATGTTTCTACTCCTCCTGTTTTTAACGTCAATGAAATTCATGAACCTTTAACTTCTTACTCATCAATCGACTGCAAGCCGTCCACAGCCCGGTGACGCAAAAATTGTGCACCCGCCCGAACTACCATCGCGAATCCTCAATGTTCATGCGGTATATTCACTGCGTCTCACAACGCAATCTTCTCCACGTGACGTTCTCGGCCCAACGTCCGCACTGTGCAAAACTGCACTCCAGCCGCGTAAAACCTTATCATTTGTTTTCTCCACCCCTTTGTCATCCCGAGCGCCGCGCGCCGGAGCGAAGCGACCAAGCGCAAGTCGAGGGACCTTGTGTTTCGTCGCCACTTCCAACGATGCCGCTGATACCATACGCATCGTGCCCCCGCTCCTCGATGTCCACAACCTAACCATACAATTCCCAAGTGTCGGGCGGGCACTCCCTTCGACTCGCTCCGCTCGCTCAGGGCAGGCTCTGCCCGCCCAGCAGCCGCAGGCTGCGACCGCCGTAGCCGCCGTCCGCGACCTCAGCGTCCGCATCGCCCCCGGAGAAGTCTTGGGCCTAGTCGGAGAATCCGGCTCCGGAAAATCCATTACCGCACTCGCCATCATGGGCCTGCTTCCCCCGGCCGCCACCGTCTCCGGAGATATCATCTTTCAAAACGGCGAGGCCCATCCCGCAAATCTCACGACTCTCCCCGCCGAACCGCTCCGTCAGCTGCGCGGCTCGCGCATTGCCATGATCTTTCAGGAGCCGATGACCGCACTCAACCCGGTCATGCGCGTCGGCGACCAAATTGCCGAGGCGGTCCTGGCGCATAACAGGGTTTCAAAATCCGAAGCATGGCGCCGCGCCGTCGAGGGCCTCCGCGATGTCGCCATCCCCGACCCCGACGAGCGCGCCCGCAGCTACCCGCACCAGCTCTCCGGAGGCATGCGCCAGCGCGTCATGATCGCCATGGCCATCGTCAACCGCCCGCAACTGCTCATCGCCGACGAACCCACCACCGCGCTCGACGTTACCATCCAACAGCAGATCCTCGACCTGCTCAACGACCTCCGCCACAAATTCGCGCTCGCCATGCTCTTCATCTCGCACGATCTCGCCGTCGTCTCTCACGTAGCCGACCGAGTCGCCGTCCTGTATGCCGGAAGCCTGGTCGAACTCGCCCCCAAAGCCGCGATCTTCAGCGCCCCAGCGCATCCTTACACCCGAGGCCTACTCCGCGCGATTCCAACGCTAGCCACCAACCGCACCCAGCCTCTAGCGACCATCGAAGGCACGGTACCCTCCATCTCCGTCCTCCCGCCCGGATGCCCCTTCGAACCCCGCTGCTCGTACCGCATCCCCGCCTGCGCCCGCGAACTCCCACCCTTCGTAGAAATCGCTCCTGCACACTACGCCCGCTGCCCGGTCGTGAACTCCCAGCCAGCCTGATTCCGATATACTGTGCGCGCGAAACGCCGCCAGGAAATCGCCATGTCACTCTTTGCACCCGCCGGAACCAACTACATCGGAGTCGTCGATATGGCAGCTGCAACCACTTGGTACATTCAGAAACTCGGCCTTCGGAAAGTAGATGTCGAACTGGATGATGGCGAGGACTGCGTAGCGCTCGGCTTCGAAAAGGATGAATGCGCCCTCTGCCTGGGTCCCCCCGGTCGGCCCACCGACGAACTGACTCCCATGCTCTACTCTTCCAATCTCAGGAAAGCGCGGGAATTCCTGATCTCAACCGGCGTAAACGTCAGCGAGATCCAGAAAGACCGCCAGGGCACTCATTACTTTGAAATGCGCGACTTGGAAGGAAACGTAATCGAGATCACCGAAGAACCGTAGAGATTGGGCTCATCGATGATCGTCTGTGACCAGGGTCAGGACTGCATGGGCGCCAATCGCATCGAGGCTTTCAGCGACGGCGTCATCGCTGTCATCATCACGATCATGGTCCTGGAGTCACTCGCGCATTTCCCCTGTGTTCCCCTGTGCCCCCTGTGGTTAAGGTTTGACTTTGCCGCCCCCGCCTCGTCGCCGCCCACGAGAAACGCTATAATCCTCGCTTTGCCGTGCGCATCCTTCTCCTCAGCGACATTCACAGCAACCTCGAGGCGCTCGACGCCTGCCTGGCCGCCGCTCCCGCCCACGACCTGGTCATCAATCTGGGCGATACGGTCGGTTACGGTGCCAATCCCAACGAAGTCATCGCCCGTGTCCGCTCCCTCGGCCGCATCTTCGTCCGCGGCAATCACGACAAAGCCGTCAGCGGCCTCATGGACCTGGAAGACTTCAACCCCATCGCCGGCATTGCCACCCTCTGGACCCGCGAACACCTCACCCCCGAAAATCTCGAGTGGCTCCGCTCTCTCCCACAGGGTCCCGTCCGCTTGGACGAGCTCCCCGAAGTTCAATTCGTCCACGGCTCGGCTCTCGACGAAGACGAATACCTGGTCAGCATCCGCGACGCCATCGAGCCACTCGTGACCGATTCCGTCCCCATTACTTTTTTTGGACACACCCACCTGCAAGGTGGCTTTGTCCTGCAAGGCGAAGTCAGTGAGAGCTACCGTCCCGGATATCGCACCGTCGGCCAGCCCGAATCCTCCGACTGGCCCCTTCGCCCCAACCGCCACTACCTCATCAATCCCGGATCGGTCGGCCAGCCCCGCGACGGCGATTGGCGCGCCGCTTTCGCTACCTTCGACTCCGAAGCCCGCATCGTCACCTTTTCCCGCGTCCCCTACAACCTCAGCGTGGCGCAGCAAAAGATCAACGCCGCCAACCTCCCGCAGCGCCTAGCCACACGCCTGGCCACAGGGAGATGACGAACTTGGGACAACAAGACAGGAAAATGTCGACGAGCTCCGCAACCCGCTTTCTTCTCTTCCTTTTTCTCTTGAGTCCGTTCCTCGCCCGAGTTCCGCGTGCCCTCGCACAGCCCGGCCCGCAAGCCTCTCACCCCTCCCGGCGGGAGCGCCGCAAAGGCGCCAACGCCGACGACCTCAAACGCGAAATCAAGGTCGGGGGCACGACCCGCAGCTATCTTCTCTACGTTCCTAGAGCGCAAACCAGGAACCATCCCGCCCCGCTTCTCCTCGTCTTCCACGGCGGCGGAGGCCACGATTACAACATGCCCCGCTTCACCGGATTCGACCGTCTCGCCGACTCCCGCCGCTTCATCGTCGCCTATCCCGAGAGCGTCAACACGCACTGGAACGATACCCGCGCCCTCTCGCGCGCCGATGATGTCGCCTTTGTGCGCGCCCTGATCGCCGATCTGGAACGCTCGTATCCCGTCGATCCCGCTCGCGTCTACGCCACGGGAATTTCCAACGGCGGATTCTTTTCCCAACGTCTCGCCTGTGACCTCTCCCCGCAGATCGCCGCCGTCGCCTCCGTGGCCGCGACCATGCCCGAAACCCTGGTCCCGGTCTGCCATCCATCAAATCCCGTGTCGATCCTGTTCGTGCAAGGCACCAACGATCCACTCGTCCACATCGAAGGTGGCAACGTCGCCCGCACGCACGGACGCAACATCTCCCTAGCCGACGCCACTCAGTTCTGGATCGATCACAACCAGACCGTGAAGAAGCCCGATTCCTCTGATCTCCCCAGTCACGATTCCAACGGCACCAGCGTCCACCGCGACATTTACTCCGGAGGCAAACAGGACACTGAGGTCGTCGTCTACACCATCCGTGGTGGAGGCCACACCTGGCCCGGCGGTCCGCAGTACTTCCCCGCAATTCTGGTCGGCAAAACCAATCACGACATCAACGCCACCGAAGTAATCTGGGACTTCTTCTCCCATCACGCCCGCCAGGAGTGTTCCCTGAATCCGACCGTCTGCGATGCGATGGAGCACCCTGCAATGTAATGGAGCGGTGCCCTCTGTGGTAAAGACTTTCCTCGCCCCCGTCCGGCGACTTCGTTGTAATCGGCGCTCGTTGTAAACTCCCTCAATGGACCATCCCTCGCAGGATCTCTTCCGCGCCGCCCCCAAGTCGGGCGCGCACACCGCCCACGTCGATGGCGGCGCGCGAGGCAATCCCGGCCCTGCCGGCTACGGCGTTGTGATCCAGGATCCAGCCGGGAAAAAAGTTGCCGAACTCAGCCAATACCTCGGCCATCGCACCAACAACTACGCCGAGTACAGCGGACTGCTCGCTGTTCTCCGCTACGCTATCGCGCACCACATCCAGTCCCTCAAGATCGTCAGCGATTCCGAACTTATGGTTCGCCAGATGAAAGGTATCTACAAGGTGCGCCACCCCGAACTCCGCAAGCTCTACGACGAAGCCCAGCATCTGACCAGCCAGATCGAGCACGTGGAAATCCGTCATGCCCTCCGCGAACACAACCAGAACGCCGACCGCCTCGCCAACGAAGCCATGGACCGAGGCAAAAACACCTCAAGAGGAGAACCCGAACCGCGTATCCAATCTGATTTCACGGCGAAGTCAATCCCGCGCGAGCACGCGAACGGCGACGCCACGCAAGGGCAAGTTGTTCACAGCGCGCCAGCGCCGCGAGCCCCCACCCCACATCAGGAATTCGAAGGAATCGTCCGCAACGGCGTAATCGAACTCCTCAACGGCACTCTCCCCGAAGGCGCACAGGTCCAGGTCCGCCTCCGCCGCTGAACGACCGTAACCCGTGGACTGACACCTCTC
>JAIQFZ010000185.1 GCA_020073015.1 Terriglobia bacterium | reverse complement strand
CCGCCGTGATTTCGAGCGAGCCCAGACCGTTGAAGCCTGAAGGCAGAACAAAATCAGGGGCAAGCTGGTCCAGAAATTTGGCAATATGCTCACCTCGCGCCAGCCGGACGATCCCGTTCGTGTCGTCCAAGGACGTGCTGACGGCAAAGGAGCTTCTCGAGCACCTGCCCTTCGCCGAGATGCCTGCTTTCCTCGATTGGGTCGCAAAGGTCCAGATTCCACCTAGCAGGGACGCTGTCGACCAGTCTACAAGAGTACGACGATACCTGGGCGACCTTCTGAGGTAATCGTGAATAGGAACCTGGGGACTGACAAGACGTACCCCAAGGTCTAATTCGCCTGATTCGATAACCGAGTCGGCTCCAGACTGCCGAGTAGACTTGGGTTGGCGGGCTGGCCCACCCTCTTCGTTTCTCACTCACTCCCCGAGGGGGGCTGGCTCCGTTGCAGGCTCCACAGTCCGCGCACCGAGAGGATGAGGGAGAACATCGCAGTCACGCCGAGCGCGTGCAGCGTCCAGACGAACAAGAAAGCTGGGCTGGACCTGGCGATCTCGCCGCGAAAAACGCCTCCCGCCTGATTAGATAACCGTGTCGGCTCCATTCGGCCCGAGTAGACTTGGTGCGCTCAAACAAACCAAGGCTCGGAGGGAAGGAGCCGACACGGTTATCTAATCATGCTATCTGTCAATGTGCCTTGTCGCGAGGAGTGATTCTTGCGCTGACCACATTGTATTTGTCATCAAGCAACACCATTGCAGAGTCCCCGTTCAGCCCGGGAGTTCAGGATTCGTCGGGCGGCTTTGGAGTTGGTCTGGGAATGTCGGGATCGAGGCCGGCTGCGGTCATGATCGCACGTCCCAATTCCTCGAAAGAAACCACTGAGGGTTCGCCGGTGGCAGGCACAGTACTGGGCGACCCCTCGTCCGTGCTGGTGGGGGCAATGAAGCGATAGCCTCTTCCGACTACCGTTTGAAGATACTGCGGCTGGGCGGAATCGTCATCGAGCGCCATGCGAACCTTGCGGATGGCGGTGTTGATGCCCTGTTCCACATCGACGAAGACATCCTTGCCCCATAGTTCGCTGGCGATTTGCTCGCGGGTCACGAGTTGTGCCTTCTTTTCGACGAGGAACATCAGCAACTGCAGGGGCAGCCCTTCAAGCTGGACCGGCTGGCCGCCGCGGGATAACTGAAAACGGCCGAAGTCGAGCACGAAATCGTCGAAACGAACCTTCTTCTCAGGCACGAAACCCGCCTTCCGGGAAGCTGCAAAGTATGCCGAAAATTCTGGGCTGTGGCAGGAAGCATGTCAAGCCAGCCGGGGTGGAAATTCTTCAGATCAATTCATTTCGCTTCAGACGGGCTCCATGGACGTGTCACGAAATCGGGTGCACCATCACCATCAATTAGCGGGTTTGCTCGCTAAGCTGGAAACCAAGCTAAGCGAGTCGGGTGTTGGAGGGTTCGGGACTCCGGGGAAGGCTCCCGGGCCCTCTCATCCATAAAATAAAAGGGTTTGGGCTCGTCCATAAGAAGTACTTCACTCTCCGCCTGCCATCATTGCCCACCGACTCCTTCCAGTTTACCTAGCACCCAAACCCAAAACCCAAGCCATCCGGGGCCCTTGCAACCATACCAAAAACAGAATTGACATACTAAAATTCATATTCGTAATCCTCAATCCTCTCTATAATTATGGAAGTGATTGTGCGACAGTGACTTATTTAGGCGGATCTCCACATGACGTGGCAGTGAACTTGCTTCAGCCTGAGCAACGGCGAGAATCTGGCCGCGCCGCCGCGCCAAGACCGGAGCCTATGAACCGCGAATTTCAGGCCCGTTTTGCAGCCATCGTGCTGTGCTTGCTGACCGTCACGGCGGTGGTTTTTGCTGGCTACAACTATCGCGTCGAGCGCCAGTACCCCGTCCCTGACGACGGAGTGTGGTGGCTGGAAGGGAACGGCCACCTGGTGGCCGACCATCTGGACCCGAACGGACCAGCAGCCCGCGCCGGCATTCGCGGGGGCGACCGAGTGGTCAGCGTGAATGGCCGCAAGGTCGAGAGCACAGCCGCGCTGACCCGCCAGCTCTACTATTCCGGCATCTGGTCTAAAGCGACGTACGCGCTGCTTCGGGGCTCGGTTCCGTTGGATGTGGAAGTGATCCTGACGCCAGCCGACCGTTCCATGAACGATTGGCTGCGGCTAATCGCGCTCATCTACCTGGGAATCGGACTCTACGTGCTGCTGCGGCGATGGACCGCCGCCGGCTCCACCCACTTCTACATCTTCTGCCTGGTGTCCTTCGTGTTCTACGCGTTCCACTACACCGGCAAGCTGAACGACTTCGACTGGATCGTCTACTGGAGCAACGAAGTAGCTTGGTTGCTGCAGCCGGCGCTGTTCCTGCACTTCGTGCTGACTTTCCCGGAGCGGCCCGCCGTGGTGCGGCAGCGCCGTTGGGCGATTCCGCTTTTGTATGTACCCGGCGCGCTGCTGCTCGGGATGCATGCGCTGGCCATGCAGTTCCTGAAGGCCAGCGAGCGCCTGCGCTGGGACCTGGATCGCATTCACTGGGGCTACTCCACCTTGCTGTTTACCGCCGCTGCGGCCGTGCTGGTGCACAGTTATCAGCGCGCGAGCACCCCGATCCTGCGCCAGCAACTGAAGTGGATCACGCGCGGCACGATCCTGGCGATTACTCCTTTCACGCTGTGCTACGTTCTGCCCTATTTGCTGGGGGTGATGCCCTCCGCCGCGATGAAGGTGTCGGTCCTGTCGCTCGGGCTGCTGCCACTGACTTTCGGATACGCCATCTTCCGCTACCGGCTGATGGACGTGGATTTGATCTTCAAGCGTGGGATGGCGTACACGCTGGCGGCCGCGGCGATTGTCGCAGTCTACTTTGCGGGGGTGGCCGGCATCGCCGAACTGGTTCACAAGAGCGTGCCCAGTTCCGGTCCTTACGGGCTGATGCTGGCGATCGTGGTCACCGCGCTCCTGTTTGATCCGGTGCGCAAGTGGATTCAGGAAAAGCTCGACCAGTTCTTCTACCGGACGCGCTACGATTACCGGCGCACGCTGATTGAGTTCGGCCGCGAGTTGAGTTCGGAAACCGATCTCAACAAGATGCTCACGTCGGTGGTCGACCGGCTGGCCCGCACGCTGATGGTAGACCGCATCGCCATTTTCCTCTCGAACAGCGACTCTTCACGATTTGAATTGTCGAAGTCGTTCGGCCTGGCGCACATCACAGGCCTGGACTTGTCGTTCCTGGCTAAGCCCAGGATCGAAGACGCCGCCGGCCACATCTTCTTCGAGAATACGCACCTGCTGCCGCGCGAGGATGCCAGCGCCCAGGAAGCCATCAGCCGGCTGGATTTGAACTACTACATTCCCTGCCATGTACAACAGAAGACGATTGCTTTTCTGGGCCTGGGGAAAACGATGGAGGGTGACTTCCTTTCCAGCGAGGACGTGGAACTGCTGGAAACGCTGGCCGGATACATAGGCATCGCGATCCAGAATGGCCGTCTGTACGCATCGCTCGAGCAAAAGGTATCCGAGTACGAGCGCCTCAAGGACTTCAACGAGAACATTGTGGAGTCCATCAACGTGGGCGTGCTGGCGGTGGATCTGGAGGACCGGATCGAGTCCTGGAATTCGCAGATGGAAGTCATGTATGCCCTGCCCCGCTGGCAGGCGCTGGGACGCTCGCTGAGCGAGGTGTTTCCAGCTGCGTTCGCGGAAGAGTTTTATCGCGTCCGGCAGAATCCGGGGATTCACAATCTGTACAAATTCCGCATGGGGACACCGACCGGCGAAACGCGCACGGTCAATGTGGCCATCGCCCCACTGGTCACGCGCAAGTTCAATGTGATTGGGCGGCTGGTGATCATGGACGATATCACCTCGCGGATGGAGCTCGAGGCGCAGCTTTCCCAGGCCGACAAATTGTCGTCGATCGGATTGCTGGCGGCGGGCGTGGCCCATGAGGTCAATACGCCGCTGGCGGTGATCTCGTCTTACACGCAGATGCTGGCCAAGCAACTGCAGAGCGATACCCCGAAAGCCGCGCTGCTGGAGAAGATCACCAAGCAGACGTTCCGAGCTTCCGAAATCGTCAACAACCTGCTGAACTTCTCACGTACGACCGGAACCGAGCTCACCGAGATCAGCCTGAACAAGGTAATCGGTGACACTCTCGCGCTGCTCGAGCATCAGTTCAAGGTAGCCCGCGTCGAGGTCAAGCCGGAACTGAACGAAAACCTGCCCCTTATCCAGGGCAACGCCGGACGCCTGCAGCAGGTCTTCTTGAACCTGTTCCTGAACGCCAAGGACGCAATGAATGGCGGCGGCGTGCTGCGCGTGGCCACCTTGAACGGCGATTTTGTCAGCGTCCGCGTCTCGGACACGGGCTCCGGCATCGCGCCGGAGAACATTCAGAAAATCTACGATCCCTTCTTCACCACCAAGACGTCGCCGGCCGAAGGCCAGAATCGCGGCACCGGTCTTGGACTTTCTGTCACCTACGGCATTATCCAGGAGCATGCGGGGCATATCCGCGTGGAGAGCCGTCCAGGGGAAGGCACCACGTTCACCCTGGATTTCCCCCTGATCAGGAAGGCCGTCCATGTCTGAAACCGCAGTGGTATCGCAACGAAGCATATCGGAGAGCGCTCCCGAAACGCTGGGCAGCGTGCTCATTATTGACGACGAAGCGGAAATCCGGGAGTCGTTGGAGACTCTGCTGCAACTGGAGGGCTATACGGTTGCCAGCGCAGCGAGCGGCCGCGAGGGCATGGCGCAGATCGGGGAGCGCCCCTTCGACGTGGTGCTGCTCGACCTCGCGCTGCCCGACAAGAGCGGCATGGATGTGCTCGCGGAGATGCGACTGCTGAACGCGCAGCAGGCCGTGATCATGGTCACCGCCTACGGGACGGTCGAAAACGCCGTCCGTGCCATGCAGTTCGGCGCCACCAACTTCATCCAGAAGCCCTGGGACAACGAAAAGTTGCTGGCCGACGTGCGGGCGGCCGTCGCCCGCTTCAAGGCGGAAGAAGAGAACGTTCAGCTGAAGCGTGCTCTCAAGCAGCGCTACAACTTTGAAAACATCGTGGGCAAGAGCGAGCCCATGCTGAAGATCTTCGACTTGGTTGCCCAGGTGGCCCCCAGCCGCTCCACGGTCCTGCTGCAAGGTGAGAGCGGAACCGGCAAGGAAATTATTGCCAAGGCGCTGCACCTGAATTCTCCCCGGCGCGAGCGGCCGTTCGTGCCGGTCAACACCGGCTCCATGCCCCCCGACCTGCTGGAATCGACGCTCTTCGGACACGTCAAGGGCGCCTTCACGAGCGCGATTGCTTCCAAGAAAGGCCTGTTCGAGGTCGCCGATCGCGGCACGCTTTTCCTGGATGAGATCGGCACCATGGGTCTGGATATGCAAAGCAAGATTCTGCGTGTCCTCCAGGACCGCCGGTTCATGCATCTGGGCGGCGTGCAGGAGATCCAGGCCGACGTGCGCATTATTGCTGCCACCAACGTGGACCTGCGGCAAATGGTGCGGGAAGGCCGGTTCCGCGAAGATCTGTTTTACCGTTTGAACGTGATCTCGATCGATCTACCTGCGCTGCGACAGCGGCGCGAGGACATTCCGCTGCTGGTCGAGCACTTCTTAAAGAAGTACTCCGAAGAGAACGAGCGGCCCAAGCGCCGCATCACCACCGAAGCCCTGCGGCCGCTGGTGAGTTATGCGTGGCCGGGCAACGTTCGTGAACTGGAGAACGTGATTGAACGCGCCGTGGTTCTCTCATCCGACATCGACGTGGGAATCGACCTCCTGCCGGACCACATCGTGGGCCGCGGCACTCCGGTTCCGCGGCTGGACGCGGATCCGGGCGCCTCACTGTTCGACATCATGGAGGATTGCGAGCGCCGCATCGTCATCGACATGCTGGAAAAGTGCGGCTGGAACCAAACCGAAGCGGCAGAACGCTTCCACGTGCCGCTTTCGACGCTGAATCAGAAGATCAAACGGCTGAACATCGAGATCAAGAAGAAGAACAACAACCACCGCGAGTAGGGCGGGGGAGTTGGCCCAGGCCGCGACCGGGTTCTTAGAACCTGTCTCACAAAGTGGTCTGCAGGTAATCCAAGTAGTTGGTGAAATCGCCTTCCATGAGAAGGCCGGTCGGAGTCAAGTGGGTTTTATTGTTTTTTCGTTGGACAAGGTTTTTTCTCCCGCCGAGTCGCTACTGTCGCCACCCTTCCATCCGCACTCTTGTGGAGCGATTTTTTGCTCGCTCG
>JAIQFZ010000040.1 GCA_020073015.1 Terriglobia bacterium | reverse complement strand
TAGCCCTCCACGGATCGTGGAATCGTAGTGTGCCGACGGGATACAAAATCGTCCGCGTAAAACTCGACGACAAGGGTCAGCCGCAGGGCGGCGCGGAAGATTTCATTACCGGATGGCTCGCGCCCGGCGAAACGAAGAAAGGGCGCTGGATGGGGCGGCCGGTGGGGATCGTATTCGGTAGCGATGGGTCGATGTACTTGAGCGACGATTCGGGGGGCGTGATTTACCGGGTGACGTACGGAAAGTAGCCTTGCGCGGCCGAGGACGGGCGGGGACGCCCGTCGCTCCATCAGAAACCCTCACTCCCCGCAATACTTCTCGTACTGCTGGTAGATAAACGGGTCGGTCATGCCGGCGATGTAGTCGCAGATCACGCGCGGCAGGGGCTCCTGTGCGGATTTTTCGCGGTAGGTGCGGGGAAGATCGTCGGGTTCCTCCATCCAGTGCGCGAAGAGTTCTCCGATGATGCGTTCGGCGTCTTCTTTCTCGCCTGCGAGCGCGGGACTGAAATAGAGATTCTCGTAGAGAAAATCCTTGAGCTGCCGCCGCTCTTGTTCGACCGGTGGACTGAATGCAGCAAGCCGCTGCCGGTGGCGCCGGATATCTTCCAGCGAGCGAACGCCTGCGCTCTTTAGGCCTTGCTGCGTGTTGCTGATCAGGTCGCCCACCAGTCGGTCGAAAATCCGCTTCAGCGTCTCGTTGAATTGCAACTTCTCGACCGCCTGCGGATACAGCGTCTGCACTTCCCGAAAACAGCCCTGGAACAGGGCGACGCTGGTCGAAATCTGCTCTACCGTCAGCAGGTGCGCTTCGTAGCCGTCGTCGAGGTCGGCGGTGTTGTAGGCGATCTCGTCGGTCAAGTCAATGAGTTGCGCTTCAACCGGCGGCCGCTGGTCTAAGAGATATTCCGCGAGTTCCGGATGATCCTCGGCGCGGTAGTCGTGCGAATGCTTGATGATTCCCTCGCGAACTTCGAACGTCAGATTGAGCCCGCGAAACGACGCGTAGCGAAGTTCGAAGTCTTCGACGATGCGAAGCGCATGCAGATTGTGGTCAAACGAAAATCCGTGCTGGCGCATGGCGGCGTCGAGCGCTTTCTCTCCCGCATGGCCGAAGGGAGGATGCCCGATGTCGTGCACCAGCGCCAGCGCTTCGACCAGGTGGCTATTCAATCCGAGTTGGGCGGCGATGGTGCGCGAGATCTGCGCGACTTCGATGGTGTGGGTCAGGCGGTTGCGAAAGTGGTCGGAATAACGGCGCGTGAAAACCTGGGTCTTGGCTTCCAGGCGGCGGAAGGCACGGGCATGGACGACCCGGTCGCGGTCGCGCTGAAAGTCGTTGCGATAGGGATGGGGCGGCTCGGGATAGCGGCGTCCACGGGAATCTTCGACGCGCACCGCATAGTCGGCGAGCATGGAAAAAGTCTAGCATTGTTGATTTTTGATTGTTGAAAATCGTTGAACAGCCTGGCGTACAGAGGCGGACCGGGAATCGGAATTGTAGCGCCGGCACGACGGGCGTGGCGCCCGCCGCTCCATCACGCATTCCATCTACTGTTTCTGCGGTTCTTCCCGCGCCAGCTTGATCTTGGCGGAATCAAGCTTCTTCTGCACACGGGCTACATCGGCCGGATCGACTTCGGTGGCGATCGTGCGATTCCACTCGTTCAGAGCGCGCTCCCAATTGGTAGCAGCGAGCTTCAGGCGTCCGGTTTTCTGGTAGAGATCACCCAGATGATCGTGGACGGTGGGATCGGTATTGATTTTCTGTGAAGCCTTCACCAGGTTCTCTTCCGCCAGTTCGTATTTTCCCAGGCGGAAATACGCCCAGCCCAGCGAGTCGAGATAGGCGCCGTTGACAGGATCGAGTTCGACAGCTTTCTTGATGTAACCGAGCGCTTCTTCGAGCTTGGTGTTCTGGTCGGCCAGCATGTAGCCGAGATAGTTCAGCGCGGAAGCATGCTGCGGATCACTGGCCAAAACCTTCTTGAACTGCTCCTCGGCCTCAGGGTAGTGTTTCTCGCGCTCGAACGTCGAGCCGCGGAGAAACCAGACGTACTCCTTGTCGTCGGGCTTGGTGGAGAGCTGCTCGGCCTTGTCGAGAGCCTGCTCCGCGTCGCTGAAGCGGCGCAAGCGCGTGTTCATCTGCGCCAGGGTGATGTAGATCTGGCGGTCGCTCGCGTCGCCTTTCAGCAAGGCGCGAACGTCCTTGAGCGCCCGGTCGGCATCGCCCATGTCTGCCTGCTGCGCGGCCAGGACCATCTTCAGATCGATGCTTTTCGGAACCTTCTGAACGGCTTCCTTCGCGACGTCCGTGGCTTTCTGCCATTCCTTGGCTTCACGCCAGGTGTCGATGATCTGCTGGTAGCCACGCTCCTCGTTATCCTCACCACCGAGCGCGACCATCTGGCGGAAGGTATCGTTGGCGGCCTGGTTGTTGCCCTGGTCGCGGTAGGTCGAGCCCAGACGCTCGAGGAAAACGGCGCGATTGCTCTTCTCCCCCTGGGTGTAGCTATTGTCGGGCTTCTCCGACTTCTTCAGCAGGTCCTTCATGATCTGGATCGCTTCGTCGTAGCGGCCCTGAGCCTGGTAGATCGCGGCGATGTTGTAGGGAACCTCGACCGAGTCCTGCACCATGGACTCAGCTTTTTTCAGATTCTCGAGCGCGGGATCAAACTTGCCCTGCTTGCGGTAAATCTCTGCGATGCGGACGTAGGTCTGCGCGTCTTCGGGATTCGCATCGGCGATGACTTTGTACTGTTCGAGGGCAGCATCGGTCTGGCCATCGTTCAGCAGATTCTGCGCCAGACCGCGAATCGCGTCCAGATTGTCGCGGTCGAGTTCGATGGCGTGCCGGTAGGCTTCCACCGCGTTCTTGTACTGCTTCTGCTGTTCGTAGGTGTAGCCGAGCGCGGAGTAAAGCTTGGCGGAACGGGCGACGTTGGGCACCGAACTCAGCACCTGCGTGGCCCGCGATGTATCGCCCAGTTCGTTGTAGAGGTAGGCCAGGGTGGTGACCGCTTCTTCGGATCCGGGCTGCAGTTTCACCGCGGTCTTGAATTCGTTCTCCGCCTTTTGCAGATCATTGTTCAGGCGGTAGAGGCGGCCCAACAGCAGGTGGTCGTCCATGCTATCGGGCTGCAGGCGGACGATCTGCTCGTACTGCTCGATGGCCAGTTTCAGAACATTCTGCGATCCGTTACCCGCCTGCATGTCACCCAGCGAGCGCAGATAAATTCGGCCCAGCAGGCGGCGTGCTTCCAGGTTATTGGGATCGCGCTTGATGATGTCTTGCGCTTCCACAACGGCGTCGCGAATGCGGCCCGTCTTGGCATAGAGTTCGGCCAGACCAGACGTGAGATAGGCGGAAGTGGGATCGGCATCGATGGCGGCGCGGTACTCTTCGATCGCCTTGTTGGCCAGCTCGCTGCGGCCGTAAGTCGCCACTTGCTCCTCGTACATGTGAGCGAGGGCGAAGTGGTAGTAAGCGGCAGCGCGATCCGGAACTTTCGTTTTGGCGGCGGACTGGACTCCCGCGGCGGCGGAAGCATCCCCAGCGGGAGCGGGCTGATTTTGGGCCAGCAAAATCGACCCCGTGAATATGAGACACCAGACAAGCCAAAGCTGTTTGTTCATGAAAATCCTAAGGATTGCAGCCTTCCACCGATTTGGATGCCGAAACGCCACCCGCAGGTGTTCTTATTCTACCCTTGACCGGGCTCGGGACACAGAGAAAGCGGCAGAGGACAGCAAGCCCGGAAGTACAGGGGCGGAAGCGTTGGATCTGGGGGTCCCGGGCCCAGCACCTAGTGCCGAAAATGCCGTATTCCCGTGGAAATCATGGCCAGCCCGAGCCGGTCGGCAGCTTCGATAACCTCCTGATCGCGCACGGAACCGCCCGGCTGGATGATGGCGGTGGCCCCCGCTTTTGCGATTTCCTCAACCCCGTCCGGAAACGGGAAAAAGGCGTCGGAGGCGGCCACCGTGCCTTTGAGCGGCAGCTGCGCCTTCATCGCTCCGAGTTTGCAGGAGTCGACCCGGCTCATCTGGCCGGCACCCACCCCGACGGTTTGTCCGTCGCGAGCGTAGAGAACGGCGTTCGACTTCACATGCTTGCAGACTTTCCAGGCAAACAGCAGCGCCCGCTTCTCCTCTGCCGTGGGCGGACGTTGGGTGACCACCTTCAGATCCGATTCGGCGAGTCTGTGAAGGTCGCTATCCTGCACCAGCATGCCGCCGGAGATGTTCTTCAGAACCCACGTTTGCTGGCCGGCAGGGACTTCGACCAGGCGCAGATTCTTTTTCGACGCAAACACTTCTTTCGCGGCCGCATCGAAGGCAGGCGCGGCGATCACTTCCAGGAAAAGCTTGGCCATTTCTGTGGCGGCCGCCGCATCGACTGTGCGATTCACTCCGATCACCCCGCCGAACGCTGAAACCGGATCGCATTCCAGCGCGCGCACATAGGCCTCGGCCAGAGTCTTGCCCGTGGCCGCGCCGCACGGATTGGTGTGCTTGATGATGGCGCAGACCGGCTCGTCGAATTCCTGTGCCAGATCCCAGGCGGCCTGCAGGTCGACAATGTTGTTGTAGGAGAGCTCCTTGCCCTGGAGCTGGTGCGCGTTGGCTACGCCCAAACCAGTAGCGTCGGCATACATGGCGGCTTTCTGGTGCGGATTCTCGCCGTAGCGCAGGTCCATCGTTTTCTGAAATTGAAGGCGCAATGTTTGCGGGAACGTTGACGGCGCTTCGAGCTGGAAACTTCCGTTCAAGCGGACGCGCTCGAGCGTGGAAGCAATGGCGGAGTCGTACGCGGCCGTGGTCGCGAAGGCTTTCTGCGCCAGGCGCCACTTCGTTTCTCTGGACAGCGCGCCCCCCGAGCGGGCCATCTCTTCGGCAATCGCGTTGTAGTCGGAGGGCGAGGTCACCACCGCTACATCCTGAAAATTCTTGGCCGCCGAACGGATCATCGAGGGCCCGCCGATATCGATGTTTTCGATCAACTCCTCGAAATGAACTCCGGGCTTGGCGGCAGTCTTTTCGAAGGCGTACAGGTTCACGACCACCATATCGATCGCGGGAATGCCGTGCTCCGCAACCGCCGCCCGGTGCGCGCTGTCTTCCCGGCGATGCAGGATACCGCCGTGCACCTTGGGATGCAGCGTCTTCACGCGGCCATCCAGCATCTCGGGGAACCCGGTCAGCTCAGAAATGTCTTTGACAGCGATGCCGGAGTCGCGCAGCAGCTTCGCCGTGCCGCCGGTGGAGACCAGTTCTACCCCCAATCCGGCGAGTTGGCGGGCGAAGTCGACCAGTCCGGATTTATCGGTGACGCTGAGAATGGCGCGCTGGATCTTGGACATGAGGGCCTCGCTGCAGATTAGTGAACAGGAATTCTAGCAGCAGTGGACCAGTACTCAGTATCGAGTACCCAGTACCCAGTTTTCTTGAATCGTATTTCGGAAGCTCCGAAAGGGATCAGCTGGAAGTTCTGACACTCGGGTACTGGGTACTGACTACCGGCTACGGCTTCGCTTTCGCCTTCAGCTTCACCTGGCCGTCCTGCATCTCGACCGAATACACCACACTGTCGCAGCCATACTCCTTGCGAAGCTGGCTGGTTTTTTTCTGGACGAAGGCCGCGAACGAATCGAAGCTGCCGGAAACCTTTTCTCCCGACTTCTGTTTGGCTGCGGTCAGCGCTTTGTAGAGGGATTCTACTTTCTCTTTTTCGGAGGCAGCGTCGGAGCACTGCACAGTGAAGGGCTGATCGCTGGCGGAGCCGTCGGCATTGCGGCCCACGCCATACACCGGACGATGCTTCGTCTCGCGTTCCTCGGGGGGGCGCACGCCTTGCACGGAAAGAATAGCGTCCTGCGGACGGCGGTATCCCTCTTCGCGAATCCGCAATTTCTTGCGCCAGAGATCGGCCTGGACAGCGTAGCGCTGGGCCATCTCGTTGTACCGGAAACGTTGGGAAAAGCTCATCCGCGAACCGTCGCTGTACTTGCGGATCAAGGTGAGCACCTTCCACTCGACGTCCGTCGGGGGCCGTTTGGCCGGATTGTTAAAGAAAATCTCGTACTCGATCTTCAGCCGGCGGAGTTGCTGGTCGAGTAGATTCAGTTCTTCATCAATGGTCACAGATCGCCCCTGGTATCAGATTAGCTTGGGCCGGGGCCAACCGCGAGGTTCCTGCAGGACAGGGGCCAATGGTACATAAAACCAGGCTCTTGGCTCTAGGCGCTCGGCTCTAGTCCTTAGGATTTCAAGGCGTTTATTCGAATTGCTTTGTTGAAATGAGGCAGGAGCGCCAGCAGCGAGATCCGAAAGCCTAGAGCCCAATGCCGAGAGCCTATTTCGTGCTGGCGGCCATTTTCTTGACCATGGCCAAAACTAACTTGCGGTCACTATCGTTCAGATTGGTCGCGTAGCGGCGGATCTGGCTGAGGAACCGCACCTCATCGTCGGAAAGCTGGGGCAGTCCCTTATGTCCGTTGGAATGCCCTTCCGAGAAGAACTGGGACAAAGCTAAGTCCATTGCTCCGGCGATCTTGGACAAGGTATCGAGGGATGGGATGGTGTGGCCGTTTTCGACTCGGGAGAGGTAGCAACGCAACAGTCCGGTGCGCTTTTCGATGTCGCCTTGCGACATGCCTTTCTGAAGCCGGTAGTTGCGAATGGTTTCGCCGATATTCATAAGAACGAAAAAAGGAACCTGAAAAGATGCGTGCATAGTAACCAGAGTAGTACCGTCTGGCAAGTGGAAATTAGCTGCATTCCAACGTTACTGGTCCGTTCCTTGTCCTCTTACAAGATGGCAAGGCGGTGTGCGAACGCCCGCCCAGCGCGCCAAGCGTATCGGCGCCTGTTTCGGCGAGCCGCACTCTGGAACCACACAGGGCAAGCGAAACTCCGTCGCACGAAGGGGCGTCCATCTCCGCACAGAAAAAGCCCGTCGCCTTGCGCGACGGGTGATCCAGCAACTGAGGTAGTCAATTAACGCGCGGCTTCGAGTTGGCCCTTCTCGGCCTTCTCCTGACACTCGATGCAATGGCGAGTCCAAGGCACGGCTTCCAGGCGCTTGGCGTTGATCTCTTTGCCACAGGAAACGCATTCCCCGAAACTGCCTTCGTGCAGCCGGGCGAGTGCGCTGTCCACCAGCAGAAGCAACTGGCGGTCGTTGTTGCTCTGGCTGAACAGGAATTCCTTGTTGTAAGAACTGGCCGCACGATCGGCGATATCCTGCGTCGCCTCTTCGTCGGCGCTGCGACCGTCCTGTTGATTGCGGGAAACCATGTGGCGCAGTTCCTGCTGCCGTGTTTCCAGCCTTTTTCTGAAGTACTCCAGCTTCTTCTTGTCCATGATCAAAACCCGCTCTGAAGCATAACTGCCGCTTCCCAGAGCCCTAAGTTCGGTTGAGGCCAAACAATTATGGTAAGCGCCCACGAGAGGATGCGTCAACTAGCGTAACGGTAGAAGAAAAATCCGATTGCAGCAGAAAACAAACTGGATCGCTTTCACCTCTTCCATACTAAACCTTCGAACCGCGCACCTCACTGCCGCGGCAGCGCGTCCGGCATCGCCGCGAGCGCGTATCCCATCACGGCCATGGCAGCCGCGTTTTCCCGCAGATCCCGTGGGTCGACTTTGTCGAGTGTGTCGGCGGCGGTGTGGTGGTAGTCGAAATACTTGCGTCCGTCCTGGATGATGCCGATGCCGGGCACGCCCGCCTCGACCAGCGGATCGATGTCGGAGCCAGGACTGTGATTGGTGCTGCGGAAAATCGTGCAGCCAACGGGACGCAGAATCTCGAGCAAAGGCTGCAAAGCGGTAATCGCAGATGGCGATAACTTCATCGCGTAGCCGAGAGGATGTCCAGCGCCGGCATCGCTCTCAATCGCGGCGACGTGGTTGCCGATCTCCGCTTCGTGCGCTTTCGCATAGGCGTCGTGGCCACCCCCGCCGTTCTCTTCGTCCATCCACGCGATCACGCGCAGCGTGCGGCGCGGCCGGAGATGCAGGCGCTGCAGCAACTCCGCGGTGGCCATCGAGATGACGACCCCCGCGCCGTCGTCGATCGCGCCACGCCCGAGGTCCCACGAATCAAGATGGCCTGAGACAACCACGATCTGTTCCGGGCGTTCGCTCCCCTTCAAGTCGGCGACGACGTTGTAACCCGTCGTGTCCGCCAGTCGCTGCGGAGTCAGCGTCAGGTGCATACGAACGCGGCCCTCCGCCGCCAGGTGATCGACCAGGTCCGCATCTTCGGCCGCCAGCGCAGCCGCGGGAATCGGGGCGGGCTGGCTCCATCCGGTGTGTGGCAGGCGGTAGTCCGCTCCTCCGACCGAACGAATGAGCGACGCAATCGCCCCCAGGTCGGCGGCAGCTTTCGCGCCGCGGCCACGATAGACCACGGCTTCTCCATAGGCCTCGAACGCATAACCTGCCAGCGCTTTACGCTCGTCGTACGGAACATTGAAGAGCACGATTTTGCCTGCGACTTTGTCGCGGCCGAGGGCTACGAGTTCGTCAAAGTTGTGCACGACCACTACCTCGGCAGTCAGTCCGTCAGCCGGAGTCGCGGAACTGCCGCTCAGTGTCGTGAGCACGATTCGCTGCGTCGTCTGCGAAGACTGTCCGGGAAACTCCACCAGTTCCGCTTTCTCCTCCCCACGAACCCAGTGCGAGACCATTGCCGGCTCGAGGTGAACGTCGAGTCCGAGTTTGCGCATCTCGGCGGCAACGTATTCGGAAGCGGCCTGCGCCTGCGGCGATCCGGCCGGGCGAGGCCCGATGTTCTCGGTCAGGTGCGCAAGCTGGCGCCACGCGTAGTCGCTCGAGAGCGCGGCATCGCGCACGGTCAGCAATTGCTCGCTCAGTTCTTTGGGTAGCGGCGGAGCGGGCGGTTGGGCGGCTCGCCGGGCTTGTGGCCAAACGGGAGAGCTCGCGGAAGCGAGGAGCGTAATCGTCAGGATCAGTTTCTTCATAAGTGCCTTATCCGGGAGTGGGGAGTCATTCACGGCCACCGCTCAGCGACGGCGCAGGATACTCCGGCAGTTTCTGTTTCGTGGTCTCTGAGCGCTTCACTTCCAGTTCGTCAAACAACAGCGCCGGACTAGCGACACTGTAGGCGACGGGCTCGAAGCGGTGCTCGACATCGAGCGCGTTTCCCGCGGCAATCAGATCGCTGCGCAGCGAGCGAATATCGAGGTCTCCAAAGACCGCGCCACGCACCAGCTCTTCCCGGCCGTCTTTAACCCAAATTCGATAAAGAAGCCGGGGCGAGAGTTTCGTTCCCATGGTTTCCGCGTACAAGCCGTAGGGCAGGTCGCGCTGCTTGCATAGTTCAACCAGCTTTTTCTTAAGCTCGGCATCGGGCTGCGGATCGGACGACTGCAAGATCAGATTGCCGGGAAGGGGTTCGGGCGCAACGTTCGCTGCGCTGCGGCCGTGGCCGTTCGAAACCGGAAAATCCCGAATCGGCCGACGCCCGACCAGGTACGACAGCAGTTGTCCTTTTTCGACGAGCGCAACGCGCTGAGCTTTCACGCCTTCATCATCGAGACTATAGCTCCCGAACAGGCGCTTGCCGGAAAGGCTCGAGATGGTTGGATCGTCGAAAACATTGATGAAATCCGGCAGGACGCGGCTCTTGTAACTACTGGACCACTGCCCGGTCGTGCGCGCATTTTCTCCCAGACGCGGCTTCTTGCCCAGTAGATTGGGCTCCACCAGTTCGGCGACGACGGTGGATGCTGCGTTGTTCGAGAACAGAACCGGGCCACGGTATTCTTCGTCCACCACCGGCGCGTCCCGCAGCAGCTTCAGTGTGCTGAGCAGTTTGCCCGCCGTCTCCAGGAACTTGTCAGGCGTGGGCACTTCCTTCAGATCGCTTCCCACGGCGCTGCGCGAGCGTTGGAGCAGCATCCCGTCGGCAGCCTGCGTCGAACCGCTCAGGAACAGGGCATAGTGCGCAACTCCCGTGCGGGCCACTGTTCCCTCGGAATTCACAAGGTAGCGGTTTTCGGCGACGAAACTTAGCGATGCCTCCCACGATTCCAGTTGCGGATCGTCGCGATATTTCCTGGACGCCCGTTCGAGCAGATTCCGCCACGGAGTGAAATCAGCCGGCGACAACCGCACCACCGGCTCAATCAACTCGACCGGGGAGGCCTTGGCAAAATCATCGACCGGTTCGTCTACTTTCAGCTGCTTCAAGGCCGCTTGCTTGGCGGAGAGCGCTTCCCCGGCCGCTTTGTAGGCGCGATCGGTGGCGAGCCAGACGCGGTGGCGGATGGCGTACTCATCGTCGTCCAGCGGCACCAGGTCAACGACGCCTTCGCCCATGCCGTAGAAGCTGTCCTGCTTGTAATCGCCCACCCGGACCACCACCCGCAGTAAGCGGCCGCGCTGCCGCTGCTGGCTGCGCAGCGCGCCGAAGACAGCGCTGGCTTCGAACCCATCATGGTCGGTAACGCGGTATTCGATGAAATAGGGGGCCGGCACGTTTTCCAACTTGAGGTTGGCCTTCGAGCGCTCCATTTCTGCCCGAAGCGAGCGCAAGACAATATCCTCGGCCGCGACATCGGAGGCCTGCGCGAGCAACGACATGCTGAGTAGCGTCGCAGCGAACAGGCATTGCCCGATCACGGTTCGGCGGATCATCGGGCACCTTCCTTTCCGGCCGTGGCGCCCGGCGGCGGCGGCGGAAGAATCGGCGGCCGCGTGTCGCCGTACTTCCGCTTCTGGACTTCCATCTCGGAGAACAGCATGGCCGGAGCAGCGGCAGCCACCGGGACACTGCCCGATTCGGCGCCGCAGATGCCATTGAAGACGCTGGTCGTGTCACCCGTCGCCGCGATCTGTGCAAGGACGGTCAGTGGAGTGCCGACGATATCGACTCCGCGCACCAGTTCATCGGGGCGGCCGTCCGCATACACGCGCCAGACCATCACCGGCAACACCTGGAATGCCTGCGGGAGCGCCCGCGCGGTCAGGGTGAAACCACCCTGGATGTCTTCGAAGTAGAGTCCATAGGGCTTGTCCTGCTTCTTGATTTCTTCGATGAAGCGTTCGCGCAATTGCGCATCCGGCACGGTCTTGCTGGAAGTCACAATCAGATTGCCCTGGCGGCCCACCGGCATCTGTCCAGCCTGGGCGCGGCCGTGTCCGTTGGAATTGCTGAAATTCTTCACTGGCAAACGTCCCATGAGAAAGTTCTTCAGCACACCGTCTTTTACAATTTCAACGCGCGAGGCTGGCATGCCCTCGTCGTCATAGCGATACCAACCCGAAAGCTCCACACCCGCCAGCGTGTGCAGCGTGGGATCGTCGGTCACGCTCAGGAACTCGGGCATGATCTTCTCGTTGATTTTCTTGGTGAAAGTTTGGCCTTCTTCGCGGCCGCGCTGGCGCTGTCCTTCGACCCGATGTCCCAGTACCTCATGAAAAAAAACGGCAGCGGCCCGGCCGGACAGTAACGCTGGTCCGCTATAGGGCTCGGCTAGCGGAGCTTTGCGCAGCGTGTCTAAGTCGTCCGCAATCTTCCTGACTCTGGCCGCAATCTGGGCTTCGGAAGGAATTTTGGCAGGATCGGAGAATTGGAAGGTTTCGACGCGCATCAGTTGCATGCCGTCATCAGCGCGTGTTTCCGCTTCGATCATGATGCGAAAAATGGCGTCTGCGGTCGCAATCTTCGTCCCTTCGGTCGAAACCAGGTAGCTGTTGGTGCGGTCGGCCAGGAGCAGCGCCACGGATTGCTCGATCTGGGGATATTGCCGGAAGGAAGCGGAATAGCGGCGCGCCAGATCTTCCCACACCCGCTGCTCGGGGAATGGCAGGGAGTGCGCTTCCTCATAGGTCGAGGGCTGCTCCTGGGAAAAATCGGGCGAGTCGTCTTCGTCTTTGGCGCGCACCGCAGTCTTGGTCTTAACGTTGGTATAGGCTTGCTGCGCTTTCCGGTACTGCTCGTAGGTGAGCTTCCAGAGGACGCGCGCGATCGCGTCCGGGTCGTCGCGCAGTGGCAGTTGGCCGGAACTGATACCGGAACGGCGCTCCTCATCGTGCGTATTGTCCAGAGCGGGGGTGCCAATGCGCATGCTGACATCCGCGATCCGGCGCCGCGCCCGGCTGGAGTTCAGAATGCCACCCTGGGCGCTGACCACCACCATCGACTCTGAGTCAGTAACGTTATAGCTGGTGAAGTACGGTGCGGGATCCTGCTTGGCGAGTTCGGACTGGCCTCGATGCAACTCCTTTTCCATCGCGGTGAGGAGGACATCGCTTCCGCCCGCCGGCGGTTGGGCACAAACCGGTTGCTGAACCGAAACGGCAAACGTCACCAGGAGCACGAGGAGGGTGGAATTTCTTGCGGACTTCATGGGAAACGGTGAGTTTACAGGACTGGCAGCAACAAAAAAAGCGGCCCCATTTCGGGGCCACCCTTTTCAAAGAGGCAAAGTGGCAGGAATCAAGAGGAGACGAAGTTTGACGCCGCTCCGAAAACAGGAGACGGCAACGAGTGAGTCGAGTTCAGTGAGAGTCGTTCCAACAGTTGCGGCCTCTTCGTTGTCAAGAAATTGAGCACTTGCCGAACCAAAATGGTAATTAGCGACCCCGAACCGCGCCGGACTGGGAAATCCCAGCAGAATCATGCCCTTAGGGTGAACCCCTTAGGAGCCGAACACCGTGAATACCTGCTAGTTGGCAGTGGGAAATGCACAAACCTGCACATGGGAGGCACAGGCCGTGACCTCTGGGCAAATGAAAAAGCCCCTTCTCGCGAAGGGGCTTTGAGGAGTGGACTCCTAGCTGTTGCCGGCAACCGTACGCAATTTTTCCGGCAGAAAATGGTATGGGGGCCACGGGCCGGTCACGACCAGCTCGCAGTTCTTGAGCTGCTTGGCGGCGGTGTTGTAGCGGTTCTGATATTTTTCGATGGACTTGTTGTCGATCAGGTGAGCGATGTCGAGCAGCATGCCGTCGGCGTACACCTTCTTACAGCTGATTTCTTCTTCGAGGGGATTGAAGAGCTTGTGAACTTGCACGGAGAGGGCCCGCGCCTTAGTCTGGCGCTCGCGATCGCGGGAAGCTTTCTCCCGCAGCTTGGCGAGGTATTCGCGGCCCACCGTGTCGGGCAGTACGATTTCCTCCATCGCCTCGCGCAGCGAGCCGTCGCGCACGACGAGCTTAATCCGCATCTCGGCCTTCCCACGCAGCCGCGCGACACTCTCGCAAAAGGTGCGCCGGTTAGAGCGAACGGCTTGCCGGATGGCGTCTTCAGTGTCGAAGATCGTCCCAAAGCGGAAAGGCAGCACAGTCGCTGTGCGGAAACTCTGGCTGACCACCCGGGCATGCTCCAGCACCGACTTCTCGTCGAGTTTGGAAGTTGTCCGGTCGTATTCACTGACGATAACCGCGAATTCTCCGCTCGGATAGCTCATGACCGGGGCGCCGTTTACACCTTGCACGCCTTCCAGGACAAAGGGCCTGCGAGCTCGAACGCCATTTGGGAGGGTCTGGTGTTCCGTGAGGCAGTACGCGTACCACGCCATGCATTCTCTCCGAATTGCACCGGGCCTTGGGGGACCCTTTAGATTTTTTCTAAACGTAGGGCTGCTTGTTCTTTACCTGGAAGAAAGGTGGCTTCGCGACGAGATGGACGCGAAATGTTGCGCCCACGTCAATAGTAAATCGGGCACGGACAATTTGCAACCTTTGTTGCGATCCATGCATCGGCGAGAGGTCCCATTCTCCGTCAACTCGCGGCTAGCAAGACGGTTACGGGCGCAACAGCAAGCGACGCAAGTGACCCGCGGTCGTCATTTTTCAGAGTTTTGCGTGGCTGCGGGCGGCATCGCGTTCCTGCAAGGCAATGGTCACCGCACGTAGCATATCGCCGGCAGGAGCGGGTTTGCCTGTCCAGATTTCAAACTGGCGCGCAGCCTGGTGAACGAACATCTCAACCCCGGGGATGACCGCGAACCCTTTCGCCCGGGCCACCTGTAGCAAGTGCGTCTCGACCGGGTCGTACACCATGTCGAAAACCACCCGCGCTTGAATCTCGTCGTCCTTGAGCGGGCAGTCGCGAGTGTTTCCCATGCCGACTGGGGTGGCGTTAATGATCACGTCGAAGGCGACCTTGCGGAGATCGGCACGCTTGATGGCGCGCGCCTTGGCCTGCCGCGCTAACTTCTGCGCCTTGGCGGAACTGCGGTTCAGGATCCAGACCTCCGCGCCGCGCTCTTTCAGCCCGAAAACGGCGGCCCGCGCCGCGCCCCCGGCTCCGACCACAAGCACCTTGGCGCCCTCGAGAGATAAGCGTTGCTCCAGGGGGCGAACGACCCCGGATGTATCGGTGTTGAAACCGTAGAGCTTGCCCTCCTGCCCGCGAACCACCGTATTGCAGGCGCCAATTTTCGAGGTGTGGGCGTCGGTGTTGTCGAGGTATTCGAGAATGGCCTGCTTGTACGGCATGGTAATGCTGAGCCCATGCAGCGGAATCTCGCGCAGGCAGTAGACCAGATCCTTCAGCGTCTTGGCGTGCAGCGCCAGATAAACGCCGTTCACATTCTCGCGCCGCAGCGCCGTGTTCATGATGATGGGCGAAAGCGAATGCTCGACGGGGTCGCCGGCGACACCAAAGACGCGCGTGGCTGCGTCGACTTGCTCGATGCGGTAGATGCTCCGAAGCTGCTGCGCGCTCACCTGGCCTGGCGCAGTCTTCTGATCTGCACTGACCGCGCCAAAGGTGAAGACGCTGCCTGCCCGCACGCTCAGCACGCGGCTGATAATTCCCTGCTCTCCCATGCACAAACCGATCAGGGCATGCTTCTCGCTCTCGGTCTGGAGAAACTTCATCATGGTCACATTGTCTGAGAGTGTGGTGGCGGTGCTCACGACCTTGTAAAAGTCGGCCGGGATCTTGAGCATTTTCTCGAGCGTCTTTTCCAGATTGCGCGTCGCCCGGAAATCATGGAACGAAAGAATCAGTCCGGCCCGGCTGCGCAGGCGAGCCAGGGCGTCCGGCTTCGCCCTCAGAGCACTCTCCAGCTCGACGTCAATGATCTGACAACCGGCCGCAGTGGCCTTGGCGAGCACGTCCAACTGCGCCGCCAGCGACCCCTTGAACTTGCCTCCGTTGTCCACCCGGCGGCAGGTGGCGATGGCGGTCACGTACTGGTGAGTCTCAAGAAACCGCCGGATCTTGGGCAGGGCCGCAACGGGCTGCTTCAGGTAGTCTAAGCGGAACTCCAGGAAGGGGTTATCCCGAGCCATCGACTCGGCCGTATCGAGCATATCCTCGGCGGATTCCCCGCTCAGCGCCAAGCAAACTTTGGGCAAGCGCAACGGCAGGAAGCGGGGAGCGGCAATGGTGGGTAAAGCCAATGGCATTAGTTTCTAGGACGGCGCGATATTACAGGGGCGTAAGCTCAGATGCAACAATGGATTGACAATATCGAGGCAGGAAGCACTTTGGGAGCAGAGCGGCTGGACACCCTCGTAACCTTGACCCACCCCCCGGCGCTTGTTACCTTCCGGCTGTAACCCTTGTCTCAAGAAAGAGATAGCCGGGCAGCGTGGTCAGTTCGGTTGGTTTCGAGTCGGAGGTAACATGAAGAAAACAGGATTGTTATTGGTGTTGCTGGCGAGCCTGGCAGCGGCCCAGCCCAACCTCACCGCCACCATGGCAGCGACGCCGGATGCATCCGGAATCGTGAGCACGTCGGTCAATGTGCCTTTCGTGCGGTACCAGACGCCCACCGCCGCCGACATTTATTGCGCTGGATTTATCAGCAAGGAACGCCTGCCGGACGCCAACTACGTCAACGGCGGCTTGCAGAGCCCGACCTCGACTAAGTTCGAGACGGGCGAACTCGTCTACCTGGCTGGCAGAAGCTACCAGGCGGGGCAACTGTACGCGATCGTGCGCGAACTGCACGACGCCAATGAATACGAAATCTATCCGGGCGAACGGAAGTTGCTGAAGGCTACAGGGCATCCGTACGGAGAAATCGGACGCGTGCGGGTGCTCGATATCCGCAGCCATAGCGCGATCGCCCAGGTTGTCTACAGTTGCGATCCCATCAACCCGGGCGACGTGGCTGTGCCTTTCTCGGAAAAGCCCATGGTTAGCTTCCATGTTCCGGGCCATTTCGACCGTTTCGCCCCGTCGAGCGGCAAACTGTCGGGACGAATCGTCCTCGGCAAAGACTTCGACGACATCATGGGCACAGGCATGAAGCTCTACATGAACATGGGTTCCAACCAGGGCGTAAAGGTGGGCGACTATTTCCGAGTTTTGCGATCATATACGGCCACCCTGAACGATCCGGTGGATTCACTCTCGTTCAAGGCCCAGACCTCGGAAGACACCCAGATGCGTCCCCCCACATATGAAGGCGGTCTCTTCACCCCCAACTATCTGACCAAGACGAAAGGACCGAACATCCACGTGGCGGACCTGCCGCGGCGGGCCGTGGGCGAAGTCGTAGTACTGAACGTCACGCCGACCACGTCGAGCGCCATGGTGGTATTTGCTCTGGAGGATGTCTACGCGGGCGATAACGTCGAACTGGACGAGCCCGCGCAGTAGTCACCCAAAACAATCCGGTTGGAAACGAGGGGAGAGACCATCTCCCCTTTTCTTTTGTGCGCAGCGGAGCCGTTCAGGACGAGAGATCGCCGTCGCCAAAGACTTCGGCGGTGAAAGCGTCCAGGGTCGCACCCTTTCGCCACGCATCGGAGGGCAGGCCCGCCTTGCGGCAGGTCTGCTCGAGGAAGGTCTCCCGGTCCCAGTCATATTCGGCGGGCACCTGCGGCAGGAGGAGACCGCGGCGCCCACCCATGCAAACGACGAGCCCGTGGCGGCCGACCTCAACCTCCTCAGCCTGAATCGGAAACAGGCATGAGAGCACACTCAAGGAAACTTCCAGCCGCGCAGCCTCCTCTTCGGTCACCGGCAAGAAGCGGGAGTCTTCGAAAGCGGCGGCGCGGGCCGTCTCGGAGACCGCGCGATAAAGGGGGGCAATCGGCATCGCGTAGCCGACGCAACCGCGCAGATCGCCATCCAGATAGAGAGTGGTGAAGACACCCCGAGGATCGGACAGGTGAGGGGAGAACGCCGCTTCCGGCACCCGTCCCGTGAAGGCGGAAAAAATGGCCTCATGAGCAATGGCAAGCAAAATGCCCCGCTCTTCGATCGAGAACTCTGCGGATGGTGGGCCGGATCCTGAGCGTTCGCGTACCGTCCGATTTTCAGACAGCCTGGACATCGCGTTTTCTCCGCCGGGCAAGGACGAACGACCGGCGCCGCCGGCGTTCCGATTGCCGGTCGATCCGCGACCAGAAAGCGATGAAGTAGTCGAGCGCAGATACTAGAGACAGCAGAACCATGAACCAGATGGCGAGCCACGCGATCCAGTACACCGGGAAAATGTAGATGCTGAACAACGGCCACTCGTGCCAGCGGCGCGCAAGAATGACGGCCACCACCGAAATGATCTGCACCAGCATCTTGAACTTGCCCAGTTCGCTGGCCTGAATCGTGAATCCTTCCGAAGCGGCGATTGAGCGCAGACCGCTGACCAGAAACTCGCGGCCAATGATGACCACCGCCATCCATGCTGGCACCAGCACCGGATTGAACTGCACCAGCGTAACGAACGCCGCGGCAATCAGCAGCTTGTCGGCCAGGGGATCAAGCAGCATCCCCATGGTCGTGATCTGGCCGCGTTTGCGCGCCAGATAGCCGTCAATGCCGTCGGTGATCGAAGCCAGGATGAAAACGGTGGAGGCCAGCAGTTCTCTCTCCCCATGCTCGCTGGAAAAGCGCGGGCTGCAGAGAATCCAGATCAGCAGCGGAACACTGGCGATCCGCGTAAGCGTGATGGAGTTGGGAAGATTCACGCGATACAAGGCCAACGCCCGAGAAGCGGCCAAGCTGATTATCCTCCACATCGCTGGCCAAGGCAACGGAGGGAAAACATCGGGCGGGAACGATTGCCGCCCGTTCTCGGAAGACGGATCAGCGCAAGAACTACGACGCCCTCTCCAGATTCTTAAGCAAGCCGCCCACCATCTCCATCACGTCGTTGTGAGCGGGAACCTGTCCATTCGGCGTGAGCTTGTCCACCAGCGTCGGCAGCAACTGAGCGATCGCCGACCCCGCCATATCGGGCGAAATCCCAGCTTTCGCGGCCAGCGCCTTGACCTCGTCGCTCCCCAGCGCCTGATGAATCTGGCCCGCCGAGATCGGCAGATTTTATCCGGTTGAGACCCAGGAAGACACCAGCCCACCCAAGGCCTGGTCATGGATTCTGCACCAGCCCCTGCAAACGGCCGGGTTGATTCTGGATCATTCGCAAAAGGCTGGATATGAGCGGACTGGAACTGCCGTCCAGCAACCCGCTGAGCGCCTAACCTTCGAGACTGTCGACCCAACCCATGAGTGCCTCCCCATAAAAAGCTACCGCAGAGAACGCAGAGCCCCGAAGAGCTCGTTCAGATTCTTCTCGGAGAACTCGGCGTCTCGGCGGAGGGATGGTTATTTCTGTTTCGCGATGATCTTGTCCTTGATCTTGTTGTAGGTGGCTTGGGGAAGAATTTTCTTCCTCACCAGATCGGTCTTCTTCGCATACGGACGCCCATCCATAATCTTCTGCGAATAAGCGGCGCCGATGCCGGGCAGAGCATCGAGCTCGTCTTTGGTGGCCGAGTTGATGTCGAGCAAATCGGCAGCCGGAGCGGCCGCGGCGGCTGCCTTGGCTGGCTTCTTGGCAGCTTTGTCCTGCGCCACGGCCATGCCGCTCATCAGAGTCAGAGCGAATAGTGCAATCAGGATTCTGGCAACAAGGCTCTTACGCATAAGTCATCTCTCCTTCGTCCTTAGTTTTTCTGAGACTCTTTATAACCCGCCGCTTTCGCTTCGGCTTCAGTCATGAACTTGCCATTCTTGGTCTTGCCGTACCAGCGCCCACCCTTGTGATAAATGCCGCTGTCAAGATTCACCCAGACTTTGCCGCTGGCTTGCGCAGCCGTGATCTCAGGACTGGAAGCCGCGCCGCTGGCAGCGGCCTTGGCCCTCTTGGGTGCCTCCGAAGCGGGAGCCATGTTGCTGGAGCCGGCCGGGGTCGAAGCCGCGGGCGTACTGGACGCCGCCGGCTTGCTGGGAGCGCTGGAAGCAGAAGCTGCCCCTGTGCTGTCGGCTGCGGCCGCACCCTTTTTCTTGCGGCTCTTCTTATTGCCACTGTCCGCCGCAGCGGAAGTATCAGCAGCAGCAGGAGTGGACGCGTCGGCTGTCTTCTTACCCCTCTTCGATTTCTTGCCCGACGGGGCCGGAGCAGCAGTATCGGGAGCTTTGGCTTCCGACGCTTCCGCCGACTTCTTGCTCTTCCTCGACATCTTGCCGGCCTCTGCGGGAGCCGCAGTATCGGCGGCCGCTGCGGCCGATGCACTTTCCGCCTTCTTACTCTTCCTGGGGTTCTTCGTGGTCGAGGCCGTGTCGCCGGCGGCAGCCTTATCGCCCGCCGCAGCCTTGTCCTTTTTAGCTTTCTTCTTGGACTTCTTGGTTTCCGAACTCGACGTGTCGCTTGAACCCGTTTGCGCCTTCGTGAGAGCTGGCGAAATCGCCACCGTGAGTACCAGACAGTAAGCGAGGATCCACAGCATTAGTTTGTGCCTGGAATAATGCATCATTATCGTTTCCTCGAAGTAAGAGGCTCGGAGCCCCGTTTTTAGGAATCACTAGCTATGGGATGTCCGTACGAATAGAAGCTGTGCTGAGACGCCAGCATGATTACACCGGGGGCAATCGGGGGTCAAATTAGAAACAAGGGCCTCCCCTTAAGGAGGCTCGGGAAAGGAATCTGCCTACGCGTAGATTCCGCGCTGGCGAATCGTGTAGGCCACACGATCGATCGCCAGCATGTAAGCAGCGATGCGGTTATTGACGCCGTGCGTTTCCGCATAACGGACCACATCATCGAACGACGTGATCATGATGTGCTCGAGACGTTCGTTCACCTCGGATTCCTTCCAGAAATACCCTTGGCGATCCTGCACCCACTCAAAATAAGAAGTTGTAACGCCGCCGGCGTTGGCCAGAATGTCGGGAATGATGAACACTTTCTTCTCAGCAAGAATTTCATCCGCTGCGGCCGTGGTCGGACCGTTTGCTCCTTCGGCAAGAATCTTGCACTTCACCCGATCCGCGTTCTGGCTGGTGATCTGATTCTCGGTCGCGGCCGGAATCAGAATGTCGCAATCCACCAGCAGCAGTTCGGCCGGATCGTACTTGTCCGCTCCCGGGAAACCGTGCACCGTGCCGTTGCGTTGGCGGAAGTCCCAGAGCGCGGCCATGTCGATCCCATTCTTGTTATAGAGCCCGCCGCCCACTTCGACGATGCCGATGATTTTGTAGCCGGCCTCCGCCATCAGGCGGGCTGCGTGCGAGCCGACATTGCCAAATCCCTGGATCACGACGCGCGTACTCTCGCGGTTGAGGTGAAGCTTCTTGACCGCCTCGTCGCAGACAATCTGCACTCCGCGCCCGGTGGCCTCGCGGCGGCCGCGTGATCCGCCAATATTGATCGGCTTACCGGTGACCACAGCGGTGCAAGTCTGGCGCATGTGCATGGAATACGTGTCCATTATCCAGGCCATCACCTGCTCGTTGGTGTTCACGTCCGGCGCAGGCACGTCTTTTTCAGGACCAATGAATTCGAATAGCTCTGCCGTGTAGCGGCGCGTCATGCGCTCCAGCTCACCCATCGACATCTTGTGCGGATCGCAAATGATGCCGCCCTTGGCGCCGCCGAAGGGAATGTTCACCACTGCGCACTTCCACGTCATCCAGCTCGCCAGGGCGCGGACTTCGTCCAGGTTCACGTCGGGCGAGTAGCGCAGGCCGCCCTTGGCCGGGCCGCGCGCGATCGAGTGCTGCACGCGAAAACCGGTGAATACTTCCAGATGGCCATCATCCATCTGCACGGGAATGTGAACAATAATCTCGCGGCTGGGACTGCGCAGAACCTTCCAGAGGCCTTCATCCAAATTGAGTTTGTGGGCCGCAAGGTCGAACCGCGCAGCTTGCGCCTCCCACGGATTAGTTTCCTGTTCCAGATCGACCGTTTTCATAAGAGTCTCCGAGGATGGCTGTTCGAGCGATGGCAGTCGCCCCCTTCACAGCAGGCAAACTTCGAAAGTATATTGCCCGCCCGCGGGCTAGGCAAGCGAGTGGGGTAGCAGGCGAGGAACATCGAGCAGGCTGCGGAAAACTTCGCTGTTGCACCCTGATTTTGGGTGGCCCAGCGCTTACAGCTGCGATAACCGGTTCGTTTTTAGTAGCGCCTTTAGCCACAGAAGTCAAGATGCAGGTTGCAAGGGAGTCTTCCGCAAGCTGCTGGGGGCCAGGTGCTCCACTGTTCGTGCACTCTGCGATGAGTGGGTTTGGATAGAATAGGAGTCCTCTCAATGATCCGACCCGACTTCAAAGAGTTCTCCCGGCTGGCGCGCGGAGCCACCCTGGTTCCCGTGGTCAAGTCGATCTCTGCCGACCTGCTCACCCCGGTCTCCGCGTTCCTCGCCATCGCCGCCGGCGAGCCCGACGCGTTCCTGCTGGAATCGGTCGAGGGCGGAGAGAGAATCGGCCGTTACACGTTCCTCGGAGTGCGGCCGTTCCTGCGACTCGAGTCGCGCAGCTCCGAGATCAAGATCGAACGTGGACGGAAAGTCGAGCGGCGCGCGGGAGACGTCTTCCAGGTCATCAAGGAACTGCTGCGTCAGCACCGCCCTGCAACCATGGAAGGCCTGCCACCCTTCACCGCGGGTGCAGTCGGATACTGCGCGTACGATATCGTGCGGCGCCTCGAGAATATCGGCGCGTATGCGGTGGATGACCTCAACGTTCCCGACTGCGTCCTGATGTTCTTCGACCGAGTGCTGGCCTTCGATCACCTGCACCACCAGATCCACATTGTTGCCTCCGTCGATGTGAGCGGAGGCGCGACGCGCGCGGCCTACGAGCGGGCCGTCGCCGACATCGGCCGCATCGAAAAAAAGCTGGCCGCCGGGTGGAAGCCGGCCTACTGGCGCAAAGCGAGCGCTAAGTCAAAGCTCGCCGTCCGCGCGCGCACCCCAAAAGCGAAGTTTCTGGAGAGCGTGCTGCAGGCCAAGGAATACATTGCCGCCGGGGACATCTTTCAGGTCGTGCTTTCGCAGCGCTGGGACTTCGAGCCCGGCGTCGCTCCGTTCGATTTGTACCGCGCCTTGCGCACAGTGAATCCGTCGCCTTACATGTACTTCCTGCGTTTCGGCCGCGACGGGAAAAAATCCGGACCCATGCACGTGCTCGGATCCTCTCCCGAGATGCTGGTCCGGGTTGGCGGCCGCAAGCTCGAATACCGGCCGATCGCCGGCACGCATCCGCGTGGACGCGATGAAGCCGAAGACGCGGCGCTTGAAAGGAAGATGCGCGAAGACGAGAAGGAACGCGCCGAACACGTGATGCTCGTCGATCTCGGACGCAACGACCTGGGCCGTGTCAGCGAGTACGGGTCGGTGAAAGTACGGGACCTGATGTTTGTCGAGCGCTACTCGCACGTGATGCATCTGGTATCGGCGCTGGAAGGGCGCTTGCGTCCCGAACTCGATGCCATGGATGCGTTCGCCGCCTGTTTTCCTGCCGGCACGCTCAGCGGTGCCCCCAAGGTTCGCGCCATGCAGATCATCGAAGAACTGGAACCAGCGCGGCGCGGCGTGTACGGCGGTTCGGTGCTCTACGCTGACTTCGCCGGCAATCTCGATTCCTGCATCGCCATCCGAACGCTCCTGATGCAAGGCAAGAAAGCCTACCTGCAAGCCGGCGCAGGCATCGTTGCCGATTCCGATCCGCAACGCGAGTTCGAGGAAACGGAAAACAAATCCAAGGCCGTCCTGCGGGCGGTGGAGATGGCGAGAGGCCAGTAGAGACGGGCGCCTCCGCCCGTCACCGGTCTGCCCGCTACGGCGTCCCTTCATACAACGGCCAAAGCTGATCGGCCGTGACCCGATAGATGCCGTACGCGCTACCCGAATCCGAAGTCCGTCGAAACAGCAGCTCGCCGCGCCCGTCTCCGTCCGCGTCCACCGCGTCGATCAGTTCCATCCTGGGTTCGATGTCGAGGTGCCGCGAGTCCGTTTCCGAGAAGAACAGCCTGCGCAACTCGCCTTCGAGATTGGTCCGGGCAACCAGCGTGATCTCCTCCGGCTCGCGCATATCGTCGCCGGCGGGCACGTGCGTCCTGGCAGAAAGCACCAGCACCGGCTCGTTCGAATTCGAAAGATCAAAAATGCGCAGCCGCACCTCGTCCAACGCTGGCTTGGGTGGCTGGGCGACCACTGGAGATCTGCGCTTTGCCGCCGCGTTCGCGGGTCCTTCGGTCTTCGTCTTCGCACGCAGTTCGGCCGCAGCCAGCTCCAGCATCTTCGCGCGATACGAAGCCTCTTCTTGCGGTTTCACCTCATAGGTGTAGGTTCTAGGATCCGGACCGCCCGCATCCGAGATCGCCGGAATGATCTGGATCGCAGCCTCCGCCGTGGTCGTCGCCGCTTTGCTCTTGGTCGCGAATTCATCCTCGTCGAAGGTCTTCGTGGCTTCCCGTCGCGCATTCGGATCCGGCTTCCCGCGCCGCAAGAGCGGCCGATTCGGATCGTCGATCGACTGCGGCTCGGGAGGCGTTTTTGCGGCGGGAGGAGCAGGAGGAGTAGCCGGCGTGCTCGGCGGCGGAGTGGAAGCAGGCACGGGCGTTTGCTTGTCGCTTGTGCCTGCCGCCGGCTTGTCGCTTCCGCGATGGAGTTTTGGCGGGGCATCCGTGTCTTCGATCACCGGAGTCTCATACTTCTTGCTCGTCTCCGGCGGTTTGGCTCCGGCGGGAAGCCATGTGCCTTCCGCGATCCAGTTGTGGTTGAGCTGTCCGGGCTGTGTGATCGTGAAGATGCCTTGCGACACACCGGTGCGAAAGCCTTCGTACACGACGCCGAAATCCAGCGCCATGGGAACGGGCTTCCCCTTATAGGAGCCCGCGTCGTAAAACTTTCCGTCAACCATGATCGCGATGGGCGTGAGACGCGCTTTCCCCTTCGGCGAAAGCATCACCAGTCCGAGCGCGCGTGGCCCTTTCGAAGCAGGCGCCCGGCGTCCGTACTGCGCGATGGTGCCCTGCGCGAAAATCCATGTCCATGCGCCCCACGTGCAACCGAGCAGCGTGACGGCGACCATGACGTTGCGATATAACGATGAACGGCGAGGAGAAGAGAATCCCATGCAAGTCAATGATAAAGCCCCCGACTTCACAACGGTGGATGAGAATGGAAAAGAAGTTTCGCTGAAGGACTTCCGCGGCAAAATGGTGGTCTTGTTTTTCTATCCCAAGGCCGACACACCCGGTTGAACCAAAGAAGCGTGCGGGTTCCGCGACGCATACAAGCAGATGCAGAAAACCGGCGCCGTCGTGCTCGGCATCTCCGCCGACGCCTCGGAGAAACAGAAGAAGTTTCAGGACAAGTACGACCTGCCCTACACCTTGCTGGCCGATACCGACAAGAAAATCTGCAATGCTTTCGGCGTGATCAAAGACAAAAACATGTATGGCAAAATCTTTAAAGGCATCGCCCGCACCACGTTCGTGATTGGCCCCGACGGCAAGATCAAGCACATCTTCAGCAACGTGAAAGCCGAAGGCCACGCGGAGGAAGTGCTGGCCTACCTGAAGAGCGCGTGAAGGGTTTGCAGCCCGTCGCAGACGTCAGAGGCCAGCAGGCCGTCGTGAAAGCCGGGTGCGGAGCGGGGTCGCGCGCGGCACCTTTCATGAATTGTCATCCCGACCCTGAGCGAAGTTGAAGGGGAGGGATCTGCAGTTTGCCGCGAACGGCAGATCCCTCCCCTCGCTCGGGATGACAAAGGCTAGCGAATTAGTTTGCTTTCGCCTTGCTCGCGGCCGTGGTCGTGAACGTCACGACCTTCTCCGACGGAATCACCGCTTCTTCTTTGCCGGTCGCAGCCGCCACACCGGTTCCTGCGCCCGCTCCAGCCACCGTCCCGATGGCCGCACCCTTGCCGCCACCCGCCAGCGCGCCGATGATCGCTCCGGCCGCAGCGCCGCCGCCGATCTTGGTGGCATTACTTTTTGTGTGGCTCTTGCCTTGCACATGATACGAATTGGTCGCAACCGTGGTGGCGTGGCCATTCGCTTCCACCGAGGTCAGGCGGATCGACAACTGACCGGGCGCATGCAGGCGGCCGCTCGACTTGGCGAGCGTCACCTTGCCGCGCACTGGGCTGCCGGCTTTGGCCACCGTCTTCCCGCCCACGACCACGTCTTTTGCGAGCGTGCCTTCAAAGCTCTGCCCCACCTTGGCCGTGCCCGAACTGATCTCAGATCCGATGCGAACCGTCAGATGAGTTCCAGCGGGCATCTGCCCGAGGGCAAGAGCTGTTGCCAGTAGTACGGTGACGATCGGTAAAATTCTGCGTAGCATGATATGCCTCCTGAGTGCAGGTTCCGCCGCTTCTGCCTTGCCAGCGTCGCTGGAGCGCCTGCTATCGATCGCAACAATTGTAGACGACGGCTGCCGTTGCGCATGATTACCTTAGACCAAGTCAAGCTGTTGCCGACGGCCTTCTTCGATCGCGATCCCCGCCAGGTCGCGCGCGCCCTGCTGGGAAAATTGCTGATCCGCAAAACGCCGCGTGGAATTCTCGCCGGGCGCGTGGTTGAGACCGAGGCGTATCTCGGCGAAGGAGACGCAGCCGCCCATGCGGTCGCGGGCAAGACGGCGCGAAACTTCGTCCTGTTTGGTCCGTCCGGCCATGCTTACGTGTACTTCATCTACGGCAATCATTTTTGCCTGAATGTTTCCTGCCTTCCCGACGGCGTGCCCGGATGTGTGCTGTTTCGCGCTTTGGAGCCCGTGGCGGGCATCGAAGAGATGGCCAAGGCGCGCGGGATTACGATCGCCAAGAAAAGTGATCTCAAGAAGATTTCTACCGGCCCCGGACGCATGTCGGAAGCGCTCGACATCACGCGTGACCGCGACAACGGAAAGAACCTGGTGAGTGCGAAATCTGACCTGCAACTGGTTGACGATGGATATCGCGTGCGTCGTGTGATGGTCACGCCACGAATTGGCATTACGAAATCAGCAGGGCAGCCGTTGCGCTACTTCATCGCCGGAAATCTCTTCGTCTCCGGGCGGGGCGGCCAAATATCAGCTACGTAGTCGGCCCGCAGCGGTGTAAGAAGTGACGCGGCGGACGGGCGGGGACGCCCGTCTCTCCATTATTCAAGCCAGTAAAAGGTTGTCGATGAGGCGTGTGGTGCCGACGTAGGCGGCCACGGCTACGAGCGTTTTTCCGGTGATGAGCTCGATGGGGTCGAGGGTGTCGGGGTCGACGATTTCGAAATAGTCCAGACGGACTTGCGGCTCATGCGCAAAGACTTCTCTTGCCGCGGTGATGAGCCTCGTCGCGCTTTTCTCCCCCGTGCGGAGCTTTTCTTCGACGCACCGCAAGGAGCGTTGCAGCACGAGCGCGCGTTGCCGCTCTTCGGGATTCAGATACGCGTTGCGCGAACTCATGGCCAGGCCGTCCGCTTCGCGCACGATCGGGCAAACCGCAATCTCGACCGGAAAATTCAGGTCGCGCACGAAGCGGCGGATGACGGCCACTTGCGCCGCGTCTTTCTGTCCGAAGAAGGCAACGTCAGGCTCAATCACGTGAAACAACTTGGCCACCACCGTGGTCACGCCGCGAAAGTGGCCAGGCCGCGAGCGGCCGTCGAGTCTGTCGCTCAAGCCTTCGACCATGACCCACGTGGCCTCTCCTTTCGGGTACATCTCGTCGACGGATGGGGCGAAAAGAATGTCGACGTTCTCTCGTTCCAAGAGCGCGCAATCGCGCTCGAACTGGCGTGGATACTTCGCCAGATCTTCCGTGGGGCCGAACTGCGTTGGGTTCACGAAGATGGAAACAACAACCGCGTCGCAATGTGCTTTGGCAGCGCGCACCAGTGACAGGTGGCCTTCATGGAGCGCCCCCATGGTGGGAACTAGGCCCAGCCGTTGGCGACTCGCCCGCGCATCGCGGCCGGCCGCGCGAGCTTCCGGGATGGTGGCACATATCTTCACGGGCAGCGCACTTGGGCGCTTAGGGAGCCTCGCGGATCTGAACGTCCAATTCTTTGAGAGTTCCCACCAGCAGGGCGCGGTTCTTGCGCACTTCGGCTTTCGCCTGATCGGTAGGAATCTTGGGAGCGGCTTCGGCGACCAGCACGACGCGTCCGTAAGGCCACGCGCTCGATGGAAGAGAGACCAGTTCGGCCGGGATCTCTTCCGGCTTCAGAATGTGGACCTCGTGATTCGACAGATCGACGAAGCCAATCCCATCTTCGCGGACGACCAGATATGGATTTTTCCAGTCGCTCATGTTGCGGAAGCTTGGATACTGCGAGGGGTCTGGTGGCGGAATGGACTCGAGACCGGTCGGTTGCGGCGTTTCCGTGGTTTCCGTCTGCGGGGCTTTGGAGCAGGCGACCACACCCCCCAGCAGGATCAAGATGACGATAGTTCGCACGGCGTTCTCTCCGCCCGCCATTATCGCTGCAGGGCGTGCTTGCGGTGGAGTACCGTTTCGAGTGCGGCCCGCGTGTCTTTGGGCAAATGGTACGACTCGCTGTCGTTCGGAAACTGGTGCGAAACCACGTCGGCTTTGAAGGTCAGGACCGCTTGGGTGATCAGAGCAGCGGCGTCTCCGTAGTGGCGCACAAACTTTGCCGAATGGCCGAACGTCAGGTTGACGAGGTCGTGGAAGACGAGCACCTGGCCATCGCATTCGGGACCAGCGCCGATGCCGATGGTCGGCGTCTCCACTTCGGCCGTGATCATGGCGGCAACTTCGCGGGGAATGCCTTCGAGATAAATGCAGGCCACCCCAGCGCGGTCGAGCGCAACGGCATCGCGCATGAGTTGCTCGATCGCATTCAGCGTCTTGCCCTGGACTTTGTAGCCGCCCATCATGTTGACCGACTGCGGCGTCAGGCCAATGTGTCCGGCGACCGGAATTTCGGCGTCGATGACGCGGCGGATCACGTCCACGCGCTTCTCACCGCCTTCCATCTTGACCGCCTCGGCGCCGCCTTCCTTCACGAAGCGGGCGGCGTTGTGAATCGCCTCTTCGGACGTGGCGTGGTAGGAGCCATAGGGCATGTCGGCGATCAGGAGCGCGTCCTTGGTGCCGCGGCGCACGGCGCGCACGTGGTGCAGCATCTCGTCGACCGTGACCGAAAGCGTGTTCTCGTAGCCGAGCATGGTCATGGCGAGCGAATCGCCGACCAGCACGATGTCGATGCCGGCCTCGTCAATCAGGCGCGCAGTCGCGTAGTCGTAGGCAGTCAGGCAGGTGATGGGATCGCGCTGAAACTTTTTTTCGCGGATGGTGGCGGCGGTGATCTTGCGGCGAGGTTCGCCGATCGGGGTGAAACTCACGATGTCCTCCAGTGCCCCTCCGGCTCGGCCGGATAGAGCCTGTCCACAGCCTTGGATGCTGTGAGAGGTATTGTAGCCGCAAAAGAGGCGTTCGTCGATGGGTGGGCGTCGCGGCCAAGGTCGCTTAGTAAGACAATTGATTCCAGTCTTACATAGTGGTAAGATTTGGTTCATGCAGAGTTATCGTACCGTCATCAGCTCAAAAGGACAAGTGGTGATCCCAGCCGAGTTGCGCGAGCAGTTCGGGCTCGATCAGGGAACCCCCGCGACGTGGACGGAAGAAGAGGGCAGGTTGGTGCTGACTCCCATGACCGAGCGGCGAATTCGGGAGATCAGGGGATTTCTGAAGCCAGCTCCGGGCGAGCCTTCGGCATTCGAGGCGCTCTTTGAAGAACGCGAGCGAGAGCGCAAACGAGAGAATCAATGACCGCTGTCTTTCCCCGTGGACGTGCGCGGCGATACGTGCTCGACGCCAACGCGTTGATTGGCTTCTTCGAGGACCGCGAAGGTACCGCCGGGAAGATTGAACACCTGCTGGCCGAGGCCCTGCGCCAGGATTTGCCACTCTTGATGTCGGCAGTGAACTGGAGTGAAGTCTTCTACATGGAGTGGCGGTATCGCGGCGAAGCAAAGGCTCGCCAAGCCGAGGCAAGTTTGCGTGCGATGCCCATCGCGATCATCGGCGTGGATCAGGAACGCGCCTCTCGGGCGGGCGCACTAAAGCAAAGGCACGGTCTCGGATATGCCGACGCCTTTGCCGCCGAGCTGGCCATTGAACGAGGCGCCTGGCTGGCCACGGCGGATCCTGAGTTTCAGAAAGTTGGGAAAGCGCTGGCCGTATATTCTTTGCCGCGGTACGAGAAGTGAGCGACAACGAAAAATCAGCTCCCTGGACCCTCCTCCAAGACCCAGGGAATCTGCGCCGCAAACTCGATTGCCGCCACGCGCTCGCCGAAGCAGGCGGGAGGGCGAGGAAAGGATGGTTGGACCCAGTACTGGAAGTCGCCAGTCTGCATTAATCTCTCCCCGGTCTCGATCAACTCGCCCACAAAATAGAACCAACCTCCTGTGGGGCGGATCTTGAGTTCAAATGGCCCAGCCGCATCATAAACTTCCGCTTCCTTGCTGGGATCAATTCCGAGTTGGTCCAGGAGCGCCCGAAAGGGCGGTGGATAGACATTGGCTCGCAGAGCCGCAAAGTTACGGCAGTAGATGCAGGCACAATGATCCGCATCGCCAGATGGAACGACGCTGTATGCGACCGCTGTGGCTTCCCTGTCGTAGCGAATAACCTGATCGCCGAGGCGAAGCTCTTTCATAAAGTACTCACATCAGACTAACCGACGGGCAAGCGACCAAAGACTATCGACCAACGACCGCCTCTACGCGCTGGCCGCGTCTTGGCCCCCTAGCGGCAGGAAGTATTGTGTGCCCTTGATGGGGGCGGAGACTTTTTTCAGCAGCTCCTGCAGGTCTTCGTTGCGGTCGACGAAGTCGATCTCGGAGGTGTTCACGATCAGCAGGTCAGACTGCGTGTAGTGGAAGAAAAAATGTTCGTAGGCTTTGACAACTTCCATCAGGTAGTCTTCGCTGATGGCTTTTTCACCGGGGGCATTTTTCTTTTTCAGGCGCTTCTTCAGGACTTCCGGCGTGGCCTGCAGGTAAATGACCAGGTCGGGCGTGGGGATCTGCTCGCGGAAATAATTGAAATAGCGGTTGTAGGTTTCCAGTTCCTGGTCGTTGAGGTTGAGGCAGGCGAAGAGTTTGTCTTTTTCGAAGATGTAGTCGGCGACGACCGTCTTGTTCGAGCGGGGCCCGAGATCGAGCGCGCGCAATTGTTCGAAGCGGCGGATCAGGAACGCGAGCTGCGCCTGAAAGCCGGCGCCGGGTTCTCCTTCGTAGAATGCCTTGAGGAAGGGATTGTCTTCCGGTTCGATGACGCGCTGGGCCGCGAGCCGCTCTCCGAGAACCCGGGCCAGGGTGCTCTTGCCGACTCGGATGGGACCTTCAACCGCAATATAACGGGGAAGCTCGAAAAGCTTGGCCATGGGAGGACGTGAGCAGAATATATTGCTTCGCCTTCAGACGCAATTGTGGGAAAAGTCAACAGCAAGGCAGAAGTCAGAAGTCAAATTGAAGAAGTTAAACCAGCCTATCAGCCCCGCTTCCGGTAGCTGGAGCTTTACTTCTGCAATCTGACTTCTGACTTTTGACGTTGAGGTTTTGGGCTTCCGTTTACAATCTCCCCATGCTCCCGGCTCTGATTGGATTTGCTGCTGCGGCCGCTGCTTCGGCTGCAGGCTACCAGTCCATGGCGCCGACTGGGCAGTGGTTCGGGCGCACCTTCACGGGGTTCGGGCGCGGCAGCAAACAAATTGCGCTTACCTATGACGATGGGCCCAATGATCCGCATACTTTGAAGCTCCTGGAAGTGCTAGCGAAGCACGATGTGCGCGCGACGTTTTTTATGATTGGACGCTTCGTGCGACAACGAGCCGATATTGTTCGCGAGGTGGCGCGCGCGGGGCACGTGATTGGCAATCACACCTTTACTCGCAGTTGCTGGAGTGCCGGTCGGCCCTACAGGATGCAATCGGGGAGCATTCGAATCTGTTTCGGCCGCCGTTTGGCGGGCGGCGTCCGGCTACGCTGCGCGTTGCGCGCGAGCTTGGGCTTGAGACGGTGATGTGGAATGTGACGGGACATGACTGGAGCGCGCCTCCGGCTTCAGAAATCCAGAGAAAGGTCGTTCGACAGATGCGTGGTGGCGACGTGATCCTGCTGCATGATGGCGGGCATCGCGCGATGGGGGCGGATCGTACGCAGACGGTAATTGCGACCGACAATCTGATCCGGCGGCACAAGGATCAGGGGTATGAATTTGTGACCGTGGGAGCAGGCGTCAACCATCCGCCATCAGCCGTCAGTTAATCTGTGAGCGAGCTTCGCTCCGCCGGACAGCCGAACGCGGCTGTCCCTACGCAGGCGTTGCCGAAAGCTGACAGCCGGAAACTGAGAACTGCTTACGCGTGCACCAATGCGAAGGCCTGTTTCGCGGCGGCGATGGTTTGCTGCACGTCGTGCTCGGTATGCGCGGCGCCCAGGAAGGCCGATTCGAACTGCGAGGGTGGCAGGTAGATGCCGTTTTCGAGCATCGAGCGGAAGAATCGCGCGAAGGCCTCGGTGTCAGACTTGGCGGCGGAGGTCCAGTCGGTCACGGGTCCGGGCGCGAAGAACCAGGTAAACATCGAGCCGACTCGGTTGTGACACATGTTGACGCCCGCATCTTTCGCGGCGCCGGCAACACCGGCGACCACTTCGGCGGCAAGCTTGTCGAGCTTCGGGTAAACGTCTTTGTGCTCGCGCAGGTAGCGCAGAGTGGCATAGCCAGCGGCCATGGCCAGCGGATTGCCGGAGAGCGTGCCCGCCTGGTACACGGGACCGAGGGGCGCAACCAGATCCATGATTTCGCTGGGACCGCCATAGGCGCCAACCGGCAAGCCTCCGCCAATGATCTTGCCCATGGTAGTTAGGTCGGGCTGGATGGCGTAGAGTTCCTGCGCTCCACCAAAGGCGAGACGGAACCCGGTCATCACTTCGTCGAAGACCAGCAGTGCCTTGTCGCGCGAAGTGATGGCGCGTAGAGCTTCGAGGTATCCACGAGCGGGCGGAACACAGCCCATGTTGCCGACTACCGGCTCTACGATCACGCAGGCAATCTGGTGCCTGAACTTCTTGAAGGCATGTTCGAGCGCGTCGGTGTCGTTGAATGGAAGTGCCAGCGTGAACTGGGTGAACTCTTCCGGAACGCCGGCTGAGCCGGGAATGCCGAGAGTCGCAACGCCCGATCCCGCTTTCACCAGCAGCGCGTCGGCGTGTCCGTGATAACAGCCTTCAAACTTCACGATGTATTTGCGCTTGGTATAAGCACGCGCCAGGCGGATGGCCGACATGGTTGCTTCGGTGCCGGAACTGACGAAGCGCACTTTCTGCATGTGCGGGAAGGCGGAGATGACCAGTTCGGCCAGATCGGCTTCGGTGGGCGTGGAGGCTCCGAAGCTGGTGCCGCTGCGCGCGGCCGAAATCACTGCCTCGATCACGGTGGGGGCGGCGTGACCGAGAATGAGCGGTCCCCAGGAGCAAACATAGTCGACATACTCGTTGCCATCGGCATCCCAGATGCGGGGACCCTGGCCGCGCACGATGTACAAAGGCTCGCCTCCGACCGCGCGAAAGGCGCGCACCGGAGAATTCACCCCGCCGGGGATCAACTGCTCTGCACGTTTCTGGAGTTTGCGGGATTGCTCGGTTTTCCGGGCCATAGCTCCTCCACAGAAGCCGTAACTCAGTCCTTAGCTTCTAATCAATATAACAGCGGGGCTGGGACGGCCCGCAGCGCAGTGAGTCACAGCATCGAGTGACGCTCCGCACAAGGCGCTGGCGGACGGAACATGGCCGGGGAGGGCCTCGAATTCACCAGATTTTCATGAAATCGCAACACTCCTGCAATCTCGCGCCGCTAGCCTGACTTCAGATCGCCCTTCTAACCGGGAGGGTTCATCAGGACAGTCTTGGGGGGCTCCAGGCTGTCCTTTTTGGTTTCTGTTACATTCGGACGCGCTTTGATCCGGTGCTGACGTCCGTCAACCACGCGAACAAGCCGCTGCGACGGCGCTACCGTTCTCCCTTACCGTTGGATTCCGGCTTCCTGCTGATGCATGGTCTGAAACGCCCAAGCCATGCGGGGTGTGTTGTGCGCGATTCCGAAGCGGCCTTCGGCGTCGAGCAAAATGATGCCACCGTGGCCGTTGACCCGCTGCTTCAGATAGCTCATCGCTTCCTTGGCGACCCACTCGGGCAGACTGCCGGACTCGACGCGGTCGGCCGCCCATTTGGCGAGCACGAGTTTCATGATCGGCTCGCCCCAACCGGTCGTGGATGCAGCCGCGCTGGCATTGTCGGCATAGCAGCCGCAGCCGATGAGCGAGGAGTCGCCGAGGCGGCCGGGATCTTTGTTGAGCGTGCCGCCGGTGGAGGTCGCTGCCGCAATGTTGCCGTCGCGGTCGAGCGCGACCGCTCCCACGGTGTCATGCGAGATGGTGGGCGCGAACAGATCGGCCCGGTGTTCTTCCAGGTGCGACTGATACTCCCGCAGGCGCTCGACTTCGCGGGGAATGATCAGGTCCTCGTTGGAGCAGAGCGGGATGCCGTGCTCAGCGGCGAAGCGCTCGGCGCCTTCGGCGACGAAGTAGACGTGAGGACTGTCACTCAGAATTTTGCGGGCAGCGCGCACGGGATTTCGCAGACGCTCGACGCAGCCGACGCCACCTCCGCGCAGGGTGGCGCCGTCCATAATAAAGGCGTCAAGCTGCACTCTGCCGTCGCGGTTGAGGAAGCTGCCGCATCCGGCGTCGAAGGTTTCGTCGTCTTCCATCACGACGACCGTTTCCTCGACTGCATCGAGAGCGGAGCCGCCGCGTTCAAGCACACGCCATCCGGCGGTGCGGGCATTGCGCACGCCGTTCAGGTGCGCCTCGACCATGTCATCGGGAATTGCCCACGCCCCGCCATGAACGACCAGAACAGGATTTGTCGGCACTTTCAGTCCTTGCAGGAAGTTGCGGGCAATAGTCTAGCATTGGCGGCGAGCTCGGCGGCGGAATGGTACGGGACGCCGCTCGAAACGCAAGGTCCCTCGACTCGTGCTCAGTCGCTTCGCTCCTCCACCCCAACGGGCCAAAACCGGGTCCGTCGGGGGCTCCGCGCCTGCGCCCTTCGCTCGGATGACAAATGTTGCGGAATCGCGGCAGGAGCAGACTGCTTTATGCGGCGCGGCCGGCGGCGGAGGCTTCCATCTCTTTCGTCCGCTGCCAGGTGTAGACGATGCGGTGGATGACGGTGATGGTCGAGAGCACTGCGATCACCCACAGCACGGGGGCCATCACGTTAAACAGGGCTCCGATGATCAGCAGCACCAGGCGCTCGGGGCGTTCCAGAAAGCCGACCCGGCACGTGCCAATGAGCGACTCGGCGCGGGCTCGAGCGTAGCTCACCATGATGGAGCTGATCATGACCAGCGCGGTGAGTACAACGTAGAAAAAGCGGTTGCCGCGCGCGTAGTAGACGATCAGGCCGAAGAAGAGCGAAGCGTCGCTGTAGCGGTCGACGACGGAATCAAAGAAGCCGCCGAACAGACTCACCTTGTTCGAAGCGCGGGCCACCCGGCCATCCACCAGATCAAAGAATCCTGAGCCGATGATGACCAGCCCGGCGTAGAGGAACATGCGGCGCTGGTTTTCTCCGGTGGCGTAACCAAACAGAAACGCGGCGTAGGTGTTGACCACCAGTCCCATCACCGTCAGCAGGTTCGGGTTGATGCGGGCCAGTGCCAGCATGCGCACGATCGCGTCGAGCAGCACCCCGCAGACCCGGCCGACCCCGCTGGTCCAGGTCATTGCGCCTTCGCCTCCGGCTGGTCGTCAACCTCGTCGTGGATGGTGGACAATTTCAGGACTTCCAATTCGCGGTTGCCATTCGGTGAGACAACGACGACGCTGTCTCCCACTTTCTTGTTGAGGAGGGCGCGACCGATCGGCGAGGTAGTCGAAATCCTTCCTGACGCTACATCCGCCTCTTCGCTCGTCACCAGCTTGTACTCGATTTCCTCATCCTTGGTGCTGTCGTAGATCTTGACCGTGGACCCCAGCCCGACTTTGTCCTTGGGGATGTTGCTCATGTTGATCAGCGACAGGTCGGCCAGGCGCTTACCAAGTTGGCGGATGCGCGCCTTGAGATACTCCTGGCGCTGCTTAGCCATGTGATATTCGGCGTTCTCGCTGAGATCGCCCATCGCGACTGCCTTCTTCAACTCTCGGGGGATGTCGTGGGCTAGTTCGTACTCGAGCGTGGTAAGCTCGTCCCGCAACTTCTTCTTGATGTGCTCCGTCATGCCGTTCCGGCATTATAAACCCAGGCGCAGGGGATTGGGGCCTCATCGAGCCGCACAAACAGCATGGAAGACCGGGGTGCAAGGCATTTGTTCAGAATAACTTAGCTTGAGCGGCTCGAATTCTGTACGGAGCCGTGTATGGGCCACGCCCCTGGCAACACCTCTTTAGTTGCCTTGGAAACGCGGGTCGGCTAGACTGAGGTCAGTTCTCCGAGCCCTCGGGTGGGGCCTCCCTCCATGAACGGTGAACGGGTTTTCCACATCGGCGATAAGGTCGTCTATCCCAACCATGGTGTCGGAGTCATCGAACAGATCAGCAGCCGTACCATTGGTTCAGCGGTCGAAAAGTTCTATCTTCTGAAAATCGCAGCCAGCAGTCTGAAGGTAATGATCCCGTTCCACAACGCGGGCAACGTTGGACTGCGCCCGGTGGTGCGAAATGGCGAGGTCCAGAAGATCGTGGACTACCTCTCTTCCGGAGAATGCAGCAACCCGGCGGACTGGAAAGACCGGTTCAAGGAGAATTCCGACCGCATGCGCACCGGCTCGCTGGTAGACGTCGCGGCGGTGCTGAAGAGCCTGCTGGTCCTGAACCAGGGTAAGTCGCTGTCGTTCCGCGAGAAGAAGATGCTGGAGCGGGCGCGCTACCTGTTGGTGAGCGAGCTGGCGATCTCGCGCAACTGCCAGGAGTCCGAGATCGAGCAGGTTTTGACCAAGGCTCTGATCAAGTGCAACCTGCGGTTCCCTGAGTTGGGGGAACTGGCTTCCTGAAGATCTTTCACCACAGAGACACACAGAAATCCTCCTATCAGTTTGGTGGACACATCACTTCTCGGCACAGATTTTCGAGATGCTCTTCTCTCTGCATCTGTGGTTAAGAAGCGACTAACGAGGATGCGCCTCCATCCAGGACTGAAGAATCAGGATTGCCGCCATCCGGTCGACGGCGCGGCCTCGCTTCTCAATTGAGAGTTCAGTTTCGCGCAGGAGCCGGTTGGCTTCGGTTGAGGTCCAGCGTTCGTCCCACAGATGCACGGTCAAGCCGAAATGCGATTCCAGGTCCCTGGCGAAGCGGCGCATCTTCTCGGACTGCGTTCCTTCAGCTCCGCTCAGGCGGAGGGGAAGTCCGACCACGATTTCGCGCACCTCATAATCCTTTAGCAGCCGTCCCAGGGTTTCCAGGTCTTTCCGTTTGTTCTGCCGCTGGATGGTTTCCAACCCCTGCGCAGTGATTCCCAGCGGGTCCGTAACGGCAACCCCGATTCTCTTGGAGCCGACATCGAGGGCGAGGACGCGGCCGGATTCGGGCATGGGATGATCATTGACGCGGGTGGGCGGGCGAGTCAATTGAATTGCAGAGGGCAGAGGTCAGATTGCAGAGGTAAACCCAAGCCATCAATCAACAGTGTATGGGTTGAGGTTTTAACCTCTGCAATCTGACCTCGAACCTCTGCCCTCCTCAATCCCCGTGCAAATCAGCTCTGTCTCAGGCAGAATGATGGGCCGGTCCGAAGATGGAAACCGCCGAGACACTCCGCAAGCCTCACTGGTCGCTGACCCTGCTTGGCATCGGATTGATCGTGGTGTTTGCCTACTACGGCGAGTCGGTGCTGGCGGTGCTGTTCTTTTCGGTCCTGCTGAGTTTTGTGCTGTCTCCGGTGGTCGGGGCGCTGGAATATTTTCATATTCCACGGGGGCTGGCGGCCCTGATTGCCGTGGTTCTGCTGGTGGCGCTGCTCTACGGCATTGCCGCGGCCTCCTACAACCAGGCCGTCATCTTCATCGACACGGTACCGAAGTATTCCCAGAAGATCCGCTCGATTCTGCAGCCCTTCCGGCAGCAAGCCGAAAAATTCCAGAAGACCGGGGAAGCCGTGGGCGAACCACCGCCCGCCAACGTGGTCACGGTCCGTCCGGTCTCGAGCTGGACCGACGTGCTGACCCACGGAGTCGGGACGGTAACCGACATCCTGCTGGCGGCATCGTTCATTCCGTTTCTGGCGTATTTTCTGCTGACGTGGCGGCACCATGCGCGCTCGGCCACCGTCATGCTGTTCCCTTTACAGCATCGGCACACGGCATTCGTGACGCTTGGGCTGATTGGCAAAATGCTGCAGAGCTTCATTGTCGGGAATCTGCTGATCGGCCTGCTGATTTCGGCCGTGAGCGTGGCGATTTTCGGGATGCTGCACGTTCCGTTCTTCTATTTCGTGGGATTCCTGAGCGGCTTCCTGAGCGTCGTGCCCTACCTTGGGCTGGTACTGGCCATGGTGCCTCCGATCCTGGTCGGGCTAGGACAGTTGGAAGCGGGTGACCTGGTGCTGGTGGTCTTTGTGGTCGTCGGGCTGCATCTTCTGGCTCTGAACGTTCTCTATCCGAAGCTGCTCGGAAGCCGTTTGCGCCTAAACCCGCTGGCCGTCACGATTGCGCTCCTGTTCTGGGGATGGATCTGGGGCGCGATCGGGCTGGTGCTGGCCATCCCCATCACCGGAGCGATCAAGATTGTGTTTGATCACGTTGAGTCGATGAAGCCATATGCGGACTGGCTAGGGGAATAGAACCATTGCACCGTCGAGACGCAGAGAGCGCCGAGAAAACCATTTGGAATGTCAGAACCCGGACGGGCGGAACTTCATGGATGACACAGCTCCGTCCGGGCAATTCGACAACCACAGAAAGATCTTCTCGGCGCTCTCTGCGTCTCGGCGGTGACATGGCTTAGGGCGTTACTCTCGGAAGCTTCCCTGCGGCCCTTCTTTGTTGCATTCTGTAGTGAGCATCGAAACCTGAGACTTGCGGACACTCTTCACATTGTTCTTGCTCGCCACCCTGGCCGTTGGAGGGTGGATCTGGTGGGCAGTGTATGCTCCGGTCCCCCCGGCTCAGACTCAGTCGGTGCTGCTGCACACCGGGTATTCCACGCGGCGCATTGCTGCGGAACTCAAGAAGGCCGGCGTGATCCGCAGCGCACTCGCCTTTCGGCTCTGGCACTCGATGCACCCGAAGCCTTCCCTGAAGGCGGGCGAGTATCTTTTTGAACGCCAGGCCAGCCTGCCGCAAGTCTATGACCGCATTGCACGCGGTGACATCTACTTCCACACGGTTACGATCCCGGAAGGCTACACGATGTTCGACATCGCCAAGGCCATGGAAGACGCGGGGCTTGGATCGGCGGACGATTTTGTCGGGATCGCCGAGACGCGAACCAGGCTGATCGCCGACTTGGCTCCGGAAGGGAAGTCGCTCGAGGGCTACCTGTTCCCCAATACCTACGAGTTCACGCGGACCCAGACACCAGAAGAGATGGTGGGGGCAATGGTCCATCAGTTCCGGCAAGTAGCGCAGCAGATCGGGTTGAACAGCGACGTGCACCGCACCGTGACGATGGCCTCGATTGTCGAAAAAGAGACGGCGGCTCCGGAGGAGCGGCCGCGGGTGGCCAGCGTCTACTACAACCGGCTGGCGCTGAAGATGGCACTGGATGCCGATCCCAGCGTGATCTATGCCGAGTTGCTGGCCGGCACCTACACGGGAAGCCTGCACCACGCCGACTTGTCGGTAAACTCGCCCTACAATACGTACCGGTTCCCGGGATTGCCGCCCGGGCCGATCGGCAATCCGGGCCGGAGCGCGCTGGCCGCCGCCATGCACCCCGAGAACACGAAATTCCTTTATTTTGTCAGTGATGGCAACGGGCACCACCGCTTCGCCCGCAGCCTCCAGGAGCACAACCGCAACGTAGCTGCCTATCGTCACACGCTCGGCTTACACTGAGCGGTGAACCTTTTGCTGCCTTATAATCAGATCAAGAGTTAGAGCTCTCCTGGGTATTGATATCGGAATGCGTCGCCTTCATCAACGTCTGCGTCTTCTGCTGCTTCTGGCTGCGGTGACCTTTCCTACCAGCGGCTGCCTGTTCCGGACCCGCAAATTGGACCGGCAGTTTTCCGACGCCCCCTTGAAAAGCGCGACCCAGGAGCAATTGATCGACTACCTCAACTCCCAGGCCGGCGCGACCCGCTCGTTGCAGGCGACCGTCGACATCGACACCTCGTCGAGCGACCCCAAGAACGGGGAGATCACCGACTACAAGGAGATTCGCGGCTACGTGCTGGCGCGCAAGCCGGCCATGCTACGAATGAAGGGGCTGATGCCGCTTGTAAGGAATACGGCGTTTGACATGGTCAGTGACGGCCATGAGTTCAAGCTCTGGATTCCTCCGAAGAACAAGTTCGTCACGGGCACAAATAGCATCGATAACTACCGGCCGGAAAAGCGTCTCGAAAACCTGCGGCCGCAGCATATTTACGACGCGCTGCTGTTGCGCGAGATCGGATCGGACGAAATCGCAGTGCTCGAAAACGGGTACGAGACGGTTTTGGACGCGAAGAAACATCGAGTCGAGCAGCCGGATTACGAACTGGCTGTCATCTGCAAAGGTTCGAACGGCTGGTTCCTGTCGCGTAAGATTGAGTTCAGCCGGAGTGACCTGATGCCCCACCGGCAGCAGATCTATGACCAGCAGGGAAACGTCGTCACCGACGCACGCTATCACGACTACAAAGACTACTCCGGGATCGAGTTCCCGAGTAGCATTGAGATCGAGCGTCCGCGGGAGGGGTACGATATCACCCTGAATATTTTGAAGCTGGAACTGAATCGCGCGCTCGCCGATGACCAGTTTGCCCTGGAGCAGCCCCCCGGGGCGGAAGTCGTGCGCCTGAACCAATCCAATTCCTCTGCCGCGAAAAACGGCGATGGCCACGGAAAGTAGCCCCAAAAAATGATTAACCGAATGATCGTTGGAAACCTGGTGCACCGGCCGGTGCGCTCGTTGATCAGCATTGTGGCCGTAGCGCTGGAGGTCACGCTGATCCTGCTGATCGTAGGCCTTTCGCTGGGGATGGTGCAGGATCAGCGCACGCGGGCCGCGGGCATTGGTGCCGATGTGATCGTGCTGCCGCCGGGATCATCCTTCATTGCGGGTCTAACCGGCAGCCCAATGCCGATCAAGGTGTCTGGCATTCTGGCCAAACTGCCGCACGTGGAAAGTGTCGCCCCGGTCATTACGCAGATCTCTACCGCCGGAACACTGGAGATCATCACTGGAATCGATCTGCAAAGTTACGAAAGCTTGTCGGGAGGCTTCCACTATCTGAAGGGCGGCCCGTTCCAAGGTCCGAACGATGTGCTGGTCGACGATCTTTTCGCCCAGTCCAAGCATTCCAAAGTCGGCGACACGATTGAGATTCTCAATAACGCTTTCCGCATCTGCGGCGTGGTCGAGCGCGGCAAAGGCGGGCGTAAGTTTCTTCCTCTCAGCACCATGCAGGATCTGACCGGGGCCAAGGATAAGGCCTCGATGATGTATCTCAAACTGGACGATCCGGCCAACGCCGACGCCGTGGTGGACGAGATCAAGCACGTGCCGGGCATGGAACGCTACGTGGCCAGTTCGATGGCCACCTACCTTTCCATGATGACGCCGACGAACTATCCCTACCTGTCCACGTTTCTCCGGGTCGTGATCGGGATTGCCGTGGTGATTGGGGTCCTGGTGATTTTTCAGGCGATGTACACCGCCGTGATGGAAAGAACGCGGGAGATCGGCATCCTGAAGTCGATGGGCGCTTCACGGCTGTACATCGTGAACGTGGTGCTCCGGGAAACCGTGCTGCTGGCTTTGGGGGGCATCGTGCTGGGGGTCGCGTTCAGCCTGGCCGCACGCGCGGTTCTTGCCCAGAAACTGCCCCTGCTGCAGGTGATCGTGGCAGGCACCTGGATTGTGCGGGCGACCTTCATTGCCATTGCCAGCGCCGTCGGAGGAGCACTCTATCCCGCCTTCAAAGCCGCGCAGAAAGATCCCATCGACGCCTTGGCCTACGAATAACCGGTG
>JAIQFZ010000039.1 GCA_020073015.1 Terriglobia bacterium | reverse complement strand
GATACGAGCGTTTCTGAATCTCGCTCCCCGCAAAGGCATAGGCCGCATAACCGGCTCCGGTAGAAAGTTTCGTCTGATGAATGTCCGCGCCTTCGGAGGACGCAAACCACTGTTCTTCCCGGCTGAAGTTCAGATTCGTTTCGGCCAGCGTAATCCCTGCCACCGATCGCAATTCAGCATCGATTCTCAACAACAGTTCGATGTTTTGTTCCACCGAGATCGTAAACGGATCGATCGTGTAAGGCGTACTCCACTCCGCGATCGCAGGCTTCTCCGGAGCTAGCCGAACATTTTCCTTCTTCACCCGCGCCGAAGCTTTCGCGATCTCGACTGCCCGTGCCGCAGTCGCTTCCACTGCCCCCCGCCCCAACTCCGCCGACGCCGCAAATCCCCATGCGCCATCAACAATGACGCGCACGTTCATCCCCACCGATTCCGAGTCCGATGCGCTTCCAACCTTCCCGTTCTTGGTGCTCAAAGCCCGGCTGCGCTGCGCAATCACCCTGACATCCGCGTACGTAGCCCCTTGCGACGCCGCGGCATTCAAAGTCCAGTTGGCAACATGTTTCATGCGAAGAATTTCAATCTAACACATGCCTGGGATGCGTCCACCTGGAGCGGGTAACGAGGTCCAGCAGGCTGCTGAAAAACTCAATTCAGCACATCGATTTGAAAGGGTGCGGCTTTCAGCCGCACCGTAAGTGCCTCGCAATCAGTCGCGGCTTCAGCCGCTGGGGTAAATTGCCGGCATGGGAAAAAGCTTTTCAGCATCCTGCTAGATGATCGAATTGTCACCCTGCACACATTCCCCTGTGATCCTAAGCACAGTCTGCAAGTCCCCGCCGCCGTCCAATAGAGCGGTTACCACTTCGGGCGGCACCGCGAGCAATTCGCTCTTGGCCTTGTTGCTGTAACAAATGAGGCCGCGATCCAGATAGGCCGACGATCCAGGCAGCGATCGGGGCAAAGATCATCGCCCGCGAAACCGTGCCGGCGATCCGCAAGAACGTGCTCGCCAAGTGCTACGGCGGCGACATCACGCGCAAAAGAAAACTCCTCGAGAAGCAGAAAGAAGGCAAAAAGAGGATGAAGCGCATCGGGCGCGTGGACATTCCGCAGGAAGCGTTCCTGGCCGTTCTGAAGGTGGGCGAGGGGAGTAGCTAGGGTTCCGCCCCCTGGAAGGGCCATCCACACGGGCGACTCACCGCGTCGCCGCAGATAAAGATACCGCCCAAGAGGGACAGCGACGTAGAATCTCGCCCTTCGCGCGAAGCACGGCGTAACGCCGCCTGCCGAAAGTCGTTCCAAAAGCAGCCTTCTTATAATAGAGTCGGATGAAAATGGATTACGACTACAATCGAAAAGCGTTTAGGTCTGTGAGCAAGGCAGTCGGCATCGAGCCGCTTGCGGCAGCGTACTCTTCATGCGTTCTACTAGAACTAAGCCTGAAGCAACATCTCGCTCTGATTTCTTCTACAGGTAATGGCGGCCACAATCTTCCCTATTTGCTGCAACGAGTCGGCCTGCAGCACAAGCGATACCTCTCTTTATGTAACGCACTGCAGCAGCAGCTAGCAGATTCGCTGCGGAAGCTGTTCAGTCAAGGCAGAGACGGGACACCGCGGTCTGTTCCCGCCGATTCCTATCCTCATATTCGATACCTGCGCCACTCTTCCGATTGGGTACCGTCCTCCAACTCCGATGGAGATATCCTGGCTCTAAACGGCTCCCTTCAGCGGATTATCTCGCTGCTCACCACTAGTATCGGAGTGAGCGTATGATCCCATTGCGCACCCTGTTGGACAAGGCTCGACAGGCCTACCAAACCCTTGAAATACGGTATCTACACCCCTCCTTGTACGTCATCTGCGCGGACGCGACATTCTCCGACAAGGACATGGAGGCGCGCCGTGCCATGTTCTTCGGGCGCGTCGGGGTCGATTCTCGAGAAGCAGATGCTGTTTTTTCGGCTAGCGGTGTGATACTCCATTTGCTGACGCTGTCCGAGCGGCAAGAGGAATTCGGTTTCTTAGCGACAGCTCCGGTGGCCCATCACTGGATCGAGTTTTTGGCAGGCGGCGTGCCGGCGACTCCGGCGGTAACGTCGACACAGAACCAACTGATTCACTTCTATGGGTACAAGGGCGGGCAAGGTCGGTCCACCGTTCTCACGATGCTCGCGAAGGCCCTGGCTGATGACGGCTACCTCGTTCTGGCCATTGACGCTGACATCGAGGCGCCCTCATTACAGGCGCAATTCGGTGCGAGAGTAGATAGACCTGAGAGCACCCTGCTGGGTTGTGTGCAGTATGCACTCGTTCCGTCGCCGCAACCCGTCTACGTGCCCAAGGCCTCTTCGCAAGGTAAAGTGGACTTACTCGCCTGCCGACCTAGCGGACCGACGTATGACCTTGACCTTGCAACCTTTGCGCTCCACTCTGCGCTGAACCCGTCCGAATTGCAGGATGGATTCGCGCGCATCCTCAGTGCGGTGGGTGCTTCTTACGATGTAGTTCTCGTTGACCATCGATCCGGCATCGCCTCAAGCGTTGTGCCACTGGCAGCCGCATTCCCCGGCTCGGTTGTTGTTTTTGCAAGGTTGGACGAGCAGTCAGATGAATCTGACGCCTATGTCAATGTTCTGCTGTCGCAGAACCCCGACAAACCCGGACTTTTTGTTAGCTTTTCGCTGGATCCTGACGATACAGCTGAGAAGCTTCTTGGCCGCAACCGGCCGCGACTGGATGCGTTTCTTGACATTCTCGCCCACGCGATCCGCTCTGGTTCTGGAGATGGTGACGGAGATGTGTCGGCAGAGGATCTACTAGGGTTTTGGATCTCCTGGTTCCACGACCGCAGCTTTCTGGCGAAAGGCAGTCCTGCGGTGGAGAGCATTTCGGTCGACAACAGGAATTCGTTGTCGCGAATCCGAGAGCTGGTAGGACTGCAAGCTTCAAAGAAACCGCGCTCAGTCCCGCACGTAGCAAGCACGGCTAGGGGGGGCTTAAGGCGGTTAACGAATAACGGCAATACCGATCAAGGCCTCTTAATTCAAACAGAAGCCCTCCGTAAACTCTCCACCCCAAACAGCCCCTACGCCTATGTACTAGGCCGCAAGGGCACGGGTAAGACCCGACTGGTGAGAACTTTGGTCGAACAGAAAATGGGAATCCCGCTTCTCGTGGCCGATGAATTCCCAAACGCGGATGCCATCGTGTCATCCGATACAGCCCTCAAGGATTTGGCTGACCTGCTCCTAACGCATAATGCAGGAGAGAAACTCTGGTGGATTCTTCTTGCCAGCGTTGCGGATCCCTTCAATCGGAAACCCCGGCAGACCTTACTGACCTGGTTGGAAAAGATAAAATTGGGCGGCGCTTCGACGATATCGGTGAATGATATCGCGGTCGGGATACAGAAGGATCCCGCCGCCCGAGTGTACCTTATCGATGGAGTAGAAACAGCTTTCAACTCGGCGCAGATGGCGACGTTTGTCGAGGGATTGTTCCGCTTCCTCGGCTCTATCCAGTCAAATCCTCAGATTTCTCGGGGGATCACGGTCCGCCTGTTTATACGAACAGATCTCGTGAGGTTTGCGGTCGAGAACGTCGAACAGCAGATCGAGGGCAGATCATTACCGCTGTCGTGGGACACTCAATCAATTCTGAACTTCGCCCTCTCACGCATCTGCGATTTGGACTGGTTCAGGACTCATTTCTCCGCAACCGCCGCCAAGCTAGATTCCGAATTGGAGCGGCTAGAACAGGGCGCAGTTCCAGAATCTGAGTGCAATGAGATACTGTTGGAAATTTTTCCCAACAAGATAAGACGAAATAATCTGTACACGCTCACGTTCTTGAAGGACTATTTTCTCGGAGGGAGTAGGCGAGGCGGCGTCGTTTTATCCGCGAATCTACGATACATTCCTACGAGGCATCGCCGATCCGGATACCGTAATAAGAGGTACTGCAGCTCGCATACCTCAGCTTGAGGAAGGACGCGTTGCGCAACCCCTGATCATTGCAGCACACGACAACGCCTCGAAGGAGTACTTGACCCAGGTCGCGGCAGAACTTAAGAACTTGCTCCGTCTATCGGATAGACCAACCGAGAATCAGGGCCGAGTGGAGCGCCTAATAGAGGCATTTGCGGGGCTATCGACACCTTTTCGTCTTGAGGGCTGCGTCGTGGAAGTTCACCGTGCCCTCTCCAACTCGTTTTCAGTCGAACCGCAGCAAGTGAGGGACGCCATGCAACAGATGAAACGCGTCGGCATCTTCGAAGATCGACCTGGTTACCCTGGCTGGTGGCGAGCGGGCCGCCTTTTCAAGAATGCCCTTGGCATGAAATACGTTCGCTAGTTTTCAGCAGCCGGGTGTTACGGCGCCCGCTCCGGGGTGAAACTGGGGACAGACGGGCCGTTTTCCATTTCTCCGTGAAAGGGTGGGGTTCCCAGTGCCACCAACCTTTGTTACAACCGCTATCAATAGAAGGATTCAGGTTTCTCTGCTGAGATATTTCATCCCGGTATCGCACATGACGGTGACCGTGGTCGCGTCCGGTCCCAGTTGTTCGGCTAATCGCAGAGCGGCGATGACATTGGCGCCCGTGGAAGTCCCCGCAAACAGGCCTTCCTCCCGCGCCAGCCGATTGGCCATGGCCATCGCCTCTTCAGTGGAAACCTGTTCAATCTGATCGGCGATGTCCCCTCGCCAGAGCGGCACCACAAAACCCGCTCCGACCCCATCGATTTTATGGGAGCCGGGCCGGCCGCCCGACAGAACCGGAGATTCCGAGGGCTCCACGGCCACGATTCTGATCTGTTGATTGTGGCGGCGTAAGCCTTCCGCGATGCCCCGCAGGGACGCCGCAGTACCCACGCTCTGGACAAAGCCATCGATCTTTTTCTCGGGCTGGCCCTCCGCCTGACTCCAGATTTCCTCCGCCATTTTGTGATAGGCGACGAGCTGGTCTTTATTATTCAGCTGATCGGTCCAGAACGCTCCAGTTTCTTCGGCGATGATGCGGGCGGCTTCGACCATGTCCCGGGTGAGTTTCTCCGTCATGCCTCCGCTCTCGCTGTGCACGATTTGAAGGCGGGCCCCCAGAATTTTCATGTGATCGAGTTTTTCCCGGGCGAAGGCGTCCGAAGTCACGATATGCAGGGGATATCCCTTCACCGCGCACACCAGAGACAGGGACACGCCGGTGCTGCCGCCGGTGTATTCGACGACCGAACCACCCGCTGTGAGACGTCCGTCGGCCTCGGCCGCTTCGATCATGGCCAGCGCCATGCGGTCCTTCATACTGCCGGTGGGGTTCTCACTTTCCAGCTTCAGCAGAATGCGGGAGCCGTTCTTGGGCACGATCTTGCGCAAGGGCACTAAGGAGGTGTTGCCGATGCATTGCAGGATGTCCTGCTTCAACTTGTTCATGATGGCTGTCCTGCTCTCCTGATGTGGGCCGCGGTCGAATAGTTTCACGAATCGGTTTGTGGGGCTGTCTGCCAACCCACTGCGTTAAAATAGAGCGCCTGAGGTGGAGATGGCAGAGATCAGTCAGCAAGCTTCGCAAGTTCTGGAAAAGGCGCTGGCTCTTTCGACGCGAGATCGGGGCGCTCTGATCGATCGGCTGATCGAGAGTCTCGACGATGGACCCGCGGAGGAGGGCGTGGAAGAAGCCTGGGCCGCCGAAATCAAACGCCGCGTGGATGAGATTCGAACGGGGAAAGCCCGTCTGATTCCTGCCGAAGAAGTGCGCCGCCGCGCTACGGCCCGCCTGCGCAATGCCCCGAGGTAAGCCCTATCGATCGATGAACGGGCCTGGCGCGAAGTCGAGGCGGCCGACGACTGGTATCGCGAGCGCAGCGCGGATGCGAGTGTTGCCTTTCTCCTAGAGGTGACTGGGGCGTTCGAAACCATATCGCAAGCGCCTCACCGCTGGCCGGAATATCTGCACGGAACGCGACGATATTTGCTCCAACATTTCCCCTTCTCGATTATCTATCTCGACGACCCGGACGGGGTAACGTTTGTTGCGGTCGCCCACAACAAGCGAAGACCGGGATACTGGAGAGCGCGCACCTAGCGCTGGCGGAGGCCCCGGTTTCGAAAACCGCGAAACCTGGGGCATCCAGCTCCGAATCACTGCCATTTCTTGGTACGGGAACTGAAGACTACCGATTCGCCTAGGGCGTATCTGCCGAACCACACCCAGTATTCATCGTCGCTAACCTTGCGATAAAAGACCTTCAGGTTCGGGTCGTCGATCCCAACGCCTTCCAACGTCTCGGGTAGATGTCCGTGCTTTACTCGATATGCTTCAACCCAAGCGACAACTTCATTCCCGGTTCTTAACTCGCTCCGGTGAAACAACCAGACCGGTTCCCATAAAAAGAGGCCTATAGCGACGGCAAGCACGGGAAGTACCATCAGCGCCAAGAGACCGATTCGTGCGCGACTCAATGCGATCACAAGACACCTCCAGAACACCTATTGACGCATCGCCACGGGGAGTTCCTGTCGCCCAGGCCGGATTGCCGAAGGCGTAGCGAAGCTTGTTGCGCCAGCCGGGGGCGTTCCAGACGTCGCGGCCCATATCCACCCACTCGTGAAACGCGATGCGCACCGGATTGTAGGTATTGATGTTTGTCGTCAATCCGAAGCGCGGGGCGTCTTCTGGATCTTCCGGCTCGTAGGTGCCGAAAAGTTTGTCCCACAGAATCAGGGTGCCTCCATGGTTGCGGTCGATGTATTTGGGATTGGAGCCGTGATGAACGCGATGGTGAGAAGGCGTGTTCAGAATGTGTTCGAAGGGACCTAAGGTCCGGATCAGTTCGGTGTGAATCCAGAACTGGTAGAGAAGGCTGAGAGCCCCGATGGTCAAGATCATGGCCGGCGGGAAGCCGACGACGGGCATCCACAGCCAGAATACGAAACCCATGAAGCTGCCAGTCCAGGTCTGCCGGAGTGCGGTCGACAGGTTGTAGCGCTGGGACGAGTGGTGAACAACGTGGGAAGCCCAGAACAAGCGGCTTTCGTGGCTGACGCGGTGGAACCAGTAATAGGTGAAGTCGTCGGCGAAGAAAATCAACGCCCACGCCCACCACTGGTATCCGATGTGGAAAATGGCGAAACGATGCAGCATGCTGAAAATGGCAAATTGGAGGGCTTTCGCCAGAAGATTCACCAGCAGATTGCCGACGCCCATGGTGAGACTTGCCGCCGTGTCCTTGATCTCGTAGAGGTCGCGACGCATCATTGCGTCTGCGGCAGCCTCCAACGCCACAAGAAGTACGAAGCCCGGCACCGCGTACTGAATTAAGTCGGGCAGTTCCCTCTCCCAGCCGGTCAAGCCCACTGCAGGTTCCCCCACCTGTTAAGAGTAGCAGGGCCCTTTGCCGAGTTCTACCCCGGGCGTGCTTCTGCCACATGAGTGGTGCTGCTGACACGCGGACAGGAGTGTCCGCGCCACACTACTTCACTTCAGGATGAAGCGCCTGGCGTGTCGCCTCGAGCGTGCGGATCAGGGACTCTTTCGGGAGCTTCTGGATGATTGGTTCGATCACCCAGCCGAGACCCAGCGGCACATTCCGGGTCAACGAAATGGCTCGGCACTCTACGGACACGCCGTCCTCCTGCTCCTGGAATCGCCAGTACGAATACAGGCGCCACAGGAATCCGTAACCGGTATCGGGCGGCAGTACTTTTTCCTTCGGGGTGCCGGCATCCTGCACTTCGGCAATCCGTGTGGTGTAGGAGCGACAGAGTGCGCGGGTGAGGTCGAGCGAACGATAGTGCACGCCATGATCGGTATCCAGCACCACGGTTATGATCTTCTTCTTCAGAATGCGCAAGTAGACCTGGAAATCGTCGTCGTGCCGGCTGATCAGCTTGGAGGCCATCACCTCGGGCTGGTAGATATTCTGGTGGTGATCGTAGTCCTGGATCAGCGCCAGGACCATTTCGAGTGTGACAGCCGGAATGAAGGCGGCGCCGATCCAGTCATGGATCAGACCGTTGGGCACGGGGACAGGGCCGCGACCCGACCAGAATTGCGCCACTACCTGTCCTTTGCGGACCTGTTGGGCTGTGTACGGAGCGCGGTCCGACCATAAGAATGGGACGCTCCCGCGCAGCGTTTGCTCCATGCCAGTTTCGGCATCACGAATGTAAGCGTTAAACGCCTCCTGTGTTTGAGGGTTCAGCTGGACTGTGGTGGGAGTTTGCGGCATGGCGCCTAGTGCGAATCGTGATCCGGCGCTATGGGGTTGTCAAGCCGGCTCGTCGCCGAGACACACTGGGGAGGGAACCAGAGGGCCCGCGTAGATTCATTGACGAGTTTTGCGAGCGAGAAACAGGGGAGCACAAGCGGACGCGCCGGTTATCGGAACAGTCCCGCTCGGGCAAAGAGAACGGTTGATTCCTGCAGCGCCTTGGATTCGCGAGTCTCCAAGTCCGCTTGGCGAAGGTGGGTGGCTCGTGCCGGATCCGTGCCCGGCTTCAGATCGGTCTTCTCGAAGAAGTAGCGCCAGCCCTCGTGGCGATCGGCTGAGGCTTGGCACTCTTCGAGCTTTCTCAAGGTGGTCTCCGCGTTATGCAGACCCTTGAGAACCTGGACTACGCCGGCGGATTGGTAGGTGCGGATGTTATGGCGGATGATGATGTAGGACGTACCTGATTCGTCGCGTGTCAGAAAAACTCCGTTGGCCGAGAAGTGCGAGAAGCTGAAAAGGCGATTTTTGTGGAATCGCCTTTGTCAGAAGTTATCGCTTACAGCGCCTGGACGTTCTCAGCCTGCCAGCCCTTGGGCCCCTTGGTGACGTCAAATTGCACGGTCTGGCCCTCCTGCAGGCTCTTGAATCCGCCTGCCTGGATCGCCGAGAAGTGCACAAAAACATCCTCGCCATTCTGACGGCTGATGAAGCCATAGCCTTTGGCGTCGTTGAACCACTTTACTGTTCCTTGTTCTGCCATGTTGATACTGGTGTTCCTTTCAATCGATTTACGCTGGAGAGATTCGGAGGTACTGAGGGCAGGTTACAGGCTGTTGAGGCGAGAGCTGCTCACGACCGATTCGACCTAACGTACAGAGTTATGGTACGCGACAGCGTCACAATTAGCAAGCGGAGTGAGGGAGACCTCGGTTATCGGCGCGTCGGTGGAGCGCGAAGAAGGGACGCGGTCGGTCGTAGGCCGAACTATTGGATGCGTGGTTGCGCCATCCACAAAATCACGCGCGCGAGTGAGTCTTCCCGAAGCTCGGGGCGTTTCAAACTCCTCAATCACTATGACCAACGTTTCGGCAGGATGAGCGCAAACAGCGTATACTTAAAATGCTTAACCTCGAAGACCATCAGCAGAGCATCTTGCGCCTTCGCGATTGAGAAGATCGATACCGGGGGCGCGGCGCGTGCGGTACTGCAGAAGTAGTTTCGACCCATCCAGACGGAACTCCGGCAACCATAACTTGATTCCATTTAAGGCACGGATGGGCCGCGGGATTGCGGTAGGGCAAGGGCGCTCATCCGCCGCTGCACGAACAGGAGCTGAAGATGTCTGCACTCAATGGCGATAAGGCCAGATTCCATCGGGATCGCAAGAAGAAGATTGCGCGGCGGGGGCGGAAGCGCGAAATGCTGAAGGGCCTGGCGGAGCCAAGCACAAGGGCGGTGGGTTTTTCGGGTGCGAAACCGAAAGCTGTGGTCGCATGAGCGCACCGATGATCGGCTCGCCAATTTCCCCTTCTCTATCGCGCAAACGAGTTCTGCTGGTCGACACCTCATCGACGAAGCGCGACTTGCGCGCCGATGCGATGCGCAAGCTGGGCATGGACGTGGACTGTGCCGCCGATATCAACGAAGCTCGTTCCTGGTGGCGGGCTGATCTTTATCACCTGGTGCTCATCAACATGGGAAACGGACTGGGGCACCGGGATAAGTTTTGCGAGGACATCCGCGGCGCAACCCCACCGCAACAACTCGCGTTTCTGGTCGGCAAGCCGGCGTACCTGGCTGATTCACCCGGTGCAGAAGACGCGGGTGCGGTTCCGGGGGACGGCATGGAAGGTTCTCAGGACGAGAGGAAAGTTATGGTGCCGGTGGAGTTCGGAGGCGGACCCCAACGCTGGGGAATCCTGGAAGCCTCGCAGCGAATCTCCGCCGTACGGTCGGCCGCCACCGCTCGCTCCAACGCGATGCGGGAGAGACCTGTGCCACCACGCGATTTTGAAACACGGGACTTGAAGCGCACCACCGCCTGGTCTCAAATGCTGCCCGAGTTACAGAAAAAGGAGCTCGAATGAAGAACCTTTACGTTGGGAATTTACCGCACAGTACAACCGAATCCGAGTTGCGAGCTGCGTTCGAGGCACACGGTGCCGTCGAAAAAGTGAGCATCGTGACGGACCGGGACACGGGCCGCGCGCGCGGCTTTGCGTTTGTCGAAATGACCGATTCCGGCGAAGCCGACAAAGCGGTTGCGGCCCTGAACGGAACGGAACTCGGAGGACGCACCTTGACGATTAACGAGGCGAAGCCCAAGACCGACCGGCCCAAGAGCGGTGGACAGCGGTTCGGCGGCGGCGGGGGACGCGGACGCGATGACTACCGCGGCCACGCACGGCAACCCCGCGAGCCACGCTGGTAGCATTTCCGGCTTGCCCCGGATCCGGTAGTCGGCTGCAGGTTGCCGGCGAGAATTCGAAACGAACAGACATTGGGGGATTGGAATGCCACGAGGCCGATCAACGTTTACCAAGCGTCAGAAAGAACAAAAGCGGCAACAGAAACAACGGGACAAAGCAGAGCGCAGGGTCCAGCGCAAGCAGGACAAGCCGGAAGGCAGCGTGGATAGCGCGGACGAGATGCGCGAGTTGCGTGAACACGCTGCAGCACAGGCGGCACTGTTCAACATTGGTTCCGACGAAGTAAGCTCGGTCGAAGAATCCATCGCCCAGCCGCAGAAGAGTCCCCGAGAAGCTTAAAGGGGGCATCCTCGCGAGCCGACGAGATGATGATTGTTGGCTTTGCAATCGAGGCCGCCGTTTTGAAACTGAACTTTCGAGAATTTCCGCGTTAGCTGCTCACTTCCGATCTCGCCTTTCTGTGGTACGCTCCGGTTGTTCCTCCTCTTTATTGGTCCGATGGAACGGTTCTTCCGGCTCGCTGCGACTGCGATTCTCGTGTTCAGCCTCGCCCCGCTGGTCTCTCACGGCTCGGCGTCTTCCCCTGAACGGCGCATGACGGCGGTGCCGCGCCTGATGCTTTGGGCCTGGGAACGGCCGGAGGACATGCGGTTCCTCGACCCGGAACGCGCGGGTGTGGCCTTTCTGACGGGCACGGCCCGGCTGACGCGGGGCGGGCTTGACTTCCGTCCGCGACTCCAGCCGCTGCGAGTTTCCTCGCGAATGAAGCTGGTGGCCGTGATCCGAATTGAAACTACACCCGACGCGCTGCTGGACGCGAGCCAGGCGGGAAAGATAGCGGCGGAGATCGTGCGCGCGGGCGCACTGCCGCAGGTTGTCGCTGTCCAGATTGATTTTGATGCGACGCAGTCCGAGCGCCCTTTCTACCGTGAACTGCTGCGCGAGCTTCGCAAACAGCTTCCTGCGCCGACACCGATTTCCATCACAGCGCTCGCATCATGGTGCATGGGCGATGACTGGATGACCGGTCTGCCGATCGACGAGGCAGTGCCCATGCTGTTTCGCATGGGTGTGGGACAGAGCGAGGTGTCGAGCTGGATCGGATCGGGACGCGATTTCCGGCAAGCCGAATGCCGCGACAGCCTTGGCATTTCAACCGACGAGCCGTGGAAGGTGTTGCCTTCCGGACGGCGCGTATACGCTTTTTCTCCTTCTCCGTGGACGGAGCGTTCCCTGGCCAGCCTTCATTGGGAGATGCATTCATGGCAATAAAATCTGCGCGGTGGATCGTTATTTTGTTGGCCGTGGTTCTTATGCTCGCGGCGCCCAGCGCCATCTACAGCTGCGGACCCTTTTTCGATGAAGCGGAATTCGTCCGCGGAAATGCGCCGCAGGTTTCGCAGGCGGATTTTGCGGCGGGAAAGCTGGGGATCGTGCTGCCGACACTCCGGCGCTCTTATCTGATTGTGGCGTACCGCTACTTGAGCGGCCTGAAACTTGATGGCAAGCAGCAACACGAGGCGATCGATGTGTGGAACCGGAACATGGATCCGGGCCGGGAGCGCGGCGAGAACGCGGCGATTGAGGCATGGCTGAAAGCACGAGGCGAGGTGCCGGGGAGTCCAGAGATCCGGATGTATGAGACCTACGCCCCGGTGTCGAACGAGCACTCTTACCAGTCATTCCTGAACTGTCCGGATGAAGCATTCAAGTCGGCGGCTGCGACGCTCGCGGACCGTATCCACAAGTACGGCGCGGACAGCGCTGTGGTGCGCGGGTGGATTGCCGCGCAGGACCAGGTGTTCTCCAATTGCAACGGCCAAGGGCAGGTGGCGCCGGCGATTCTCGATTCCAAAGATCCGGTGGTCCGTGCGGACCGCGATTATCAAATTGCCACGGCGCATTTCTACGGGCGGCGGTTCGACGATGCCGCGGCATCGTTCGACGCGATTGCGAAGGATTCGGCGTCGCCGTGGGCGCCGTATGGATCGTATCTTGCGGCGCGCGCCCTGATTCGGAAGGCGACGCTGGACACGCCGGAAGAAGACAAGTTTGATGGGCCGACGATGAAGGCAGCGCAGCAACGCCTGGAACAGTTGTTGAGCGATCCGCACGCGGCGGTAACGCACGATGCCGCGCAGCGTTTGCTCGATTTCGTTCGCTTTCGAGCGGAGCCGGCGAAGCGCATCGCGGAAATGGAACAGTTGATGCTCAAGCCCGATCCGGGCACGGCCTTCAAGCAACATCTGTGGGACTACGTGTTGCTGCTTGCGCACGGTGAACAGGCTGAGGACCTGAGCGATTGGGTGCGGACGATCTACACGGAATCGACTTACGAGCAACCGTCGGGAGTGGCGCGCAGTGATGCTGGATCCGCTGCGGAGCACGCGGTCGCCAAGTGGCGCGAAACGCGCTCGTTGCCCTGGTTGATTGCGGCGTTGCAGTTGACGGGCGCAGAGGGCAATGCGGCTGGGGACCTGCTGAAAGCCGCGAGCCAGGTGCCGGCGTCGTCGCCGGGTTTCTTGACGGTGCGCTACTACGCGCTGCGGATGATGGCGAAGGGAAAACAACCGGACGCAGCGCGCAAAGAACTGGATGCGTTGCTCGGTCGTCCGGCTGCGGATCTCCCCCTGGGGGCGCGAAACTTGTTGAACGATGAGCGGCAAAGGCTGGCGACCAGCCTGGCGGACTTTCTAGCCCACGCAGCGGAAATTCCCACTTACGTCGGCTTTGACGTGGGCCTGACCGCCGGGGGCGACGAACAGTATGAATCCGAGCAGGCCAAGCAGTCCAAGGGAAGGCCCTTTTTCAACGCCTATGCCGCTCAACTTCTTGCTCAGAGGATGCCATTGACCCTCCTCGTCGAGTCGGCACGATCTTCGGCGTTGCCCAACCACCTGCGCCGGGAGATTGCTCGCAGCGCGTGGATGCGCGCGGTCCTTGTGGGAGACATGACGGCAGCCGATCAGCTTCAGCCCTTGCTGCAGGAACTCGATAGCCCTCTCTGGAAAATGATGGAGCCGTTTCGCACAGCGAAGGCGAAGGAGGAGAAGAGCTTTGCCGCTATCCTGCTGACGTTGCAGAATCCCGGCCTGAGCCCTTTCGTGCGCACAGGCCTATTGCGATCGGCCACGCTGGGCGAGATGGACCATTTCAGGGACAACTGGTGGTGTGAAGCGTCGGGTGACGATGTTGTTCGGTTCCGGAGAGAGCGGGGTTCCGAGGTTCCTTCGCCGACATTTCTTTCTGCGGAGGATCAGAAGGCGCTACAGAAGGAAATGGCGAAACTCGTTCAGGCCCCGGTCGCTCCCAACTACCTTGTGCCGGAGGTCCTGGCTTACGCCAAGCAGAATCCGGACGATCCTCGGGTACCGGAGGCACTCCATTTAGCGGTTCGATCGACTCGCTGGGGATGCACGAATCCGGAGACGACGCATTGGTCAGAGAAGGCGTTCCGGTTGGTCCATCAACGGTATCCCAAGAGCGAATGGGCGGAGAAGACCAAGTACCACTACTGAGGTGTGCGGTGCGCGCGGTTTTGAATGGAGGACGGCTGTGTCCTTGACTGGCTCCCCCATTAGCCGATGTAGAGTAGGGGTCCTTCGACTCCGCAGCTGCTTCGCGTTTCCGCGAAGCAGCTACTTCGCTCAGGATGACAGCAGTTGATGTCCCACCTCAGACAAGCACTTTGCCTTTAGACGAACACTTCGCCCGGCAGGGCGGTCAGCGTCCGGCTGGCTAGAGTGTTTTGAATCGGCCGCCTCGGACGTTCGTCGGCGGATGGATCCAGTTGGTTGCGTTCGATACGCAACTGCAGGGTGCGTTCGATCTGGCGAAGTTCCATGACTTCCACACCAGCGACCAGCGTCGAGGCTCGGCCCTGTAATCCAGCGCGGCCGGTGCGACCGACACGGTGAATGAAGTCCTCGGCCATCTTAGGCAGGTCATAGTTGATCACGTGCGCCACGTCGTCGACGTGCAAGCCGCGCGATGCGATATCGGTGGCGACCAGCACCTGGAAGCGGCCTTCCTGAAATCCGCTCAAGGCTCCGTTGCGTTGCGCTTGCGTGCGATCGCCGTGAATCATGGCGGCATTGAAGCCGTCCCGCACCAGTTCTTTGGCCAGCCGTTGCGTGCCGCGCTTGGTGCGCGTGAAGACCAGCGTCTGTCCTTTTTCTGCGTAGAGCAACTGGCGGAGCACGTCCAGTTTCTCTCCGGGACGCACCTCGTACGCTTTTAACTGCACGCTCTCGGCGGGCTTCAGGACCGACCCTAAAGCTACGCGTACCGGCTCGCGCATGTAGTCATTCACGAGGCGAGCTACGGACTGCTCCATAGTCGCCGAGAAACACAGCGTTTGCCGGTCTCGGGGCAATACGGACAGGATGCGCTGGATCGCGGGCAGGAAACCCATGTCCAACATGCGGTCGGCTTCGTCGAGCACCAGAATTCTTATCTGGCGCAGGTCGACCAGCTTACGGGTGACGAAGTCCTGAAGGCGTCCTGGAGTGGCAATCACCATTCGGGATCCCGCGCGGAGACCCTGGATCTGGGTTTTCTCCGATGCGCCGCCGATGATCAGCGCCGCTTTGGGCGCGTCTTTGCTGCGCAAGTTCTCGTACTGCTCGTGGACCTGCATGGCGAGTTCGCGCGTGGGCAATAAAACCAGAGCGCCGACCTGCCGCGAGGGTTCGCGGTTCAGCATCTCGAGGATTGGAATCAGAAACGCCAGGGTCTTGCCGGTGCCGGTCTGGGCGGTACCGATTACGTCTTTGCCCTCAAGGGCAGGAGGAATGGCACGCGCCTGGATCGGGGTGGGGGTAGTGAATTGAGCTGCCGCCAGCTTCCGCTGCAAGGCAGAAGACAAGGGCAGTTCCGTAAATGTCGTCATTAAGGTTGTTTCTTTCTGGAGGGGCCTGTGGTTACACACTCAGACACACGTCAGGAGTTTCCATGCCGCTCACGTTGAGATTTACGCTGAATAAAACGGCGGGCAGGAAAGGCGGAGATGAAGCTGATCCAACGACGGACCACCGCGTGACGAGCAAACCGTGGCAAAAGCGTGATCACAGTATAGCAGAGAAGCGATTTTGGGGTTGTCGGGGGCCGATATCGGTAGGTCAAGACCGGCTGGCGTGCCGTGAGGGGGGTACCAAAATTGGAATCGTGAGTTTCTCACCCCACTCCGGAAGCGGTCATTCCCGCCTGGATGTGGGTGATGCGAGCTTCCACGTATGTGCAAATCTCACAATTAGTGACGAAAGTACTGATTCGGCAGTGGTTCCGGGGTGCGATTCGTGGGTCGGAGTTAACCAACTTAGAAACATAATCTTAGCAGAGTTTTGAGAGGGGCTTGCGGGGCCGACCAGCCAGTCGGTTTCAGGTGGTTACACGTCACGCCCTTCTCATCCACAGTATTTTCCACAGGTTAGAGGTGTCGCGGAACCGGACTCAGAGAGCTACCCCAAGTGCGGCTTTTCTTCTCAAGAGATTGAGAGTTTCGGTCGTCCCTCCGGGACTTCACTCAATCTTCCACCTTACCCCGCGCTGAAGCGCGGGGCTAAACTGGCTCGCCCCGGCCGGGGCTGGATCTCGAAAGCGTTACATCCCACCGGGTTGCAAGAGGAGGTCACGTACCGGCCTTCTGTCCGGGACGCGAGAGGCTGCCCTGAGCCGGTCGAAGGGTGCGACCGTCTCTCCGCTCCTCCTATTGGACGGACTCGTTGTTGCCTTCCATCAGGTTGGCGAAGCGGGTCGAGTTGTGCAGGAACGCCAGATGGAACTTGCCGATGGGGCCGTTGCGCTGCTTGGCCATGATGATTTCGGCGCGGCCTTTGAGCTCGGGATCGTCCTGTTTGTAGATCTCCTCGCGGAAGATGAACATGACCACGTCCGCGTCCTGCTCGATGGAGCCGGACTCGCGCAGGTCGGCGAGTTGGGGACGATGGTCGCCTCCGCGGCTTTCGGGCGCGCGGCTTAGCTGGGAGAGGGCGAGAACCGGGACCTGTAGTTCCTTGGCAATGGCTTTGAGTCCGCGGGAGATGGAAGACACTTCCTGCGTGCGGTTCTCGAAGCGCCGGCTGCCCCCGGACATGAGCTGGAGGTAGTCGACGACGAGCAGGTCGAGGCGGCCTTGCGACTGTTTCAGGCGGCGGGCCTTGGCGCGCATTTCGCTGATCGAGATGCCGGGCGTGTCGTCGATGAACATGGGGGCGTGGGCGAGTTCTTCCATGGCGCGGACTACTTTCTGCATGTCGTCGCGCCAGAGGGAACCGGTGCGCATTTTGTGCGCGTCGACGATGGCGCGCGAGCAGAGCAGGCGCTGGAGCAAGGCTTCGCTCGACATTTCCAGCGAGAAGATGCCGACTACTTTGCCGTCGTCGATGGCGGCGTTTTCGGCGATGTTCATGGCGAACGAGGTTTTGCCCATGGAGGGGCGGGCGGCGAGGATGACGAGGTCGGATTTCTGCAGGCCGCTGGTCAGCTCGTCGAGATCGGTGTAGTGGGTGGCGAGCCCGGTGATGCGCTGGCCGCGCTGGAGGAGGGCGTCGACCGAGCCGAAGGAATTGCGGACGATTTCCTGAATGCCCTGAAAGCCTTTACCGATGCGCTTTTCGGAGAGCTGGAAGACGGCGGCTTCGGCTTCGTTGAGGATTTCGTCGGCGGGGTCGGCCTGCTCGCTGGCCTTGGCGATGGCGGACTGGGCGACGCCAATGAGGCCGCGGAGGATAGCTTTGTCGCGAACGATGCGGACATAGTGCTCGATCGACGGGCGGTCGGGGACGCCGTCGAGCAGGCCCGAGATGTAGCCTACGTCGCCGACGGCCTGCAGGTCCTTTTTCTGTTCGAGCTCTTCGACCAGGGTGATGATGTCAATGGGGCGCGAGGACTCGGAGAGGTCCATCATGCGCGCGTAGATGCGGCGATGGGCGTCGAGGGAAAAGTCCTCGGGCTTGAGGTGCTCGGCGGCGTCGTTGTAGGCGTGATTGTCGAGCAGAACGGCGCCGAGGATGGAGCGCTCGGCTTCGACGTTCGCCGGCATGCGACCGATGCTGGTGTCGATGGTGGCCACGATGTTTAAGTGCGTGCGTTGCATCGTAATCTGTTTTGGGCTGTGGACGTATGAGGAGCATCACAGGAAAACCGGGTCGAAAATTAATTTTGTCGGCGACTGAACTCACGTAGGGACAGCCGCCCCCGGCTGTCCAGCCGAGCGAAGCTCGGCAGCGCCTGCAACGCAGTATGCCACAAGGCGAATAAAAAGCAAATATTTCAATTGCATCAATCAAAAGGGGCCGGTCGGCACTAAGAGTGAGTTAGGCAGCGATGCTTGGTTGAATCGCGGTTTTATGCCAACTATGGCGATGGGCCGGCCACTGTGACAGCGCTCACTGCGCGAGAGGCACCTTGAGGATTACCGTTTCCCGCGGTAAAGAACTTTCCGGCCGGCCCGGGACGGCAGACAATCCGCTCAAGTCCTCACTGTGACACTCCAGAAAGTGTCATGGTCGCCCAACCCCAGGAGACGTGCCGGCGCCACGATGTGCTCATGCGAGAGCCGGCATTCTGGATGATCGCGCGGTCGCAACGCGCGGCACCGCAAAGTCATCAGGCATTCCCACAAGGAGGGCCAGTGCCAACCAAGGGTCTCCCGTCTTCGTACCTGCTCTTAAGTCTTCTGACTCTTTCCATTGCGCTGGCTGCTTGCGGCGGTGGAAACACTGCCTGCACCACCCCACCCTGTCAAATCGGCGGAGGCGCGGAGTTCCTGATTGCTACTTCGATTAGTGGTGACGTGCTGAGTTTGCCGGTCGATGCGAAAACCGGAGCACTGGGCGCATCCACCTCCGCCCCGGGGCCGGCGATGAGCCTGGGACTGGCAGCCGTCGGATCGCAATTCGTGTACGCTTCCGACTTTCAGAGCGGCTCTATCTTTGCCTATTCCATCAATTCCACCAGCGGCGCGCTCACTGCCGCTGCCGGGTCACCTTTCTCGCTGGGGCCTTTTAGCGTTCCCACCGGCCTGGCCACCCGTCCCGGCAGCAATCATCTGTATGTGGCCGACGCGGGCAAGATCGACGGGCTGACTATCAATACGGCGGGCGTACCGGCGGCGATTTCCGGATCTCCTTTTCCCGCCGGAACCAATCTCGAGTTGGCGGTCGATCCTTCGGGCAGGTTCCTGTACGCAACCGACGACGATCCCCCGGGTGGTGTCTCCGCTTTTATGATCGATTCCACGACGGGTGCTCTCTCAACCGTGCCGGGTTCGCCTTTCACAATCTCCGGTCAGACGGTTTCCAACAGCCAACCGTTCGGCCTGGTGGTCGACTCCACCGGCCGCTTTGTTTACGCTGCCCTCAGCACTACGAATCAGATCGCAGCGTTCTCCATCGTCAGCGGCACCGGCGCCCTCACGCCTGTCCCCGGATCGCCCTTCCCGGCTGGATCCACCCCCCTAGCGGTCGCCACGGCGGGCAATTTCCTGTATGCGAACTCCGCGGACGGAACAATCTGGGGCTACGCGATCGATTCCGCCACCGGCGCCCTGAACCCGGTCGCGGGTTCTCCCTTCCCCTTCCATGCGGCCCTGCTCACAACCGACGCCTTGGGCAATTTCCTGTATGGCTCCAGCTCTACCGGTATCGCAGCGTTCAGCATCGATTCCACAACCGGAGCGCTCGTTCCTTTAGCTGGTTCGCCTTTCCCTGCGGCCGGAGCCGTTTTCTTGACCATCGTCAAGATGCCGTCACAAGGAGGATAAACGCTGGCGTCGATCGGCTTCACTCACGACCCCTGCGCTGACGGGAGGGAACCCGGTGTAAGATTCCAGACGTTGCTGCGGAGGTTTCCATGACCCGCCATGTGGCTGCCGTCTTTATGCTTGTCTCAACTCTGTTCGCGCAGGATCCCTCGCTTCTGCGGCACTTTGACTACGACCAGAAGGCTCCGCTCGACATTCGAGAGGCGGGCGTTGAGCAGCGCAATGACGTGGCGATTCATGACATTTCCTATGCGAGCCCCAAGGGCGGACGGGCTCCGGCTTACCTGGTTGTGCCGAAGGGGAAGGGGCCGTTTGCGGCGGTGATCTGGGGGCACTGGTATCAGGATGGGTCGGAGTTTCTAAACCGCAAGGAATTTCTGGAAGAAGCGATTGCGCTGGCGCCGTCGGGGGTGGTCTCGTTGCTGCCTGATAGCCCGATTGCGCGGCCGGGCTACGTTGCACCCCGCGAACCGCTCGACGAGATCCAGATCGACCATCGCGTTCAACAGATTCTGGATATCCGGCGGGGCGCGGACCTGCTGCTGGCGCGCCGCGATGTGGATCCCAAGCGGCTCGCTTACGTCGGCCACAGTTACAACGCAACCACGGGAGCATTCGTGGCGGGAATCGATAAACGCTTCAAAGCCTTTGTGCTCATGGCCGGAAACCTCTCCGATGAAGTGGACATGAGGTCGAAAGAATTCCAGGAATTTCGCCAGAAGGTTGGCGCGGAGAAGTTTGACGCGTTTGTGGCCAAGTACTCCTGGCTGGATCAGGGTAAGTACGTGGCGCATGCCGCTCCGGCTTCGGTGTTGTTGCAGTATGCGACGAGGGAAGATTTCCTGACGCCGGAGCGGGCGCGCGAATACTACCCGCTGGTCAGCGAGCCGAAGAGCTTGAAATTTTGTGATGCGCCGCATGCGCTAAATGCGGAGGCGCGGCGGGACCGGGTGGCGTTTCTGGTGAAAGAGTTGGGGTTAAAGGCTCCGGATGCGGCGGCCATAGCGCGGGTGCCCGACCTGGTGCAGCCGCCTGCGACTCAAAAATGACTGTTGTAGCTGGCGAGCGGCCCACGGTGGCAACCATAACGAGTGGGCCGCTCGACTGAGTTCCCTGGATTAGTTGTGAGGTTGATCGTGATCGTGATCGTGGTCACGATCGTGGTCGCGGTCGTGATGTCGCCCGCAGCGGCGCTCTGCTTCTTCGAGCTCCTCGCGGCGCTTGTGGGCCTGGCGACTGTTTTCGCCGTGATGCTGGATGGCTTTTCGCAGTTTTTGTTCGGCTTGATGAATGCGCTTTTCGCATTGGTCGTCGCGATCGGCGCGCGCTGGAACCGATGACGCCACTAACCCTGCGATCGACAGGAGGGCAGTGCAAAGAATCCTGATGCTGCGAGTCATGGTTTCTCCTTGATTGAAATTCCTTCTGTGTTGAGACGAGAGCGGCGGCCGGGTACCTGTCTTGCCGGTCTATTCTAAAACCGAATCTAGATTTCAGGGAACAGGGCGCAACTTGCGATTGAGATGCTCGCGTGGGAGCGGGCGTTGTCCGAGAGCGGCTTCCATCGTTCTAGCGGCCAAGGGTCGGGGATTCGCAGAATGAACTTGTGCAACGGGGTGAGTTGAAATATAATCTAACTAACTGGTTAATTAGGAGAGAAGAACTGAAACGCAAGCCTCAGAACATGGTGACGGCGCACGAGGGATCAAGAGCCGGTTCCAAAGCTATGGCAACTTCTACTCGCACCGATGTTGGCAGAAAGCGGTTGGGCGGCACTCGTCTCGGGACGCGGGGACAGCCGGAGGAAAGCCGGGCCGCGATTCTGAAGGCGGCGGTTGGGGAATTTGCTGAGCATGGGGTGGCGGGGGCGCGGACGGATGCGATCGCCCGGGCGGCGCACGTGAACAAGGCGCTGCTTTACTACTACTTCAAAGACAAGGATGCGCTGTACGAAGCGGTGCTGGACCACGTGTTCAGCGGACTGCGGGCGCGGGTCGTGCCCGTGCTGGAAAGCAAGCTGCTGCCCCGGGAGAAGATGCTCGAGTATCTGGCGGCGTATTTCGATTACATCGCGGCGAACCCGCGGTTTCCCCGGGTGGTGCAGGCGGAGTGGACACGCTCTCCGGGGAAGCATACGGCGCGCATGGAACGCATTGCCCGAGAATACTTCCGGCCGATTTATCAGAAACTGGTCGAGGTGTTGCAGGCGGGAATGGAGACGGGAGACTTTCGGCGGGTGAATCCGATGGATTTCCTGCCGTCAATGGTGGCGGTGATCGTGCTCTATTTCAGCGCGGCACCCGTGATGAAAACGCTGATGAAGGTGGACCCGCTGTCGGCGGAGCGGATCGCGGAGCGGCGGGCATTTGTGCTGGAGTTTATTTCGGCGGCTTTGTTTGCGCGGCGGCCGTGATGGGAGTGGGGATCAAACAGAGGGCGGTGATGGTGCGCACGAAAAAGCCCCGCCCTAGTCGCTCCACAAATCGGAGCGACTAGAACGGGGCACCCTCTCGATTACCTCTAGAGCCGGGATCTTAGGAGATTGGTGATGAGTGCTCGGATCAAATTTTTGATTTTGCTGGGAATCATCGTGGCGATTGCTTCGGGGTACTACTTCTTCTCTACGCCAAGCGGGGATGACCTGGTGCTGGTGGGGACAGTGGATGCGAACCAGATCGTGGTGAGCCCGCAGATTCAGGGGCGAATTCTGAAGCTGCTGGTGGAGGAAGGGACGCAGGTGAAGTCGGGAGACTTAATCGCGCTCCTGGATCCATCGGAACTGGAAGCGCAGGAGCGGGCGGCGGCGGCCACGATATCGAGTTTGCGATCGAAGGTGAGCGAGAGCCAGTACACGCACCAGTCCATGGAGGGATCCACGTCGAGCGATGTCGCAAACTCGCAGGCTCGTCTTGCGTCCGCGCGCGCGCAACTGGCACAGGCGGAGGCGACGCTGACGCGGGTGGAGAGCGACAGCCGGCGGATTATTGGGCTGGCGCAGGCGGGGGTGGCGTCGGAGATGGAAAAGGTCCAGGCGGAAGCGAATCTGAAAGCGCAGCAGGCGAGCGTGCAGGCGCTGAAGGATCAGGTGAGCGCGGCGCAAGCGGACTTGAATTCGGCGATCGCGCGCACGAAGCAGGCCAACGCGGCCGAGAGCACGGTGGCGTCGAACCGGTCGCAGGTCGCGAACGCCGCAGCGCAATTGAAGGAAGCGGAAGTGCGCCTCGGTTACACGAAGATTTACGCGCCGGTCACGGGGACGGTTCTGGTGCGGGCCGCGCGCGAAGGCGAAGTGGTGAATGCGGGACAGGCCATCGTGACGGTGGTGGATTTCAGCGACACGTGGGTGCGGGCCGCGATTCCGGAGACGGATGCGGACCACATTGGCTTTGGCGACACGCTGCGGGTGCGGCTGCCGGGAGGGACGGTGGTGCCCGGTAAAGTTTTTTATAAAGCGGCGGAAGCGGAGTTTGCCACGCAGCGGGATGTGGGGCGGCGGAAGCGTGATATCCGAACGATTGTATTGAAGGTTCGGCTGGAGAATCCGAAGGGCGCGTACGTGCCGGGGATGACGGCGGAGGTGCTGGTGGCGTCGGGGCAGTTGAAGGGGAGTGTGGAGGCGGCGGGAAACAAGTGAATTGGAGTGGATCTCTGGAGCAGGACTGCAGGTTGCGTGTTGCGAACGGCGCTGCCGGGCTTTACCCGGCTGGACCCTTCGACTTCGCTCAGGGCAGGCTCATGAGGGCGGCCGTCCCACGTGAGTTGTGGTGGACGGCTTGAGTTGTGGTGCTGGATGCGGTTCGCGGACAGGAGTGTCCGCGCCACACTGGCACATGGGAGATTGGGGATGGAAGTGAACAAGCTGAATGGGGCGCCGGTTTCGGCCTCGGAGTTCGTGAAGAACGAAGTGGCGGCGGATGCGGCAAACGCGATTGAAGTCGCGCACATCGTCAAGAAGTTCGGCGACTTCACCGCAGTGGACGATGTTTCGTTCCAGGTGAAGGAAGGAGAAATCTTTGGGCTGTTGGGGCCGAACGGCGCGGGGAAATCTACCCTGATTCGGATGATGACGACACTGATCCCGATCACGGCGGGATCGGCGCGGATTGCAGGACATGACGTCAGCAAAGAGCCGGACGCGGCGCGGAGGACGATCGGGGTGATTCCACAAGCGCTGACCAGCGACTTGGATTTGACGGTCGAAGAAAATCTGACCATCTACGCGAAGCTGTATGACGTGCCTACGAAACATCGGAAAGAGGCAATCGAGGAACTGCTGGAAACCGTGGACCTGACCAAGTGGCGGGAAGCGCAGACGAAGACCCTCTCGGGTGGTATGCGGCGGCGGCTGGAGATCGCGCGCGGGCTGGTGCATAGTCCGAAGATTTTCTTTCTAGATGAGCCGACGACTGGCCTCGATCCGGTGTCACGTGTTGCGGTGTGGGAGATGCTGACGAACATCAAGTCGAAGCGCAAGCTGACGGTGCTGATCACAACCCACTACATGGACGAAGCGGATCGGCTCTGTAACCGGATTGCGATTGTGGATCATGGGAAGCTGGTGGCGCTCGATACTCCGGAGGCGCTGAAGGCGAGCGTGCCGGGGTCGAATGTGATCGAAGTGCAGTTTGATAATCCACCGGCGGACTGGGAACAGAAACTGCGTGCCCTGCTGGAAGTGACGTCGGTGCAGAACGAGAGCGCGGGCATGTTCCGCGTGCTGACGGGAAACGGGTCGCGGACTACGACGGACCTGGTGGGGATGGCGGTGGAGGCGGGCGTTCCGGTGCGAACGCTTACGGTGCAGAATACAACGCTGGACGATGTGTTCGTCCATTACACGGGGCGGCAGTTGCGGGATGAGTTGGTGAAAGCTTACTCGTTCATGATGCCACCGAGACCGGGGATGCAACCATGAATCGGACCTTGGCCATTATCGAGCGCGAGATGCGCAAGTTTTTCCGTTCGCCGGCACTGATGATGGTGTCGATGATTTTTCCGCTGGTGCAGTTGATTGTGCTGGGGAATGCGTTCGGGGGGAAGATTCGTGATGCCAAAATGGGCATCGTGGATGAAGACCATGGAACGCAGGCGATCCGGATCAAGGAGGCATTCGATTCGGTGCGGGCGACCTCGAGGACATTCCTGGCGGTTCCGTATGACGATGAAGTACGGGCGCGGGAAGACGTGCGCGACGGGAAGATTCAGGGGGCGGTAATTATTCCGCCGCAGTATTCGAAGATGGTGTACGAAAAGAACCATCCGCGGATCGCTCTGATCGTGGACAACAGCGACAACTTCATGAGCTCGACGCTAACCGGGAAGATGACAGAACTGACAGAGGCTCTGAACCAACCGGATATCGAGCCGCGTCTGTTGCAGCAAACGGCGCTGGACATTGTCGAGTTGTATCCCTATATCGAATACATGAAGTATCTGCTGCCGGGGTCGATTGCGCTGGCCATGTTTGTGTCGGCGATGATCGGCGGGGGGATGTTGTACATCGACGACAAGGCGCGCGGGATCCACGAGGGATACCTGGTTACTCCGATTACCAAGGCAGAGCTGGTGTTTGGTCTGAATGGCGCGGGTGCAATCAAGGGCGTGATGACGGGAGTGGTCATTACGATGATCGGGTCGCTGATTGCGGGTGTGGGAACAATCTTTGATCCGCTGACCATGCTGGGATTGTTGGCGATGGTCGTGGCCACGGCGTCGGCGTTCAACTGCATGATGTTCCTGATGATGGTGCGGGTGGAGGATCCGCTGGTGCCGCGCGCGACCTTCGGGATTCTGAACACGCTGCTGTTCTTTCCGAGTGGATCGATTTATCCGGTGCAGGCGTTTCCAGCCTGGCTGCAGGCGATTGCGAAGGTGGATCCATTCACGTATGCCGTGCATGGGTTCAAGGCGTTGCTGCTGAAGGAGAGCGGGTTGAGAGCCATCGTGCCGGATCTGTTCTATCTATCGCTCTTCGCGGTGCTGACGATGGCGCTGGCGGTGCCGTTGTTTAAAAGGACGCTGTAGGGAGTGCAAGTTAATCTCGTGTCCCGTTGGTTCGCCCGATACATTCGGACGGTCATCTTGAGCGAAGCGAAAGACCCAAGCAATCCGGAGTCAAATCCATAGGTCGTTCGCTTCGCTCACGATGACAGTGTGGATTTATTCCACGAACTTGCAGGATCGCTGCACCAGCAGGCTGCGGAAGACTGTTTGCAGGCCTCAGAAACTTTCTCACCACAGAGACACAGAGGCACGGAGAAATCCACACAACCCATTTCAGGCCGAGCCTTGGCAGGGAGGCAGCTTGTCGCCAGTCTACTTGGTGATGTGGGAGCTCCCTTCTATCTGCGGGCGAGGGGAGAGAACGGGGCGGAAGGGTCTCACGATTGGGCGGGGAGACTCAGGGGCGAGGCGGAATAACAGGTTGGTGGCGGACGTGCGGACCTTCAGGCGGAGCCAGATGAAACGGCCGAGTCGGCTTAGGCGGACTTCGTCGGGGTTGAGCCGGGCGATGTAGCTGGAGCTGATGCGGCTCATTTCGGCGAAGTCGTTCATGGGGCCGAATTCTACGTCGCTGGGGCGGGGCTGCTGGCGGAGGTGCTCGAGGTGGCGGACGACGGTTTTGCGGGGGGCGACACAGGGTTGGGTGCGACAATCGAGAATTTTCTCGATGGCGTACAAGGCGGCGTGGTCGACGCGCTCTCCGAAGGCGATGTAGAGCGTGTTCGTGGAAGGCGCGTAGTTCAGCGGGAGCATCTGGAAGGCTTCGAGCAGGGCGAGCGGGATTCGGCTGGCGGTTTCGATGGCCGAGGGGACGGCGGAGGAGGCTACGGGACATCCCCACTGCAGGGCCAGAGCAGAGGTGACATCTTGCTCGGTAGCGAAGCCCAGGTTTTCAATCCACTCGCCGATTTTGCCGTAGCGGGCGCGGCGCTGAGCCTCGAGCGCAGCCAACACTTCGATGTAGGTGAGCTTGCCGCGGGCGACCATGAGGAGACCGAGGGGTATCCGGTTGGGCGGCAGGGCCGCCGGCGCGAGCACGTGCAGGCGGGAGAGTTGAGCGGTGAGCGCGGTTTCGAGACATTGGGGCCGGCAGTAGAAGACACCCTGAAGGAAGGTGCCGGTGTGGCGGCGGCGCAGGCGTTGCCAGAATGTTTGTGGACCGGAGCAGGAGGTCAACCCGCAGCCGGGGCGGTTTTGCTGGCGGTGTTGGGCCCAGTTGCGGGACCAGGTGAGCGGCTTGAAGAAATCGGGCATCGGAAGAACCTCACGCGGAAGGTGCAGAGTCTGGAATTTCGGTAACGCGTAGGCCGTACTTACCGTCTACGATGACGACCTCGCCCTGGGCGATGACGCGGCCGTCGAGGAGCAGGTCGACGGGCTGGTGCAGCTGGCTGTCGAGTTCGACGACCATGCCGGCGCTGAGCGCGAGCACGTCGCGGAGCAGCATGCGGCGGGTGCCAAAGCGCAGTTTGACGTCGAGTCCGACCTCCAGCAGCCGTCCATAGCTGGCAGAGGAGGACGGTGCGGGCGCGGGCGCTGGTTTTGCTGCCGGAGGTTGTTCGACCTGGGACTGCAGGGCGGAGGAAAGAGCGGCGCTGATCTGGATCTCGAACGTCACGAGGTCGCCCGCTTCGTCGGGCGCGCGGAAGCAGGTGGTCGAGGCTGAGGACCAGGAGGGCGCGGAAGAGGCGGCGACGTGGAACTGGACCTCGCCTCCGGCGGCGGGAGCGAGGGCGGTGGCGGCGAGTCCGGCAATCTGGCGGAGAAGTTCTTCGAGGGCTTCCTTGTGCTCGGTGGTGATGTCCTTGGCAGGCTCAGTTTCTCCAAGAAATTTCTGAGCCATATGCATGCCGGAAGTGGAGGGAAGGCGCAGCGACATTTCGCCGCGCACGGCTCCGCCGACAACGATTGTGAACCATAGATCGGAATCGACCGTGGGCAGAGGTTCGGAAGCAATTTCGAAGGTAATGGTTTGCGCGGAGACCTGGGAGAGCACGTTTTGGGTGCACGTCTTCCAAGCTTCCAGCCAGGCCTGCAATTGGGGCGTCAGTTCTTTGCCAGGAGTTTCGGTCATGGCTCACCTGCTTGTGGGATCACGGGTTCAAGGGAAACGACGCGGGCGGCGCGACGGGAGTTGACACGGACGGGCGCAGCTGTACACAGACGAACTTCCTCGACCTGCAGAACCGCAGGCGCCGCCGCGCTTCTGGGAAATGGAAGCACGGTGCCGGGAGTCAGTTCGGCGAGGGACTGCAACGGCACATGGAGATGTGGGAGTGAGAGTTCGACTGAGAAAGAGCAGTCGAGAAGTTTTTTCTCGATCTGGCGGCGCGCCTCGATCGGACTGCGAGGGCGCTGGTAGCTCAAGTCGGCGGAGAGTTTTCTGAGCAGGGCGTTCGAGACAAGGGCGGGAACGGCGAGATTGAGGGTGCCGCGCGTTTCCGACATTTTGATTTCGAAGCTCAGACAAAGATTCTTTTCATCGGGAAGCATCAGTCGCTGGGCTTGCGAGATCTGCTGGCGCTGGCCGAAGTTGAATTCGAGGGAGATCGCTTCCCATGCGGTCTGGAGCTCACGGCAGATGATGCGGACAATGCTTTCGAGGACCTGTTCTTCGATGTCCGTGATGTCGCGCACCGCTTCGCTGCCCTTGCCTTCGCCTCCGAGGAGGACGTCGATGATGGGGAAGGCGATGGCGAGATCGAACTGAAGCAGGGCCGGGACGCCGACGGGGGTGAGATCGCAGGAGGCGAGGTAGGTCTTTTCCGGGACGCGCTGAAGAAATTCGCGGTAGGTAAGGTGCTCGGCGGAAACCAGCCTGCAATCGAATCCGATCCGCAAGTAAGCGCCAACGGAGTGAGTCAGGTTGCGGGCAAAGAGCTCGTGGAGTTGGTTGATGGCATGCAGTTGTTCGCGGCCGACCTGCCCTGCCTGGCGGATGTCCCAGGGCTGGACGACCGGGCCGCTGGCAATCGAGCCGTCGGCGTTGCCGGAGCGCGCAGCTCTTACCATGGCATCAATTTCTTCCTGCTGGAGTACTTTTTCCATGGGGCCTCTAAGTGGCTCCGACAGCCTTGGCGCGGGAGTTCGCGTCGTTGGGTGCGCCCAGGAAGTTTAAGCGGGCTCGCAGCCGGACCATCGCCAGGGAATGGATCTGCGAAACCCGCGATTCGCCGATGCCGAGCGCGGCGCCCACTTCTTTCATCGTGAGTTCTTCGTAGTAATAAAGCGCGAGGACCTTGCGTTCCTTATCGGGCAGCTCGGAGATGGCTTGTTCGAGCAAGTGCTTCATCTCGGAGCGGAGGCAGGAAAAGAATGGTGTTTCCTCGGGCTTGCCCGGAACGTAGTCGGTCAGGTCTTCTTCTTTGCCGTCGCGTTGCGACTCGACGTGCAGACTGCCGAGTTCGAGGCCGTCAAGTTCGGCGAGCAGAGACTGCAGTTCACGCAGTTCGAGGCCGAGTTCCAGGGCCAGTTCGCTTTCCGAGGGGGCGCGGCCGATTTTGCCGGAAAGCTGGCTGTAGGTCTGTTCGACCAAGCGGCCTTTCCGCCGCAATTCGCGCGGGCTCCAGTCAAGTTCGCGCAGGCTGTCGAGGATAGCTCCGCGAATCCGGAACTTGGCGTAGGAACCGAACTGCACGTGCTTGGATTGATCGAATTTGTTCAGCGCGTCGATCAGCCCGACGACGCCGGCGTGGACGAGGTCTTCGAAGGGCACGTGGCGCGGAAGCCGTTCGTGAATCCGGCGGGCGATATAGCGAACCTGGGGAAGCTGCTCCATCAGGACGCGCTCGCGTTCGGCATCGGTCTGGACGCCGTGATAAGCCTGCGCGGGATGTTTCGTCATGAAGTGCACCTTTTGCTGAGCGCCGTTTTCAGTCCAGGCTCAACGCACCGTACCCAGCGACTGCACTGGAACCATGGGAGGAATCTCCAGCGGAGAGAGCACCACCACTTTGGGGAGAAAGGGTTCAAGCAAGCGACGCAAATGAAAACGCGCCGGGGTCGAGCACAGCAGAATGGGAGCGGTCTGCGCGACCTGGTCCCCGGCGAGCAAGCGCAAGCCATCGAGAATGCGGCGAACGAAAGAGGGCTGCAATCCGGTGCTCGTGGCCGGCGGCATCTGCGGGGTGAAGGCGCGGCTGAGCTCTTCTTCGATGTTGTGATCGAGGGTGAGCACTCGCAGGCCACCATCGTCGGAGAGGAGCGGCCTTACCAGGGCGCGGCCGAGCGCCTGGCGGGCGGATTCGACCAGCAGTACCGGATGTTTGCTGGCCGCCGAGGCATCCAGCAGGGTCTCCAGGATGGTCGGCAGATCGCGGACGGATACTTGCTCGCGCAGGAGCTGTTGCAGGACTTTCTGCACTTCGCCGAGCGAGAGCGTTTTGGGAACGAGTTCTTCGACGAGCTTGGGATGACTCTCGCTGAGGCGGTCGAGCAGGCGCTTGGTTTCCTGGCGCGTGAGCAGTTCGTAGGCATACTGGCGGATGATTTCTGCCAAATGCGTGGCCAGCACAGAGGTCTGATCGACGACGGCGTAACCCGAGGTGAGGGCCTGCGATTCGAGGGTGCGTGGGATCCAAAGGGCAGCGACTCCGAAGGCAGGCTCGCGTGTGGGTGTCCCGGGAAGCGCGGGAGGGGTGAGTTCGGAGCTGATGGCGAGCACCTGATCTTCGACCATTTCCCAGCGCGCGATTTCGACGCCGCGCATGGAGATGACGTACTCGCGCGGCTTAAGGCGCACGTTGTCGGTGATGTGGATGGGAGGAACGATGAAGCCGAGCTGCAAGGCGAGGTTGTTGCGCAGGGACTTGACGCGTGCGAGAAGCTGCCCGCCTTGCTGGGCATCCACCAGCGAGACCAGAGAGTAGCCGACTTCGAGCGAGAGTTCGTCGAGCTTGAGCTGGTCTTCGAGCGATTCGGTCTTGGCCGCTTTCTTTTCTTTTTCTGCGGCGACGGCGGCTTCGGCTTCGGGGACGTCCTTGGCTTTCGGCAGGCGCCAGGCCAGCAGGGCGACCACTCCCGCGAGAACGAGGAAAGAAAATTTCGGCAGCCCGGGGATGGCGGCCAGCGCCAGCATGACCCCGGCGGCAATTTGGAGCGAGCGGCGCCGGGAGAGAAGTTGCGTGCCGAGGTCGGCGGAGAGCGTGGTGTTCGACGACGCGCGGGTCACGACCATGCCGCCGGCCATCGAGACGAGCAGCGAGGGGATCATGGTGACCAGGCCGTCGCCGACGGTAAGAACGGTGTAGGTCTTGAGCGCCTCGCGGAAGGGGATGTCGAGCTGGAAGACGCCGATCAGGAATCCCGCGATGATGTTGATGCCGGTGATGAGGATGGTGGCGATGGCGTCGCGCTGGTTGAAGCGGGCCGCGCCATCCATGGCGCCGTAGAACTCGGCTTCGCGGGCAACCAGTTCGCGGCGGGCGCGGGCTTGGGCTTCGTCAATGAGCCCCGCGTTCAGGTCGGCGTCGATGGCCATCTGCTTGCCGGGCAGAGCGTCGAGTGTGAAGCGGGCCGTGACTTCAGCGGTGCGCACCGCGCCGTGGCTGACGACGATGTACTGGATGGCGATCAGCGCGACAAAGAGGACGAATCCGACGACGTAGTTGCCGCCCACCACAAATTGACCGAAAGCTTCGATGACGCGCCCGGCAGCGGAGGCGCCTTCATTGCCATGGAGGAGGATGCGCCGGCTGGAAGCGAGATTGAGCGAGAGCCGGAACAGCGTGAGCAACAGCAAGAGGCTAGGGAAGACGGAGAACTGTGCGGGGCGCAGGATCTGAAGCGCAGAGAGCAGGACGAGGACCGAGGCGGTGATGCTGGTGGCCAGCAGCAAGTCGAGCAAGATCGACGGGAGGGGCACCAGCATCACAAAAACCATGCTGACGGCGGCGATGGGGATCACCCATTCGACCAGCGAATTGCGGGCGGGCGCAGCGGCGGTGG
>JAIQFZ010000038.1 GCA_020073015.1 Terriglobia bacterium | reverse complement strand
GCTCGTCGGGTCCTATCCCAGCTTCCCCCTCCTTCAGGATGGCGATGATCTGTTCTTCGTTGAATCGACTCTTGCGCACGACTCCTCCTCTCTGGCCCTGAGCGGGCCATCGTAAATGGAGAAGTCACATTTCCGCTGGACTACTTTTCGGGGGGCAGGTCAAGGGGCCTGCGTGAAACTCTGAATGGCCTGCAGGATGTCCAGGCACACGCCATGCGCGCTGCGCGCGGTCGCGTGCTGAAAGCTTTGCTTCATCCTCTCCAGGCCAAATTCCTCACCGTCATACTCGGCTTCGACAATGCCGCGCGAGACTGCCAGTAGCGCCGCGCCCGGCACCAGAGCGCAGGTCGCGGCGCTCTGTGTGGTATGCGAAAACAGGCCCAGCGGCAGTCCGGTTGCCTCGAGCAGAGTGATGCCCGCTCCGTCGCGCAGCAGTGCGGGGGTATGACCCGCGCTGGCGTAGCAAACCGTGCCCAGGTCTTCGTTGTAGCAACCGATGAACGCGGGGCAACTGCGCACGCCGCCACTCAGGATCGTGAGGTTCATCTGGTAGCAGAGTTCCATCATGGCGGTGGTCTCATTGAAGTCTTCTCCGGCAAAAGCTTCGGGCGCCAGAGTGCGGAAAGTATTCTGTGCGGCGATCAGCGTTTCACGCGTGTCGGCGCGGCGGCCAGCCATGTCAAGCAGGGCGAACAGCATGCGCGATTGGCCCACGCGCAGGAACTCGTAGAAATCGCCCGCCATGCGGTGGTCGTAGTACACTGCGGCGATCTCGGCATCGCGCAGCGCGGGGACGTCGCAATGAAGAGGATCCGCGGGACGCGGCGCGGCTTCGCGCGGTTGCAACCGGAAGTTGAGCAGGGGGATATGCACCAGGCAGAGTTATCGGCAGACTTGCCCTTGGGCTCCAGCGCAACCGGAGTTACCTTTGTTTCGCGGATCAGCCGATGACTGTTGTCTGCGTCAGAAGCCCATAATGTTGTATCCGCAATCGACGTAGATGATTTCGCCGGTGATTCCGGAGCTGGCATCGGATGCGAGAAACACTCCCGTGCTGCCGACTTCGCCAACCTCTACATTGCGCTGCAACGGGGCGCGCTCGGCGTGCGATTTCAGCATATCTCCCAGGCCTGAGATGCCGCGCGCGGCCAGCGTTTTGATCGGCCCGGCGGAAATCGCATTGACGCGAATTTTCTTTCTGCCCAAATCCTGCGCGAGATACCGCACCGTGCATTCGAGCGCCGCTTTCGCCACGCCCATGACGTTGTAATGCGGCACAACTTTTTCGGCGCCGTAGTAAGTCATGGTGATGACGCTGCCACCTTCTTCCATGAGCGGCGCGGCGGCCCGGCAGACTGCGATCAGCGAATACACGCTCACGTCATGCGCCATGCGGAACCCCTCGCGCGTCGTGTTCACGAAGTCACCCTTCAATTCCTCGGCGGGAGCGTAGGCCACGCTGTGCACGATGGTGTGCAGCTTGCCATAGCGCTGCTTCAGTTTCTCGAAGAGAATGGCGATCTCGGCATCGTTCGAAACGTCGCACATGAAGCCTTCCGCACCCGGCAGCGACAGGATCAGATCCTTCGCTTCCTGCTCCAGTCGCTCGTTCTGATAGGTGATGGCCATGTTCGCGCCTGCAGCGTGCAGTCCTTGCGCGATGGCCCATGCGATGGAACGTTTGTTGGCAACTCCAAAGACGACTGCGGTCCGGCCCTTCAGGTCTTCAAACATGAAAAACTCTCCTCACACGAAGTCAATAAGAATAGCAGGGGTGAACACAATGCTAGCGTATGCCGGTCTGCGTGTTGACCTCGGCGGCTAAAGCCGCTGTTGAAACTAGTCCTTATCGCAACGCCAAAGCGCTGCGCCACCCCAGTGCTAGTCGGCGGCCGAGGTCATTGCCTGCGGCGCTTTCACCGGCCAGCAGGCGCTGCCGAAGGCGATGGCATAGACCGTCGCGATCACCCCGAATCCGGCGGTCAAACTGATGCGCGATGCCACCGCTCCCACCACCAACCCCAGCACCACCTGGAGCATCGTTCCGAAGAAGTAGAACGTATTTTGCACGCGTCCCATGAAATGCCGGGGCACCTGCTCCATCAGGCTGGTGTTCATGGCGATGCCGCTGACGCCGCGCGCCGACCCCATGGCCCCGTACAGCAAAACGGCCATCGCGAGCCACGGCGAGAATGGCGACAGGGCCATGACCACCGTGAGCAGCAGCATCGAGATCGCAATCGAGCTGCGCGCACCCACGCGCGCAATCACGAACGGTGCATAGAGCGCACTCAGGAACGCGCCCACGCCCCAGCCGCCGTTCAGCCAGCCGTAGCCGGTTGCGCCAGCATGGAAGATGCGGTCGCTCAAGGGAGCGGTTACTACGACGCCGGTCATCATCGCGCCCAGAAACAGAGCCCAGCTGGTGCCCAGAAACACGACTCGGCGGTGGTCGCGGAGAAAGACCACTCCCTCGCGCATCTCACGCAGGAATCGTCCGACAGCGGTTTCCGCGGCCTCGATATCGTGTTTGAGTTCTTCTGCTCGTGGAACCACGTGTCGTCCCTGGCGCACTGCGAAGTAGCACAGGAACGAAACAACGTACGTACTCACGTCGATCAGCAGGACTCCCCCGAGGCCGATGTGCTCGTAAACGAATCCGACGATCGCGCCTGCGATCATCCATCCGCCCTGCACGCCCGCGAGCAGCAGGGTGTTCGAATGCACGAACTCACCTTCGGGTGTGAGTTCCTGGATGAGCGCCGTGATGGTCGGCCAGAACATCCAGAAGCCTGCGGACACCAGCGTGTTCATCAGATAGAGCTGCCACACCTTAACCCGGCCGAGGTAAGCGAGCACCGCAACTACCGCGATGACCAGCGCGCGCGCCACGTCGAGCATCATCACCAGCCTGCGCCGGTCTTCGCGATCAATGATGACGCCGGTGAAAGGCAGCATCAGCATCGCGGGCAGAGTTTGCAGGACGGCGAAGGTTCCGAGCGCCATCTCGGAGTGCGTCTTCTGCAGGATCGTCCAGGCCACGGCGGCGGAGTTCATCCCGCTGCCCAGCATGGAGATCACGTTCGCCGCGAACACGAAACGCAGCGGGCGTGTTTGCAGAATGTTGCGCATGAATCAATCTAGCATGGGGGTTACTCGTTGCTAGTTGCTAGTCGTTGGTCTCGGGTCATGGCTACGGCCTTCTCTTTCGCCCCGCTGGGGCTTCCTCTCGTTTCACTTTCCACCCACGGCTTGCGCCGCGGGCTGCATTCTTACGCCGCTTCGCGGCTCAATCCACGCTTCTGAAGGTTGCTGCAACCTCGTGCTGTCTTTAGGAGGCTAGATAGGCGGGAACAATCCAGTCGGTGATGGGATGTATTCCTCCGCAGTCCAAGCACTTTGTCATGGCGAACTGGGCCGCGCAGCGGGGACAGACGGCCCGGGTCTGGAATGTATCGAAGGCCTGACCGCACTGGCCACACTTCCAGAAATCTCCCAGAGGGGGCGGGGTGTTACACCTGGGGCAGGCAAACCCTTGCCGGCGTGGCAACTTTGCTAAATGCAACAGGGCCTGCGCGTGCCGCAGTCCGCCCCAGCAGTTCATGAGCATGAAGACGGCAATCGCCCCGTTCAAGACGGAACGCGTCCAGAAGGCAAGAGCGAAGACCCCGGCCACGCCAACGAAACCGAGGATCGTCGCCACCATCAGGCTGCGGGCGCGTCCGAGCACAAACCAGAGTAGAGACCGAAGGATCTGGCCGCCATCCAGAGGATAGATGGGGAGCATGTTGAAAACCAGCAACACCACGTCAATGATCAGGAGCGTTCGCACCAGCTTATAGAGATCGGGCATCGCTTGCGCCCATCCCGCCGACTGGCTGTGCAGGAAGAGCACGAAGAAGACCGGCGCGAGGGCCACGTTGACCAGCGGTCCCGCCGCGATGCTCCAGAGCGTAGCGCCGGGCCGTGGCGGCGGATCCACATACGCCACCCCACCGAGGGGCCACAGCACGATCTGGTTCGCCGTTCCTCCAACTTGGCGGCAAGCCAGGGCGTGCCCGAACTCATGCAGCATCACAATCAGAAACAGCGCCAGATACTCCAGCGCGTTCCAGGTGAGCGAGGAATACCGCCCCTTTTGGCCCTGGATTTCATACGCGGCCACCAGAAACCAGGACCAATGCAGAAACAAATCAATTCCAGCGAAGCGGAACAGGCGGATCGACCCTTGGCGAGCGCTCGGCATGTGCGCAGTTTACTTCATAATCCCAACTGTCGTAATCACGATATGCCGAGCTTCCGGTACGTGGAACAGGAGCGAATTGTCATAAGCATTGGTCGCGGTATAGATTTGTAAGCCCTATGAGGTGTGACATGAATGGAACGCTCCGAGCATTCTTGCTTCTTGCCTTAGCCGCAACGTTCCCCAAGGCTGCGTTCAGCGGCGACGCCACCCCGGACGAAGCCGAGATCCGCAACGTGGAGACGCGACAGCAGGAGGCCTGGAACCGCCACGACGCCAAAGCTTATGCCAACCTGTTTACCGAAGACGGGGATGTGGTGAACGTGGTGGGCTGGTGGTGGAAAGGGCGTGCTGAGATCGAGAAGAAGCTCGCCGCGGCCTATGCGTACGTGTTTCGAGAGAGCACCTTAACCATCACCGAAGTTGATGTGAAGTTTCTGACGCCCCAGATTGCTGTAGCACACGTCCGTTGGTCCATGGTTGGCGCTCGAACCCCAGCGGGCATTCCTGAACCCCGACAAGGCATTCAGACGCAGGTTCTGCAAAAAGAAGGGGGCCAATGGTTGATTGCCGCCTTCCAGAATACCAACGGCGTGCCCGAAAAACCTTTCCCCACGGGAACGCCGGACGCTCCACCTGCGGTCGGTAATTGCAAACCGGTCGGCGAGCGGACAAGTGAGGTGGGATGCTGGATCATCGCCGATCAGCCCGTAGGGCAATTGACTGAGTCGCAGACATTCTGGCATTTGGACGTCTATCCGACGCGCGCGGCGGCGGAGGAAGCCAAGGGACCCAGTGGAACCGTCGTTGAGTCGCTCGGCAAGGTCTGGTTGCTCACTGTGGAGAAAGCGGGATGGCGACCGTCGAAGGGGCAACGCATCGCCGAAATCGGTCCGCTTCCGATCGTTGCGGGCGAGAAATACTCGGCCCAGTACATGGAGGCAATTTTGAATCCCGGTATGACATCATCCATTCACACTCACTCGGGTCCGGAGGCCTGGTACACCCTGGCCGGAGAAACGTGTTTGGAGACTCCAGAAGGTAAGTACGTGGGACGTGCAGGGGGCCCACCCGTGATCGTGCCAGGCGGTCCCTCGATGCACCTCACGGCGACAGGCGCGGAACAGCGCCGCGCACTGGTACTCATCCTTCACCAAACCTCAAAGCCTCCGACCACCCTGGTGCACGATTGGACACCGAAAGGGTTATGTAAGAAATGAGGTTCTAGATTTCTCTCCCCGCATGGAAGGTGTTGTCCACAATTAGTGGTGAAGTTGGGATTCTTGGCCAGTTATCGTGGCGCGGTTACATTTCCAGAAGTAACCGATGTACCTCGAACCTCGAAGAAAGGGTGGATGAATGAGAATTCCATCGCTGCTGACTCTGACTGCCGTCCTACTGCTTCCAGTCTCTTTGGCCGCGCAAGCAATCGAATGGCGGGATCCTCTGGTTGATCGGATGGCCGGAACATGGAAACTGGAAGGCCAAGTGATGGGGCGTGAGGCCCACCACGAGGTGCGCGCGGACTGGGTGCTGAATCACCAGTTCCTTCGCATTCAGGAGAAGACGGCGGCCAGCGCGCCCAATGCCGAACGCACTTATGAGGCGTTCTGGTTTCTCGGTTACGACTCGATCAGCGAACGATACGTGTTGCACCTGATGGATGTGTTTGGAGCGCGCTATTCGGAGAGCCTGGGCTACGGAACCCGCGAAGGCAATCAGATTCGCTTCGTGTTTGAGTATTCCGACGGCCCGTTCCATACAACCTATCGGTGGAACCCCGAGAACGACACGTGGGAATGGCTGATGGAACAGAAAGACAAGAACGGGAAATGGGTTCCGTTCGCTGACTTGAAGCTCACGCGAGTCGCGACCCCTTAGGTCGATCTCTCCACAGGTTTTTCGCCAACAATCCAACTCGGCCCCTTCTCCGGTAACGCGAGACCCAGCCAGGTGGCGGGTGGGAAGTTTTTTCGAAAGGACTTGAGTTTGGACGGGAGGGTTTCGACACATTGTCCCTGCTACAACTTGGGCTGCGAGATGCAAGTTTCGCTGATAACGTCTGGGGGCATCGTCCGTCTTACGTCCAGTCTTGTTGACGACTGCACTTTGTTCCGGTCGGGGAGACCACTGGATGAAGCCAAGCGCAGTTTTGATGCTGTTTGCTGCTGTTGCAACCGGCTTTGCACAAAACACCTTCCACGGAAATAATGCGCACTCCGGAGTCTACGAGTCGCCCGGCCCGAAACAACTGGGCGGCGTGAAGTGGGCTTTCAAGGCCGGGGGCCCGATCGTCACCTCGCCCGCCATCGCCGACGGCGTCGTCTACATCGGCGCTCTGGATGGCCACCTTTACGCGGTCGATCAGGAAACGGGCAAGGAGAAGTGGAACTTCAAGTCACGGATGCCGATCGCATCCTCGCCGGCGGTTGCCGGCGACGCACTTTACTTCGTGTCTTCGGCGGGGTCGCTGGCTGCGCTCGACATCAAAACGGGGCAGCCGAAATGGGTTTATGCGGTCGAGTATGAACGGAAGTTTGAGGCTAAGAATCTGCACGGCTACCCCTCCGCGACGCAGACTATTCCCGACGCATGGGACCTGTTTACTTCGTCGCCCGCCGTCGCGAACGGCAAGGTGTATTTCGGCAGCGGCGATGGCAACGTGTACGCGGTGGACGCCCAGACCGGCGCGCTGCTGTGGAAGTTCCCGACTAAAGATGTTGTCCATTCCTCGCCGGCGGTGGTGAACAACACTGTCTATATCGGGAGCTGGGATAGCTATCTGTACGCGATCGACGCCGACAGCGGCCAGGAAAAATGGTCGTTCAAGAGCGGCGAGGACAATACGATCCACAACCAGGTTGGCTTCCAGTCCTCGCCGACCGTGGTCGATGGCACGGTTTATGTCGGATGCCGCGACGCTCACGTCTATGCACTTGACGCCGCTACCGGCCGCAAGAAGTGGGACTACCCGACCAGCAAATCGTGGGTGATTGGCACACCCGCGGTGCGCGATGGTTTGGTCTATGTCGGAACGTCCGACAGTTCGCGCTTTATGGCACTGGACGCTAAGACCGGACGCTTACGTTTCAACTTCAAGGCCGGGGCCTACATGTTCTCTTCGGCTGCGCTCGCGGGTGACCTGGCCTACGTCGGGGATCACAACGGCCGGCTCTACGCGATCGATGCCAAGGCCGGCAAGCTTGCCTGGGAGTTCCAGACGGAAGCCTCGAAGAAAGATCCGATGAAGGTTCTGAATGCCGACGGCACTCTCAACCAGGAAGCCTTTGCTCCGCTCTTCGGCGACTTCGAAGACATGTACATTGACTCCTATCGATTCATCTCCATCGGCGCCATTGTGTCGTCCCCCGTGGTGGACAAAGGGATAGTGTATTTCGGCAGTATGGACGGTAATCTCTACGCGCTGCAATAAAACCGGTCGCCGGACGCGGTATCGCTACCGCGATGCCCTGATACTAAGCACTGGTTTTTCGCAGCCTGCTTTGGCTCGAAGCACGGGGGCCACACGGAAAACCCTAGAGACTGGGTTGCGGGCGGCGGTTCGCGGACAGGAATGTCCGCGCCACACAATCCGTTTCGGGGTTGAAGTTGAGGTTCGCCTAATGGTCCACCAGTGCTTGCAGTGCCGCCCGGTTGCGGATGAGGAGGGTGGAGCCGGTCACCTCGAGGACGCGGCGCTTCTTGAGTTCACCGAGAGTGCGAGTGATGGTCTCGCGGGTGGTGCCAATCAGTTGGGCGATTTCTTCGTGGGTCAAGGAGATTTTGAAACCGATGGAGTCGTCGGTGAACGGTCCGTCGCCCGACCATTGCAGCAGAAGCCGGGCCAGCTTTTCTGAAACCGAATGAGACAAACCAATGGAGCGGATCACCTCATACGCGGACTGGCACTCCCGACCGAGCTGCTGGGCCACGTACAAACAGACATCGACGTCCTCCTTGATGAAGCGGAGGAACTGAGCGCCATTGATAAACGCCAGTTGGGAGGGCTGCAGAGTCTGGACGGTAAGTTCATAGGGCTTGCCGGTAACCACGGACTGTAATCCCAGAGTTTCGCCCGGCGGCACGATTCTGGTGATGATGGTCTTGCCATCGCGGCTGGTGGTCATCAGCTTGACGCGCCCCTGGCAGAGGATATAAACGCCTTGCGGAGATTGGCCTTCCAGGAAAAGCACGGCACCTTCCGGGAAGGAAGTGGTGTGTGCGATCCGGTCGAACTCCGCCAAGGAGGCATCGCAGAGAAAGAGAGAAGAGGAGGCATGGGCACGCAGCGCCGAGCTGACGCAGTGCTCACCCATGGGCAAGCCATAGGGCGAGATGCGGGCGCTGGTCGGCCGCGTTAGATCTGAAATGATGAATCCGGATTCTTCCAACAGCGCTGTCTCGGATTCCAAAATTGCCTGGCGGTCATCGTTGCAGAGGAGCATTTTTGCGGGGCTGCGATGCGCGTGAGTCATTGGAACCTCCCAAGAAATGGGCAGGCCAGCCTACGGGGGCTTGTATAAGGTACCTAAGGAGGCCGGACTGCCCTTCTATTACCGAACGGCAGAACCCAAACCCAAAGCTCGAATGAGGATTCCCCACACTAATTGCACACACGCTAGACGGAGTGCCACGGCTGTGTCTGTTCAAAAGTGCACAGGGGGTGAAATTTGGGACCTGAGGCCGGAGTCTATGTCGTAAAACGAGTGCCGTCCCTTGCGGAGTCTGTGTTGTAGCGTCTCCTTCGACCCGTTGGGGCTTGCTCTCGCGGCACTTTCTACTCACGGCTTGCGCCGTGGGCTGCATTCTTACGCCGCTTCGCGGCTTACTACGCCAGCGATTACGCGCTGGGCTAAGAAATGCCTCCGCTCCGCAGCTGGCGAAGACGACGAGAAGATTTAAACGGGGCTAGTTCTCGCTTTCGACTGGGGTTGCCTTGGGGGCGGGCAGAGCCTTGGCTGGTTTGCCTGGTTTTGGGACGGCGGGAGGTGTTGGTGGCGCAGGCGCAGCTACGGCTACCGTTCCCTTGCGGATCTCGATGGTGCCGTTGTCGCTGTTGATGATCAGGTGCGGGCCGTTCGATCCGATGGAACCATTGGCGGTGGATTGCTGGTCGCCGCTGTCGATTTTCAGTTCGCTGAAGTCGCTCTCGATGTCGCCCTCGCGGGTGCGTGCTTCCACCTTGACGGGGGTGTTGGGTGGAATCGAAACCTGGGTATCGCCCTTGCGATTATCGATCTGGATGTTGCCGGGTTTGTGCAGGCCCACGGACACGGTGCCGTTGTCGTTTTCGAGATGCAGGTCGCCGGACAATCCCTCGAGCGAGATGTCCTTGGAGCGGGTGGTGAGACGCATGGGACCGGTGAGCGAGTCGGCGCGCAGGTCGCCGGAATCGAGATCGAGGCGGCCATCGAGGCGCGAGAACTCCATGTCGGTGCGCGAAGAACGGAAGGTGACCCCCTTGGCGACGCGGACCAGGCGGACGCTTTCCTGGAACTCGCCGCTCAGATGGACGGCTCCGTCCACGTCCTCGAATGAGACTTCGTTGGCGCGGCCTTGAACGGTGATGTCGCCTTTCACATGTTGCGCGCGGGCGGAGCTGCGTTCCAGGTTGAGAGTGGCATTGCCGGTGTGGTCGTTGAGATTGACTTCGCCGCGCTGATGACTAACTTCGACACTGCCGTTCATGCCGTTGATGGTGAGATCGCCGCGCCGGGAGGAGATGACGAGATCGGTGTTGCGGGGTACGTAGACATCCATGTCGGCGCTGACGCCCTTGTCACCGGCGGCCTGGGTATTGGCGCTCAGGGTGACGGTCTTGTCGACGACGGTAATCGTCGGCTTGGTCCGGGTGTTGTAGGTATCGGCGTCCTGCTGTTTTTCGGCGTGAACTTTCTTGCGGATCGAAACCTTGATGGTGTCACCATCGGCGACGTTGACGGTGATGGTGCCGCGGTCGTCGTTGATGTGGAGCGATCCACCTTTGGGGAATGCCTGGCTGAGTTCGTCGCTGTAGTCGAAGGTGGAGCCGCCGAAGATCTGATCGAAGTCTTCATCGCCGATCTGAAGATGGTCGCGAACGTTGCCCCAGTTCACGCGCGAGACCTGGGTGGCGATCAGCCCGCCGACGATCAGAAAGAGCATCAAGAAGACGCCGCCTACGCCGATGCCGCGACTGGGGAGTCCGGCGCGCTTGGCCTGTTCGTACTCGATCAACTTGACGATGCCCCACAGAATCAGCAAAGCCGGCCAGTAACGGGCGAACAGCAACCATAATCCGTGCCAGTGCAGAACGCCCATTGTCCCTAGAAGGAACAACAGTCCCAGAAGGATCAGGACGATGGGTCCCGCGATGGAACGGGGCGGGCGCGGTGGTGGAGGCGGAGTCGGAACCATTCCCGGGCTAGCCACGGTTCACCTCCTCGGCTGTCGGCTCAGACTTGGCTGCGGTTGAAGTGGCTGCGAACATGACGGAGTCTCTATGGCCTGCGGAACTGGCGCCACCCTGAAACAGCTTGACGCCGCCAATGACGAGAAGAACGGCCCCTACGTAGCCGAGTGCGCTGATGTCGTGAAAACTGTCAATCATCCCGACGATGCCGATGGTCGCGAGGACCGCAGGTCCCATCAGGGAGCAGGCCCGGCATCTTTCGCACGTGCAGCCCGTGGGCGTTCCGAGCAGGCCCCATCGGGTTGCAAACATCCAGCCGCCGAGGAGGATCAACAGCGCGGGCCAGACGCGATGAAACCCGAGCTCGAACAAGCCGGCCGTGTTCAACAGAAAGAGTACTCCGAGGACGATCAGCACCAGAGCACCGGTTGGAACAGTTTTGGTGTCAATCTTTGGGCCGGGAGAGAAAGTCTTGGCCAGCCCAAATGGATCCGGAGCGGGCAGGCCGGCGCGAATTGCCTGCGCGGAACGAACCGCATCCACGATTTGATAGATAACGAAGGCTGCGATGCCGAACCCACAGAGCACATTCAACGTGTCCGTGCCGCGGCCGCTTGCGTTCGCACCAGCGACGAGCAGGAAAAAAATGATCAGGTGGGCCAAACCTTTCGCGTATTGGCCGTTGTAAACAGCCCCCACTCCAAACGGAATAGCGCCGAGAATTCCGGCCAAAGCCGGGTTGGGGCCGCTGCCGCTTCCCGGAGGAGGCGGTGGGAGAACCTGCCCGGTCGCTGCTGCCGGGGGGACCGTGCCGGAAACGAATCCGGCAGAGGCTGGGGGCACGGTGCCTTCCATCTTGGCTCCCAGGCAATCTTCGCAGTAGATCACGCCGCGGACCGGGCGTGTGCAATTCGCGCACAGGGCCTTCCCACAGGTGCGGCAATAGGCCACTGCTGACGCATCAGCATGATTGGCGCAGTTCATACAAACCTCCTGTTCGTGGTCCCCTTCACGGCAGGTGGTGCATCGGGCAGAGCGGCTAACACTGGCTGGTTCTCGTCCCGTGAATAGTTGCGATCCTGTCTCTGGTCTGGTTGTCCACTGGTGTTGTTCTTGGGATTCTGTTTAGGTTGTTCCGCGGCGGGCTCGGCGGGCCGTGCGGCCCGCTTGATCTCGCGCACCTTGGATTCGATTTCATACACGAAACGAATGTTGTCGTAATACTTCACGACCTGGATTTGCAAGTCGTTGTAGGTATGGCGCAGGGCTTTCGGGCGCAGGTCGATCTTGGCCACGTCGGACGGCTTCACCCCCGCTGCGTTCAGCGCCAGCGAGAACGAAAAGAAGATCATGCCAAACGACATCACGAAGCGCGGCTGGCGAACAAAGCCGGCCACGGGGGTGACGAACGAGTCCCACCACTCGCGCAGGCGTTCCCCAAACGGAGTGGTGCTGGCGTCGGGCGTGGTCGCCAGCACGCGCGTGCTGGAGATTCCGGTGGTAGCGGCCAGAATGTTGTGCACCAGGTGCGCCGGAGGCTCGACTTCTTCAAGCGAGCGCAGCCACTGCTGGCCGGCCTGCACGTCGGCGAACAGCGGTCCGCAGACGGAGCAGACGCGCCGGTGTGCCTCAAAGCCCTCCTTCCGGGCGCCGGTCAGCTGGCCTTCGATGGCCTCGGTGAGCAGCGTTTCGAATTCGGTGCAACCGATCCCGTGTTGGTTTTCGCCTGGCATCAGATCACCTGCCTATATGTACGTTGTAGCAGGCGTGCAAGTTCCGCGCGCCCACGGTTAATTCTTGACTTGACGGTTCCCTCGGGAACCCTCAGAGCCGTGGCTATTTCCCGGTAGTCCATATCCTGTAAATCCCGCAAAATCACTGCTTCCCGGAGCTCCGGAGACAGTTTTTGAAGCGCCTGATGGACGAATTCCCGCGTTTCCCGGCTCTGGACGTGAGCGTCGGGGGGGAGTCCCCGGTCGGCGATCTGCTCGCTCAGGGGCTGCGCGTCCTCGTGCTCGGAAGGGGCTGAATCCATGGAATCGGTGAGCCGGTCGCCTTTGCTCTTGCGGAAATGGTCGACCAGCAGATTGCGGGTAATGGTGGTGACCCAGGTCATAAAGGCGCCCTTACCGGAGTCATAGGTATTCAGGGTGCGGTACATCTTGATGAAGACTTCCTGGGTGAGGTCCTGGGCGTTGTCGGGGTCACCGGCGAAGCGGTAGCAGATGTTGTAGATGCGGCGGTGGTGGCGCTGGACGATTTCTTCCCAAGCCGCGGCGTCTCCGCCAACGCAGCGACGGACCAGTAATCCGACGACCTGGGCTTCGTCCAAAGACTTGCTCCCGGAAGCTTCGCTTGACCGCCTCAACGCGTGGCGGCTGCCTAGGAAAGGTGCAAGACCCCTAACAGCACACCATGGATACGTCTATACGGAGCGGGAAGTTCCGCGCTTTCATGGAGCTAGCGATTGTAGCAGGGCGAAGAGTCAGTAGTCGGTAATCAGCGGGCGGAGGTTGATGGTGCTGGGGGCGAGCCATCTGGTGGGACGGGCGAGGACGCCCACCTCTCCACGATCTGGGATTAGCTGATCCTCACCTTCACATCCGGGCCTTTGTCCAAGTGGATGCTTTCGATGAAGCGGACTTTGCCGGTTTTGAGGGTCAGGATTACGGACGAGGTGCGCTCGCCTTCGCCGAAGAAGCGGACGCCTTTGAGGAGCGCGCCGTCGGTGACGCCGGTGGCGGCGAAGATCAGTTGCTTGCCGGGGGCCAGATCTTCGGCTTCGTAGATCTTGTTCTTGTCTTTAATGCCCATCTTCGCGATTCGTTCTTCGAGTTCGGGCTTGTCGATGACGAGGCGGCCTTGCATGTAGCCGTTCAGGCAGCGAATGGCGGCGGCGGTGATGACGCCTTCGGGAGCTCCGCCCGAGCCCATGACGGCGTGCACGCCAGTTCCAATGATGGCGGCGGCGATGCCGGCGGAGAGATCGCCGTCGCCGATCAGCTTGATGCGGGCGCCGGCTTTGCGAATGTCGTTGATGAGCTTTTCGTGGCGCGGGCGATCGAGGACGATGACGACCAGGTCGTCAACGCCGCGATGCAGGCGGCGGGCGATGTTGCGCAGGTTGTCGGCTACGGGGGCATCGAGTTCTACGGCGTTCTTGCAGGACGGCCCGACGACGATTTTTTCCATGTAACAGTCGGGGGCGTGCAGCAGGCCGCCTTTTGCGGAAGCGGCGAGAACCGTGATGGCTCCGGGCGCGCCCGTGGCGCACAGGTTGGTGCCTTCGAGCGGGTCGACGGCGATGTCGATGCTGGGAACTTCGCGGCCGTCCGGGAAAGAGCCGCCGACTTGCTCGCCGATATAGAGCATGGGCGCCTCGTCGCGCTCGCCCTCGCCGATGACGATGGTGCCGCGCATGGGGACGGTGTCCATGACCTTGCGCATGGCCTCGGTGGCAACCTGGTCGGCCAGCGGGCGGTCGCCCTGGCCCATGGTGCGGGCGGAGGCGATGGCGGCTTTCTCGACCACGCGCAGAAATTCGAGCGCGAGATCGCTTTCAATGTTTTCCCCGAAACTTTTGGCATGTGGTTCGGGACGGGCTTGCGTGGGCATGAGTGCCTCCGTAGGGATGATGCGGCCCGAAGAGCGGGTCTGAAAATGGCTGCGGGTAGGGACTATACCTCAAGGGATTAGGGTCGCGAAAGGACTTAGGCCGCACACTTGAGTAGCCGTGCGAGTGGGGAATCAAATGCTCCTCGCCTCGCTCCTGTCAGGATTGGAGGTCAGGGTCGAAGTCTTGCCAGAGCGTGGCGAAATCTTTGCCGGTGGCGAGTGCCCGGACGCGGGCCGCATCGGCGTCGGCTCGCTGTACGGGCAATCCGACAAAGCAAAAGGTGTACGGTTGGTGCGGGAACCCGGACTGGTCGGAGTGCTAGCCTAATTCTCGGTCGCTTCGCTCGCGATCGGGGCAGAGGCTTGGCTGGCGTTGTCGCCCGTCGCCGTCCTCTTCTCTACTTGTGCTGGACGGCGTTCCAGTTTGCTTTCCAGTTCATCAGCCTGCCTCTGCGCTTTGTCGGCTTTGGTACGCTTCTTTGCCATGTTCATCACACCTGGATGATCAACGATCGAGTCACGACACTGACCTTATCCAACCACACTCAGTGGGAGCCAAGAATCCTGGCCGCTTGTTCAAGCGGCGTTGTTCTGCTGCCACGCATTTCGGTAGGCGCGTAGGGTGTACAACGCGTCTTCCAAAGCCTCTCTTTCTTCGATGTTGTCTCCGGTTGAATGGAAAAGTTCTCGGGCACGGGCTATGATCGCCTCTTCCGCATCGGACAAACGTTCCCGGAGAACCGTTCTGTCCCTTTCGAAGACGGCAGCCCGGTACAGAACTCTCCAGTTGTGAACCGGAGATTGGAAGCCTAAAGTCGTCATTTTCACCTCCCGCATTTGGTCATCGCTGTGGATACATCGCCCAGACTCAGGTTGCGGAAAATCCTTTTCGCGACCTGCGTCTTGCCCTCAGCGGCTGAAGCCGCTACTGAAAACAAGCCGGTTATGGGCAGCGCTGAAGCGCTGCGCCACCCAAAATCAAGTGCAACATCGACTTTTTCCGCAGCCTGTAGACTGGCCCTCCGCAAGGAGCGAACCGTCTCGCTGCTGGTCCGGGGTGTTTTGACGAGGCCGGTGGGGGTGCCGCCGTCGCTGGCGTCGGGGCTGGTTTGCCCCGTCCACCGGCCTGTACCGAGATCTCCGAAATTCGCAGTTGGCCTTCGGACCTAATATTGCGTCCTCACCGATTCGCGACGTGTTCGCGCTTCTCGCGTCCGTTGGATATCACGTCGGAAGGCTTGCACCACTCGTTCGGTCGCTCGGTCAATTGCAGTAAACAGGTCTGCGTCAACTTGTTGAAGTACTACTCTTCCGGACGGCAGAAGTTCCGCTCTGACATGACAGCATTGATCCACGCTGCCCCGCGTACCGTTCACATCCGAAATGCGTACCACGATCCGTCCCACGCGCGATGCAAAGCGCCCGAGAGCAAAGCGCATCCGGCGGGCGGTATAACGTCGTACCGCATCCGCCAGATCAGTGCCTTGTATCCGAACCTCGAGTTCCACTTCGACTCCTCCTCGCTTCGAATCCGAGATCTGCGCCGTTATGCGGCTACGTCGCCACTTCTGTGACCCGTAATCTCCTGTTCAGCGCGAAGCCAGTCTTCAAGTTCGTGGCCCTCTTCTCGTCGGCGTGCCTCGAACAGTTCGTAGGCGCGCTTGCGAATCTCCTCTTCGATCCTGGGAGGTTCGACAATTGCAATTGCCTTGTTACGAAAATCCCGCTTCATGATCTTGTTCACCCCTTCGGATTTCATTTTGCCCCTGTCTGTTTGCCAAAACATTCTTAATTCGCCAGGGACAGTTTAAAAAGTAGATAATCTGAGCAGCGAGCATTCGGTTTAATCTAACGCCGAGAACGCAAACACAGGTATCGCGAGTCATGGAATGGATTAACTATCATCATCTGCTCTATTTTTGGACCGTTGTTCGGGCCGGCAGTATCGGGCGCGCGAGCGAACAATTGCGGCTGGCTCCACCTACGATCAGCGCACAGCTTCGAAGTCTGGAAGGAAGTTTTGGGGAAAAACTCCTGACCCGGTCGGCCCGGGGTGTGCAGCCCACCGAAATCGGCCAAATCGTTTATCGGTATGCCGACGATATCTTCTCGCTGGGCCGGGAAATGCTCGACACCATCAAAGACCGCCCCACCGGTCATCCGATGCAGTTGGTCGTTGGGATTGCCGACGTGTTGCCCAAGGAAATCTCGTACGCGCTGATCGCGCCGGCGCTGCAACTAAGAGAGCCTGTCCAGATAACCTGCCGCGAGGATAACCAGGAACATCTGTTGGCAAACCTGGCCATTCAGGAACTCGATGTTGTGTTGTCCGACACGCCGATTGGGCCGCCGGCGAAGGTCCGGGCGTACAACCACCTGCTGGGCGAGTGCGGAATGACGTTTTTTGCAACGCCCGAGTTGTCCGAGAAGTACGGCAGGCGATTTCCCAAGGTGCTTCACGGTGCGCCAATATTGCTTCCAGCTGACAACACGAACGTTCGTCGTGCGCTTGACCAATGGTTCGACTCGCAACAGATTCGACCTCTTATGGTGGGGCAGTTCGAAGATTTTGCGCTCCTGCGTCACTTCGGAGAGGCGGGTGCAGGAATATTTGCAGTTCCCTCGGTTCTGGAGAAGCAGTTCCGCAGAGAGGGCAAGCTTCGTCTCGTGGGGCGTGCCGGCGCCGTGCTCAATCGATTCTATGCAATCTCCGTTGAGCGAAAACTAAAACATCCCGCGGTAGTGGCGATCTGCGAGACTGCTCGTCATGAATTATTCAGTTGATCGAGCGAACTGCAAGCCGCCAAGGGAGCCGTCGCTGGAGAAAGTGAGGTTTTGTTGGGTGTATCTTCGGGGAGCTACTAACAAAACATCTTCTGACGCGTCCAAGTGGGTGTGCAAGACCTTGTTGTCGGAGGGAAATCCGCAACTTTGGATTGGCCAGGGCTGCTGATCGCGCGCGGCGGGGTGTACAATTCTTCCGGTTTTGTGGTCACGGAAGATCTGACGAAGCCGCTGACAGGCGCCGCGTGCTGGCGGCTCGCGGGCTGGCTTCGGGCGTGCGCTCGGTTTGCTTCTTCTTTCGACGTTCACCGTTCTACGCGCCAGTTCGCAGGTTTGTCCTCGGAATGATTCCCGGCTCAGTGAGTTTTATATCCAAAATTTCTTCGAAGGAGTCCGCATGTTTTCGATTCGAAAAATCCTGCTCTTCATGATCAGCTTCAGCTGCCTGGCTGCAGCCCAGGACATGCAAGAAGGCCGCCTGCTGCGTTTCCCCGATATTTCGAAAGACAAGATTGCATTCATGTATGGTGGCGACCTTTGGCTGGTTTCGAGTTCAGGCGGTACCGCCAGCCGGATCACTTCGCATCCGGGGCGTGAACTGTTTCCGAAGTTTTCGCCGGACGGCAAATGGCTGGCATTCACCGGCCAGTACGACGGCAACTTCAATGTCTATGTGATGCCAGCGACCGGTGGTCAGCCTCGACAATTGACGTTCTATCAGGGAGCGGCGGGGCAGCTCAGCGATCGCATGGGGATCCACAACGAAGTGATTGCCTGGACGCCGGACAGCCAGAGGATCGTGTTCCTCACGCGCCGCGACGCTTCGAACGGTTGGATCAAGAGGCCTTTCACGGTCGGGTTGGACGGCGGACTGCCGCAGCCCATGGCGATGGACGAAGGCGGCCTGCTTTCTTTTTCGGCCGACGGAACGAAGGTGGCTTACAATCGCATCTTCCGCAATTTCCGCCAGTGGAAGCGCTACACGGGCGGCCTGGCGCAGGACATCACGATTTACGACATCAAGAACACCGCGGTCGATGCAGTGATTCCGCACACCGACTACACGGATACGTTTCCGATGTGGCACGGGAACGCCGTCTATTTCACGTCGGATCGCGGGGCGGAGCACAAGCTGAACCTCTACAGCTATGACCTTGGCAGCAAGCAAGTCGAGCAGTTGACGCACTTCGACGAATTTGACGTGATGTGGCCGAGCCTGGGTCCGGATTCGATTGTGTTTGAGAATGCCGGGTATCTGTGCACGTTCGATTTCGAGACGAAGCAACTGAAGAAGCTGACGATTTACGTGCCGGGCGAGCGCGGCCAGACCTTGAAGCATTGGATAAGCGCCAGCCACCACATTACGGATTCCGATATCTCGCCGGATGGGAAGCGCGCGGTGTTTGCGGCCCGCGGGGAAGTGTTTACCGCGCCGGCCAAGGAGGGCAGCGTCCGCAATCTGACGAATTCTCCGGGGGCGCGGGAGCAGCACGTGGCGTGGTCGCACAACGGGCGGTGGATCGCCTATGTTTCAGACCGCACCGGCGAAGACGAGATCTACATTGCTCCTCAGGATGGACTGGGGGCGGAACAGCAGATCACCAGCGGGCACGAAGGGTTCATGTTTCAGCCGGCGTGGTCGGTGGACGATACGAAGATCGCCTGGGCTGACAAGGACTTGAAGCTCTGGTACGTGGACGTCAAGGAAAAGAAGCCAGTCGAGGTGGATCGCGGCAAGTACTTCGAGATTCGAAACTACGCGTGGTCTCCAGACAGCAAGTGGCTCGCGTACGACAAGCAGCAGGAGTCTGGCTACTCGGTTGTGTACCTCTATAGTGTGACAGACAAGAAAATCACCCCCGTGACATCGACGCTCAACAATAGTTATGCGGCGGTGTTTGATCCGGGTAAGCGGTATCTCTACTTCCTGTCGGACCGCGACTACAACGAAGTTCTGGGCAACATCGATTTTGAGTTTGCGAATCCAAAGACGACGCGGGTGTACGTGGTGACGCTGACCGCGGATGAGCCGTCTCCGTTTCCGGCGCTGAGTGACGAAGTGAAGGTGAAGGCGGAGGGACCGGAGGCGGGCGGAACCGCAGCGGAGCAGAGCAAGAACGCCAAGCAGCCGTCGAAGGAGAAGGAAAAAGAAGGGAAGCCGGGCGAGAAAGAAGCCGGGAGCGAGGCCAAGGAGCCGCCGAAGGAATTCAAGATCGATCTGGACGGCATTCAGAACCGGATCATGGCGTTAGCGGTTCCGGCGGCGGTGATTCGCGCCATCGATGCGTCGAAGGATGCGATCTATTATGCGAGCGTTCCGATCCAGGGACTGTCGGGACCGATCGCGGGTGAGAATCCGGCCATCCACGGCTATGATCTGAAAGATCGCAAGGATAAAGTGCTGGTCGAGGGCGCGGATCATTTCGCGCTCTCGGCGGATGGGGCGAAGCTGCTCTATCGCGCCGCGGCTGGCCCAGGCGGTGATGGCGGCGGGGCCCCAACCTACGGGATTATCGACGCCAAGCCTCCCGACGCTCCGCACAAGGTCGGCGATGGCGCGCTCAATCTGAGCGGCATGCTGGCGGAAGCCGATCCGGCGCAGGAATGGAAAGAGATTTTCAACGAAGTGTGGCGGCAGGAGCGCGACTACTTCTTCGAAGCGTCCATGAACGGAGTGGACTGGAAGAAGACGCGAGACAAATACACGCAGCTGCTTCCTTATGTCGCCGACCGGTATTCACTGACTTACGTTCTGGGCGAGATGATCGGCGAGCTGTCGAATTCGCATACCTACGTGGGCGGGGGCGATTTTCCCGATCTGCATCCGGTGAATGTGGGGCTGCTGGGCGCGGACTATGAAGCCGGTGCGAGCGGCGTTTATCGCATCAAGAAGATTTATCCGGGCGAAAACTGGGACGCGCATGTTCGTTCGCCCTTGACCGAGCCGGGCGTGAATGTCAAAGAAGGCGACTACCTGATCGCGATCAACGGACGCGCCTTGAAGGCTCCGCAGACTCCGGATGAGCTCCTGGTGAACAAGGCGAACGAAGTGGTGACGGTGACCGTGAACTCGAAACCCTCAGCGGACGGCGCGCGCAACGTGACCGTCAAGCCAGTCGCGGACGAATACTCTCTGCGCGAGCTGAACATGATTGAGACAAATCGGAAGAAGGTGGAGGCCGCGAGCGGCGGGCAGATCGGTTACGTGTACCTGCCCGATATGGGGGGCGATGGGCTGAATGAATTTGTGAAGCAGTACTTCCCACAAATTCGCAAGGAGGGAATTATTTTCGATGTCCGTTACAACGGCGGCGGCTTCGTGGACGAGCTTATTTTTGCGCGGCTGCGGCGCGTGCTGGCGGGCATGGATTCAGCGCGCAACTGGGAGTCGGGTACGATTCCTGATAACACGTTCCACGGCTACATGGCCTGCGTCACGAACCATTACGCCGCGTCCGACGGCGACTTTTTCAGCTACTTCTTCAAGCAGTACAAGCTGGGGCCGCTGATTGGCGAACGGACCTGGGGCGGCGTGCGCGGGATTCGCGGGCAGATGCCGCTGATGGACGGCGGCTACATCACGCGGCCGGAATTTTCGCTCTACGGGCTCGACAGTAAGTGGTTGATCGAGAACCGCGGCGTGCAGCCGGATGTGGTGGTGGATAATCCGCCGGACCTGGTGCGGAAAGGGCAAGACCCGCAACTGGAGAAGGCGATTGAGATGCTGATGGAGCAGATCAAGGCGAATCCGAAGAAGCTGCCGGCGCGGCCGCCGGACTTGCCGACATATCCGGACAATCCGGGGTTGTGAGTGTGGCGCGGACACTCTTGTCCGCGCGAGGCATGCAGCGGAGCGCGGCTGAGGCGCGGGCGTTCCCCTTTCTTAAGCAGGTTTGCCTGAGAGCCCACACTTCAGACACCGCCAGCAGTGCGCGGACAAGAGTGTCTGCGCTACACTTCATCGCATGACTGAGCGCAAAGAGGCTACCTATCTTCTGACGGAAAAGCAGGTCGCGGAGAAGAGCGAGATCGCCCGCCGCTTTCTCGAGACGCGCACTCGTTTGAATGAGAATGTAGAGAAGGCCGACAACTTCCTGGTCAAGCGCTTCTACAACATCGATCACAATACTTATCTGGAAGGCGCAGTTCCGGCGAAGTATAAAGAACTGATGGGGCTGGTGGCATCCGCGTGTCTGCGGTGCGACGACTGCATCAACTACCACATTATTCAAGCGTACCGGCTGGGTGTGAATCGCAGCGAACAGGAAGAAGCGATCAATGTGGCGCTGGTGGTCGGCGGCAGCATCGTGATCCCGCATCTGCGGCGCGCGTATGAGTTGCTGGGCGAGCTGTATGGCTGAGGCGCGGGCGAAAAACAAAATCGATATCTCAGCGCTGCGGTTTGTGCGTGAGAATTCTCGTTCCCTCCGGGACTTGCTCGGACTTCCCACTTTTCCCGGCGCTGAAGCGCCGGGCTATTGGCAGGCGCCCCTCTGGGGCTGGGTTCTCGCAGCTCTCACGCCAGAGGTTATCCGAAAAGGCCGGCACTCACGTTCACACCTAAGAGCGGCGCCACCCCAAAATCTGAAACTCGTACCCTTCCCTTTTCGCAGCGAAGTGCGAGTTTGTCTGCAGCCTGGGAAGCGAGCTCTACCAAACTCCGATAATTGAAATTACCTCCAGCCCCTTAGCCGGAGCCCTCGACGATCCACTCGGTATGCAGCACGCGTTCTGCTTCTGATTACGCCTGGCCCGCTCGGATTTTCCCCCGTCTGGACTCGGACGATTTGGAATATACTTATTGCCACACCGGGTGGGGTGACCTGCAGCCTGCTCTTTGCGCTCCTCGATCGTTTGTTTTTTTGAAAGCGACAGACCCTAAATTCAATAAGCCTTTAAGGCGAAGATCGGGGATTTGGAGGCTCCGGCCACTTTCTCCGGCACTTTGAGGAGTAGCCACATGACCGCACGACGAATCTTCTGGGTGACGTTGCTCGCGCTGGTGCCGATCACGGCCGCCGAAGCTCAGGAGAAGACGCCGAACACTTCCCGGGAAGTCTCTGACGTGCCCGTTCCGCAGTTGTTGCCGGGATCGGCACGTCCGGCCGGCGTTCAAACAGGCATGATCGCGAGCGGCCCGGATGCGCTGGTGCCGCTCACCGTACCGAAGGGCACGTCGTTGCACGCTGCGCTTGAAACAGAAGTCCGCATCCAGCGGGTCGGGCAGCCGGTGCATGCGCACGTGATCGAGCCGGTGTATGCCTTTGATCATCTGGTGGTGCCGGCGGGATCGGAGGTTCGCGGTGAAGTCACCCGGATCGAACCGGTGTCGCGCGGGAAGCGGACCCTGGCGGGCCTGAATGCAGACTTCACGCCCACGCGCAAAATTGAGGTCCGCTTTACGGACCTGGTGCTGGCCGATGGAAAGCATATTGCGCTTCATACCAGCGTGACGCCCGGATCGGGACAGGTGCTGAAGTTTGTCAGCGCGCCCGACAAAGAGACGAAGAAGACCGTGAAGGATGTGGCGTCGGAGAAAACAAAAGAGGCGAAGCAGCAGGCCCGCGATCAGTGGAACAACGCGATGGCACAGTTGAAGACGCCGGGGCGGATTCATCGCCTGCAACGTTACGCCGAGGCGCAACTTCCGCTGCATTATCAGTACATCCCAGCGGGGACGATTTACTTTGCGGAACTGGAGGATCCGCTTGATTTTGGTACGGAGCCTTTGACTGCGCAGATGGCGGCTTCGGTGGGTGGCGCGCTGCCGGAGGGGAGCGTGGTGCACGCCCGTCTGCTCACGGCCTTGTCGTCGGCCACGGCGCTGAAGGGGCAGGACGTGGAAGCGGTGCTGACGCGGCCGCTGTTGGATGGCGATCGATTGATCTATCCGCAGGGCAGCAAGTTGGTGGGCACAGTCGGACAGGTACAGCCGGCGCGGCACATGAAGAAGAATGGGCAACTGCGCATCGCGTTCCATCAGGTCGTTCTGCCGGATGGGGTGGAGCAGAAAGTGCAGGCGGCGTTGGTTGGCGTGGAGGCCGGCAAAGACGGGAATGTGAAGCTTGATTCAGAAGGTGGGGCGGAGGCGACGAACTCCAAGTCGCGCTACGGGAGTGTGGCGCTCTCCATGGGGCTGGCGATGCTTTCTGCGCACCACGTGGGCGACCGCGACGGAGATGGCGCGAGTCCTTCCGGCACAACCTCGGGCCGGATGGCGGGTGGGGTCGGCGGATTCAAACTGGTGGGAGCCGTGATGGGCGTACTCGTGCATTCCCGCGCATTCGGTTACACCATGGGCGCCTACGGAGCGGGCATGTCGGTCTACCGGAATTTTATGGCGCGCGGACACGAGGTCGTGTTCCCGAAGAATACTGCCATGGAAATTGGCATCGGAACGCGGGCGGCGGCCGGTCCGGCGCCTGAGCCTGCGGCGAAGTCTTCTTCGAGTGCGGGGGGGCAGTAAATCCCCGTGCATGATCGTAGTTGGTGAAATCGATGATTTCATCAACAATGCTGTTTCCGACAACTATTCCTTAGGTGAGAAGGCCATCTCCAGTCCCTCAGAATCGGATTCAACTATCTGTGCCAGGTTGTCTAGTCTCTGTGGGATGCTCTTAGAAGCCCGATGGATTTTGTGACAGGGACCGGGTTCGTTCTCGCTCTTCGAGAGCAGCAAAGATCTCTTCCATGGTCATGGCGAGCTTTTCGGGGTCGGTTTCCGTTGAAGCTGCTGTGACGAGTTCTTCCCAAGTTTTCTTGAGTCGCTTCGGACCATCGCTAAGCATAGTGACCTCTTCCAGCGGAAACGGCGGGGTGTTGTTGCTTGATCGTGTATCAGTTATTACGGGCCCGCATGCACGGAAGTGTTTTCAGTGCGGAAAATCGCGCGGCAGGATCAGGGTTTGGAGAGGCATGAAGCTCCGGATGACTACGGGGTTTTAGCTGCTTGAACAAGATCACATCTCCGATGGGTCGGGCGGCTTCGCAGCATTCTCCAGCACCTTCAACTCTAATCCCTTTAGCGTCCCTAGCGAGTACGCCGCAGATTCGCGCTCTTTAATGCCGGTGTCGAAATCCAGCAATTCACGAAGATGTACGATGACGATACGTTTGACGTCTCTGATTCTTTCTGTAAATTCGTCGAGTCGTATTTCTACCAGACCAGCTTCGGAGAGCACTCTCCAAACCTGCGGCTCTTGGGTTTCCTCATCGGATCGGCTCACAGCTCTAGACCTCGTTCTATTCACACGACCTGAGACTTCTGCTCCCGGTCAGTTCGTCATCGCTCTGTATCTTGCCCTTTGCGCCCTGCTTGCTTGAACCTGAGGTATGTGTACGCCAGATACTGGTTCAGCTCCGCCCAAAACGACTGGTCCCGTTTGCGAGGGTCCATTCCGGCCCCGGCCATCGAAAGGAGCCGTTCCTCACACTCCTCTCGCTCATGGTCAGTGACCTCGTCGATGTTGCGCCATGCCTGCGGCTGGGGACAGCCCGAGATCCTGTGTTCTGGTATCACTCGTCCGTCCTCAAGAATGAAATCTCGCCAGACCAGACCCCAACGCACTTCTTTGAGAATAGCGGTTTCGGACCCGGTGGAAGATTTGAACGAAATGTTCTCCCCTTCTTCAGGAGGCCAGTTCGCTTCGCTGCGCAGTTGTTCTGCCGTGGACTGCATCGTTTCGCACATCGGTGGGAAGCAGGATCAGTTCCCCTCTTCTGGATTGGGCTTGCGGCTGACGATCCGACGTCCCTTTGTACCTGGTCTCGGCCAATCGCCGCGAGACAAGACCCGGTCCACGGCCTGCTCTACCCTCAACATAAAGCTTGCGTCAGGATCCGACACAACGCCTGACGCGGCCAACGCCATCCCGAAAGTATTCGCGCTGGTAGCCGCTTCAACCTGTGGCACCAGTTGCGGCTGCTGTTTCAGATAGCCGATCCACACGAGGGTCACTGCATTGTATGCCGCACTTTTCACTAAACTGATGGTGGCGGCGTGACCGTCGCCCAACCACATGACAACACTCACCAGGATCAGCTCAACGCTGGCAAAGACTCCGAATCCCAGCGCTATGCCGAATACCGGTTGCCGCCAGCAGTTTCTGAGAACACGGCAGAGAAGCATCAAGAGCAGGAAGAGCCCAACCTGCATGAGGCGCATGCTGCGATCAAAGGCAAACACCGCCGCCACTACCCTGTCTCCACCCGTTTCGCCACTGGACAAGGCACCGATGATGGCCAGCAGCAGGAGCAGCCCGCACGACCATCGGAATATGGTCGTGCTTAAACTCTGAATACCTCCGTACTCTTTAAAGAGGCTGCGAAGTATTTCATCCATCACTGCGACGGCAAAGATCACGCTGACGGCATTTCCCGTCCAGTACGCGTCGAAGTAGCTCTCGCCGGGAAGATACCGGTATGCGACAAACAAACATGCCGACTTGAGGGTCTGAAACAGGATGTAGGAAAAGAATCGGGGAAACACCGCATGGAACTTGCACCGGACCATGAAGATCAGAAGGGTGATCTGCAACAGCGGACCAGCGAGCCAACTCCCATACATTAACCAGTTCATCGCCTGATAGACACGTAACGTTCGGAAAGCATACCTATCCCGCGACCGCTCCGCAATGTCTTTTTTGGGCGGCCGGTGTCGATTTTATGAATTCAGCTTGCCTATGCTTATCCTTATCGGGTTTGGGTGCAGCGTCGGCACAAGGGCATCGGGTCGCTACCATCAGCAACTACCACAGCCTGTTCTGCTCGAGCGGCAGAATTGCCGGGCCGCACGGTGCTTGCCGGGAGTGCGCTGTACAACCCAGCCAGTGCCACAACGGTTAGCAGGACTTCCAGTACCTTGTTCATCGGGGGAGTCTCCTTTGCGCAAACTTCTACGCGTGGCGAAGTATATGCCCGGTCGAGGCTTCGCGAGCAGCAAGACTTGTGGATAATTGTCGTTTCTTGAATATTCAGTGCACGGCGAACTGTTGAAGCTGGGGCCAGCCGTGGATGGAATCAATCACCCGAAGGGAAATCTCTCACGCTTTGAACGTACTGCTTTTCGCGGGCATCGCCTTCCTGCGGTTCATCGGAAAAGTTGAAAAAGGCGACGCCCCCGGCTGGGGAAGTCAGCATATCCGAAACTGAGACGTGGATACATGGTCGATAGCTGGCGAAAAATCACGATTTCACCAACAACCGGTGGACAGGCAGACTCAGGTCGACGTCCGTTCTGGTCTACACGGGCGGAGACAGCGTGGCGGCCACTTCTTGGCCGGAGATCCCAAACCGATAAACAGCTGTCGTGTTGTTTAGAGACACTTCTCAGCGGGCGAAGCTGCCGCTGAGAACAAATCCGTTATCCAGCACTGAAGCATTGCGGCACCGAAAACCATGCGCAACATCGAGGTCAGCCTTCTGGTGGCACTCGCCGCCGCAGCGCGGACAGGAATGTCCGCGCCACACTTTAGAACGCGTCGATTCCCGTGACGCTTGACCCGATGATCAGCGTGTGGATGTCGTGCGTGCCTTCGTAGGTCTTTACGCTTTCCAGGTTCATCAGGTGGCGCATGATGGGGTAGTCGTCGGCCACGCCGTTGGCGCCGAGAATGTCACGCGACATACGGGCGCATTCGAGGGCCATCCAAACGTTATTCCGCTTTGCCATCGAGATGTGCTGGTGCTCGACTTTGCCTGCGTCTTTCAGGCGTCCGACTTGCAGGACTAGAAGCTGGGCCTTGGTGATTTCGCTGATCATCCAGGCGAGTTTTTCCTGCACGAGTTGGTGCGAGGCGATGGGCTGGTCGCGGAATTGTTTGCGCAACAGGGCATATTGCAGCGCGCAGTCGTAACACGACATGGCTGCGCCTACCGCTCCCCAGGCGATTCCGTAGCGCGCCTGGTTCAGGCACATCAGGGGAGACTTCAAGCCGCCTGTACCGGGCAGAAGATTCGACTCGGGGATGCGGACATCCTGCAGCGAGAGACCTGATGTTACCGATGCGCGGAGTGACCACTTGCCGTGAATGTCGTCGGCCTTGAAGCCGGGGCGATCGGTTTCGACCAGGAAGCCGCGGACCTTGTTATCTTCGTCTTCCACTTTTGCCCAGATGACGGCGACGTCGGCGATGGTGCCGGAGGTGATCCACATTTTCTCGCCATTCAGCACGTATTCCTTGCCGACTTTTTTCGCGCGCATTCGCATGCCGCCGGGGTTCGAGCCGAAGCCGGGCTCGGTCAACCCGAAGCAGCCGATCTTTTCGCCTTTCTGCATGGCGGGCAGCCAGGTGTTCTTCTGTTCGTCGGAGCCAAAGGTGTAAATCGGATACATCACCAGCGCCGACTGCACACTGACGAACGAACGTACGCCGGAGTCGCCGCGCTCCAATTCCTGGGTCACCAGCCCGTACTCGACGTTGCCCATGCCGGCGCAGCCGTAGCCTTGCAGTGAGGCTCCGAAGAAACCTAGGTCGGCCATGGGCTTTACCAGTTCGCGCGGGAAGCGGCCGGCGCGGTTGCACTCTTCGATGATGGGGACGAGATTGTCCTCGATGAACTTGCGGGCGGTGTCGCGCACCAGGCGCTCGTCGTCGCTCAGCAACGTGTCGAAGTCGATGAAGTCCACACCGCGGAATTTGATGGCTGGCATTTTTGTTTCACCCCAGAAGCCGGCAGGCCGTCAATGGCAAACTAATTAAAGTAGCAGACGGCGGGCTTGCTTGAAAATAGGGGCATCCGCAGCGTCCAGCTGTTTCATCAAACAGCAAGGAGGTCGCAAATGTTCACGAGAAGAATGCTCGTTGGAAGCGTGCTGACTACTTTCGTCTTCGGCCCCGCGGCGGTGTTGGGCCAGCAGAAGGCTGCGGCCCCGCGTGCTCCGGTGGCGCTCGAATTTCCTGTGACCATGCAGCAAAACGTGACAGCCGGCGCTACCCCGGTTGGAACTAAGATCAAGGCGAAACTGACCGTGGCCACCCTGGTGAATGGAGTGGTATTCCCGAGGAACTCCGTCTTCTCGGGAGAAGTTACAGAGTCGGTGGCGAAGTCCGCAACCGAGCCCTCCCGCCTTGCCATCCGTATGGATTTGGTGGAGTGGAAGAATGGCTCGGCGCCGATCAAGGTCTATCTGACCGGGTGGTATTACCCGACGCGGATGGACGCCGGGCAGGATCTCGCGTACGGGCCGCCCAATACTTCCGCCACCTGGAAAACCGGGAGGGGAGCGGGCACGCGCCCTGACCCGAATTCACCAGCTTCCCAGCCGTTTCCGGGCCATGAGACGGACGGAAGCGCGGACTCCGGCCCGACCGCGCCTCTTGCGGTTACTTCGGATCATCGGGCCATGATGAAGGATGTGGCGTCCGCCCGCAACACTGACGGGTCGGTGGCGATTACTTGCACGCGCTCCAATATCAAACTGGACAAGGTGACGTCCTATGTTTTGGCAGCGGGTGAACTGGTGCCGTCGAAGTAGGGCCACCTCCTGTGCGAAGGGTGGAGACCTGGTCAGGGGCGTAAGGCAGCGGATGCGTTGGTGACGTACAGGACCGCAGCCGTCGTTTCTGGCGTGCGATCAGCTTGTCCGAGCCGTGGCGCGACCCTGCCACGGTGCTATTATCGACGCCGGTTCCAATCAATGATGCAACGAGAATCGAGATTTCCTCCTTTCGCCAGAGGTGGCTTAGCCATGCGCTTCCGGGCGTCGATCCTTATTCTGCTAATTGCACTCCTGACCAGTTGTGCGAGGACTCCGGGTGGCGCGGTTAGTCCCTCTGCGAATCAGCCGAACCCTTATCAACCTATTCCCTACGTCAAGCTCAAGCACCCCGAGTGGAGCAAGAACGCCATCATCTATCAGATCAACACCCGGCAGTTCACGCCGGAGGGGACGTTCCGGGCGGCGGAGAAGCAACTACCCCGGCTGAAGGAGTTGGGCGTCGCTATCGTGTGGTTGATGCCGATCCACAGAATTGGCGGAAAGAATCGCAAGGGTACTTTGGGGAGCCCCTATGCGGTACAGGACTACTACAGCGTGAATCCTGAGTTCGGCACCCTGGACGATCTCAAGCACTTCGTCGACGCGGCTCACCAGTTACACATGTACGTGATTCTTGACTGGGTCGCAAACCATACCGCCTGGGACAATGTTCTGGTCAGCCAGCACGCCGAATGGTATATGCGCGATTGGAAAGGTGACTTCACGCCGACGCCTTGGTGGGACTGGTCCGACATTATCAATCTTGACTACAGCCACGAAGGCCTGCGCAAGTACATGACCGATGCCCTGAAGTACTGGGTGAGGGAAGCGAACATCGATGGCTATCGTTGTGACGTGGCGGGTTTCGTCCCGGCGGATTTCTGGAACAACGCTCGCAAGGAACTGGACGCGATCAAACCTGTTTTCATGCTGGCGGAATGGGAATCCCGTGACCTGCACGCGGAAGCGTTCGACATGACCTATGCCTGGAGTTGGTATGACGCCGTCCATGAGATCACGACGGGCAAGAAGAAAGATCTGGGCGGACTGTTTGGGTACTACTCCTGGAACCAGAGTGCGTATCCGCCCGACATTATGCGCATGACGTTTGTGAGCAACCACGACAAGAATGCGTGGGACGGGACCGAGTTCGAGCAATTCGGCAAGGGAGTGGAGGCGGCGATGGTGTTGTCCGCCGTCGGTGAAGGGATGCCGCTGATCTACAACGGGCAGGAAGCGGGCAACACGAAGCGCCTGAAGTTCTTCGAGAAAGATCCGATCGTCTGGAGAACGCACCCGAACGGCGATCTTTATAAGAAGCTCGTCGCTCTGAAGAAGAAGAACACCGCGCTTTGGAATGCGCATTGGGGTGCGACCATGATCGCGGTGACCAACAGCGTTCCGAGTAAAGTGTTCAGCTTTGTGCGACGGAATGAGACGGACAAGGTTTTTGCGGTGATCAATTTTTCCGATCAGCCGCAGACGGTGACCTTCAAAGAGAGTCTCTATCACGGCAGATACACGGACTACTTCGGCGGCCAGAGTGTGGAATTGGACGCTTCTACAAAGCTTAGTTTGCGGCCGTGGGGGTATCAGGTCTTCGTGAAGTGAACATCGCCGGAGGCACCTGTCGCAATAGCCACCCGGCTGCCTGAGGAGAGTTGCGGAAGTATCTTGAAGCCAGCTACGAGTACGTCAAGAGGTTGAAGCCGAAGTCGATCGGGAAGAAGAGCTGAGGTCGGCGCGTGGCCACTTGCGGGTCCCAATTCCGGAATCATTCGTCGTCCCTCCCATTCTGGGACCGCCCTTCCCAGGCCGACGGCATTTTTTTCCTCCGTCGCGCCCGAAAAGCCTGAGGATGGTTACATAAGCTCTTGCGGAGGAGGTCTGTTCCGTGCAGATGCCGGACTGAAGGACCGTTCGTAAGACGGTTCCGGACGTTCCGTGCATCTCCGGAGTGTCTAATCTCCAACCCTTACCCCACGCTGACAGCGTCGGGAGATCGCTGGCCCCAGCCTAGGAGGACTTCCATGAAACCGGCTCGATTCCTCGCAAAGCTACTCCTCGCGATCCTTGTTTTCGGCTTGATGTCGCAACCTGCGGTCGCACTCGGCGGCAAAAAACCTGTCATTCGTTCGATTGTGCCCTATTCGGCGGGAATCGGGCAGATGGTGACGATCCAGGGTTTCAACATCTGTACCCAATCCAACCCGTCCCTCACGGTTGTGACGGTCACGCAGAAAACTGTGCCGTTCACCCCGTTCCTTTTCCAAGCGCCGTCGAACAACAACGAGATTTACGTGCGCCTGCCGGACACATTGGCGGCGGGCGGGGCTAAGATCACGATCAAGACACTCGATGACAACCTCGTCAGCGCGGCCTTCTCCATCTCCATCACAGCGAAACCGCAACCGCCAGTGCTGCGCAAAATGGTCTCGGTGGACGATTTCTCAACCATCACCCAGGCCTCACCTGGCCAGGATGTCGGTATCCAAGGCTTCGGTACCGACACGGTGGGTGGAAGCGCGGTTTTCTTGCAAGGCGCCACCAGTGTCACCGTGCCACTCAAGACGACGTGGAGCAGCGGGGTGATCGGTATCGTCAGCGTCTACACGGTGCCGGCCACCTTTGTCCCGGGCCCTGCGTTTGTCCAGATAAAACTGACGACCGCCCACGGAACGGGCAAGGTCAGCTATGGCCTGTTGTTCACCGTGGTGAGTCCATAAGAAACTCCCACGGGAGAGGATTTGGGACCGCTTCGCCCTGTCGAGAGTGGTCCCAAATTGCCGTGGGTACCTTCACTGCCGTTTCGGAAATGTTCGAGGATCGCTTCGGCCTGGCTCTTCGTAACGACCGCCGACAGAGCGGCTACGTCGGCTTGCTTCACGGCTTGCAGGCTGCCGAAGTGTTCGAGCAGGCGGCGGGTGGTGGATTCGCCGACGCCGGGGATTTCGCGGAGTTCGGTGGCTCGGTCGCGGATCTGGCGGCGCTTGCGGTGGAAGGTGACGGCGAAGCGGTGGGCTTCGTCACGAATCATCTGGACCAGGTGGAGTACCGGAGAATGATGGTCGAGGATGACGGGGTCGTTTTCCTGACCGTAGAGGTAGATGATTTCTTCGCGCTTGGCGATCGCAGCCAGCGGCTGGTTGATGATTTCGAGTTCTTCGAGGGCCTGGGCGGCGGCGTGGAGCTGTCCGAGTCCACCATCGACTAGCACGAGGCTGGGCATCGCTTTTTTTTCTTCCTGCAGCCGCTTGTAGCGCCGCGTGACGACTTCGCGCATAGAGGCGAAATCGTCTACGCCTTCTACGGTCTTGATGATGAATTTGCGGTAGTCGGACTTCTTCATCTTGCCTTCTTCCCAGACGACCATCGACGCTACGGTTTCAGCTCCCTGGATGTGGGAGATGTCGAAACACTCGATTCGCTTCGGCAGTTCGGGGAGCGCGAGCGCGTCTTGGAAAGCATCCTGGATGGCGCGGGCGTTCGGCTTCATCACTCGGAAGCGCTGATCGTAGGACTGCTTGGCGTTGTTGCCGGCTAGATCGATGAGTTCGCGCTTGTCGCCGCGCTGCGGGACGATGATGTGGACGCGGGTGGCGCGTCCTCCTTCGCCGGCTAGTTGCTCGCTGAGCGCTTCTTCCAACTCTTCGCGGTCTTCGAAGTCGACGGGGACGTAGATGTTGCGGGGGACGTAGGGCTGGGCCAGGTACAGCTGCTTGACTAGGGCAGAGAAAAAGTCGGCGGGGTGGAAGGAAGTCGCTGGCGAGCTTTGCTCGCCTGGACAGCCGAGGGCGGCTGTCCCTACGTGATCATCGCCTGGACGGGCGGGGACGCCCGTCTCTCCATCGTTCAACTGTGATCCGAACTCGGGCAGGTCTTCCCAGAAGAACTCCCGGCGATCCAGGACTCTGCCTCCTCGCATGTGGAACAGGTTCACGGCGAGCATCTGATTTTCGTAGTGATAGCCGAAGACGTCGGCGTCGTCGCCTTCGGCAGCGGCGATGCGCTGCTTCTCCTGTAACTGCTCTACCGTTGAGATCAGGTCGCGATAGCGGGCGGCGCGTTCGAACTCCTCGAGCTGGGCCGTCTCCGCCATTCGCTCGCGGAGCGATTTGACCAGGTCGGTTTGGCGGCCTTCGAGGAAGAGCTTCACGTCGCGCACGGCTTCACTGTAGATCTCGGGCGTGGTGAGTTCCTTCACACACGGACCTAGGCAGCGCTTGATGTAGTACTGCAAACACGGACGCGGATGGTAGCGCGTCAGGTCCAC